>NZ_JAPSET010000110.1:0-1121 GCF_026847585.1 Phreatobacter sp. AB_2022a
CCGAAGCATCGGGGCCAGCTTAGAGATGGGAGAACCGCGTTTGTCGATCAGAACATCGATGTTGGGAACCAGGTACGGCCCTAGCGTATCGCACTGACGAACAACGACCTGCCCCTCCTGCTCGGTGTAAAGACGCGAACTTCCCCGAAAGCGCGAAATACCGACAATGACAACAGAAACACCTGCGTTGCTTGACGCGAGATTCTGCCATTTAAAGTCCGCATGAGCGAAATGTATCCGATACCCTCCAGACAGTATAATCGGCCAAAGTCGTATGGCGTGCTGGCCTTGGCAAACCGTATTGATTGAAACGAAAGCGCCTTCTGCAGGAGAAATATCGATGTATTGTCTGAGCTTAAGGAACCAGCCGGAGACGTAGTTTAGTGATTTCCACGACTTCGTGTACGTAGCGAATAGTCGTTTAAGGTCGTTTTTTTGCTCATTGCTCTGGTCATTTGTCCAAATATAAGGTGGATTACCGCAGATGTAGGTTTCTCCTCCTTCGTTTTCAAAATCGATCTGTGCTTGATCAATCGGCTGACCGAACAAATCATCAGCGTGAAACTTCACGCCAATACCTGCCGGCGGACAAATGCTCAACCAGTCTAGATTGAGTGCATTGCCACACGTGATCCAATTATCTGTATCAAGAGGTAGGAACTCCGCCAGAGCCATTTTTGGCCCCCGGTACTGCACATCGCATTGATACTCCGCGATAATCAGCGCCAGCCGGGCGATCTCCGCCGGGAAGCTTTTCAGCTCAACGCCCCGAAAATTGGTTAGCGGGATCTCGGTCGCCCGATCAGCCTCATCGCGGCGCCGATTTATCTCCGCTTCAATGGCCCGCATTTCCTTGTAAGCGATGACAAGGAAATTGCCTGAGCCGCAAGCCGGATCGAATACCCGGATCGTGGCCATCCGATTGCGGAGGTTCAGCAGCTTGCGGGGGTTTTCACCAGCATCTTTGAGCTTCTCACGGAGATCGTCCAGGAACAGCGGATTGAGGACCTTCAGGATGTTCGGCACGCTTGTGTAGTGCATACCCAGCGCACCGCGCTCATCATCGTCGGCCACTGCCTGGATCATCGAGCCGAAAATGTCCGGATTGATCTTCTTCCATT
>NZ_JAPSET010000111.1:0-1006 GCF_026847585.1 Phreatobacter sp. AB_2022a
GCCTCGATCTACAATTGGAAGGCCCGCTTCGGCGGGATGGACGTCTCGGAGGCGCGCCGCCTGAAGGCGCTGGAGGACGAGAACACGCGGCTGAAGCGTCTGCTGGCCGACGCCATGCTCGACAATGCGGCGCTGAAGGATCTGGTGGGAAAGAAGTGGTGACGCCCGCGGCCAAGCGGAAAGCTGTCGTTCGCCTGAAGGATGCCTTCGGGATGAGCGAACGGCGGGCGTGTAAAGCCATCGGCTGCTGCCGCATGACGGTTCGCTACGAGACCAGCCGTCCGGACGAGGGCGAGGTCCGCGAGCGGATGAAGGCGATCGCGCAGGAGCGTCGCCGGTTCGGCTATCGGCGTCTTCTCGTGATGCTGAGGCGCGAAGGCCTCGTGGTGAACCACAAGAAGCTGTTCCGGCTCTACCGGGAGGAGAAGCTTGCCGTTCGCCGGCGTGGTGGCCGCAAGCGGGCGATCGGGACCAGGGCGCCGATGCTGGTGCCGCTACGTCCCGACGAGCGCTGGTCGCTCGACTTCGTGTCGGATCAGCTCACCGACGGCCGTCGCTTCCGCATCCTGGCGATCGTCGACGACTGCACGCGCGAATGCCTGGCGCTGGTGGTCGACACGTCGCTTTCGGGCATGCGGGTTGCACGCGAGCTGGACAAGCTCGTCACCGATCGCGGCCGGCCGAGGATGATCGTCAGCGACAATGGCAGCGAGTTCACCTCGAACGCCATCCTCGCCTGGGCCGATCAGAACCGCGTCGAATGGCACTATATCGCGCCGGGCAAGCCGATGCAGAACGGCTTCATCGAAAGCTTCAACGGCCGCCTGCGCGACGAGCTGCTCAATGAGACGCTGTTCACCTCGCTGGCCCAGGCACGCGGGGCAACCGCGCTGTGGCGCACCGACTACAACACGGCGCGGCCGCACTCCCAGATCGCCTGGCAGACACCGCACGAGTTCGCCAGCACCTTCACCCCGCGACGGTCGCTCGCGTCGCGCTACGCCAA
>NZ_JAPSET010000112.1:0-736 GCF_026847585.1 Phreatobacter sp. AB_2022a
TGCCCAGAAGATCGTCGCCGCCGTCAACGGCAAGAGCGTCGCGGCCCCCGCCAAGGCGGCTCCGGCCAAAAAGACCGGCGCCAAGGCGGCCCTGACCAAGGCTCCCGCGACCAAGGCTCCCGCGACCAAGGCTCCGGCGACCAAGGCTCCGGCGACGAAGGCGCCCGCCAAGGCTGCTTCGGCCAAGGCCGCCGCGGCCAAGGTTCCCGCCGCGAAGGCTCCGGCCGCGAAGGCGGCCAAGGCCAAGCAGGACGGCGCCAAGCCGGCCGCCGCCAAGGCCCCCGCGGTCAAGGCTTCGGCCACCAAGGCGGCTGCCGGCAAGGCCGCTGCCAAGACCGCGCCCGCCAAGGCTGCCGTCGCCAAGGCTGCGGTCGCCAAGCCCGCCGTGAAGGGCAAGGCACCGGCCAAAGGCGCGGCCAAGGCCGCAGCGGCGCCGAAGGCCGCATCCACCAAATCGGGCAGCGCATCGGCCAAGAAGACCGCCGGCGCGAAGTCCAAGGCGAAGAAGTGAGGACCTTCAATGTCCATTCTGATCACTAAGAAGACGAAGGTCATCACCCAGGGCTTCACCGGCAAGAACGGCACGTTCCATTCCGAGCAGGCCATCGCCTATGGCACGCAGATGGTCGGCGGCGTCGCGCCGGGCAAAGGTGGCCAGACCCATCTCGGCCTGCCGGTGTTCGATACGGTGGCGGAAGCCCGCGACCGGACCGGCGCCGACGCCTCGGTGGTCTAT
>NZ_JAPSET010000113.1:0-596 GCF_026847585.1 Phreatobacter sp. AB_2022a
GGCCGGCGGGCGCTTCGTCAGTTCGAGGACGAGAAGGCCGAGGAGGGGACGGCTTCGCGGTCGACCTGGACCTGGCCGAAGGCCGGCGCATAGGCGTGGCGGGCGGTGAACTCGCGCGGCTGGACCGGGGCGGCGGTGCTGATCGCGGGGGCGCCGACATAGCCGGCGGCGTCGCCGACGCCCTGGGCCGAAGCCGGAGCGGCGAAAGCGAGGGGAGCGACGAGGGCCGCGGCGAGGATGAGCTTGTTCATGACGGATCTCCGTTGGTTTCGGCCGGCAGGCGCGCTGGGCCCGGCACGGCAATCATTTGAGAAATCGAGAGGTTCTGGCCGATCGAACGGTCAGTTCGAGGACGGGAAGGCCGAGGACGACACCGCCTCGCGGTCGATCTGGACGGCGCTGGCCGCCGGGACGTGGCGGGCGGTGAACTCGCGGGCCTGGACCGGGGCGGCCGTGGTGATGGCGGAAGCGCCGACATAACCGGAAGCGTCACCGACGCCCTGGGCCGAGGCCGGAACGGCGAAGGCGAGGGGGGCGGCAAGGGCGGCGATCAGGGCGAACTTGTTCATGACAGTCTCCATTGGAAAACCCGGGGG
>NZ_JAPSET010000114.1:0-332 GCF_026847585.1 Phreatobacter sp. AB_2022a
GGCCTTGCCATGGCGACGCTCGACATCATCAAGCTCTACGGCGAGGAGCCGGCGAACTTCCTCGATGTCGGCGGCGGCGCGAGCGAGGAGAAGGTCACCGCCGCGTTCAAGATCATCACCGCCGACCCGCAGGTGAAGGGCATCCTGGTCAACATCTTCGGCGGCATCATGAAGTGCGACGTCATTGCCCGCGGCGTCATCGCCGCGGTCAAGACGGTCGGCCTGAAAGTGCCGCTGGTGGTGCGCCTTGAAGGCACCAATGTCGAGGAAGGCAAGGCGATCATCCGCGCCTCCGGCCTCAACGTCATCCCCGCCGACGACCTGGACGATGC
>NZ_JAPSET010000115.1:0-295 GCF_026847585.1 Phreatobacter sp. AB_2022a
GGGCACCGACACCTGCCTGCGCATCGGCGGCTTCGTCCGCGCCGACTACATCATCAACTCGAGCCCGGGCAACCGTCTCAACAACAACCCCGCGGTGGCGGGCGGCCAGGTGCTCGGCACCTCCTACTTCGATCAGTACTACTCGACCTCGGCGCGTCTGACGCTGAACCTCGACGCCCGCTCGAACACCGAGTACGGCCTGCTGCGCGCCTTCGGCCAGTTCTCGGCCTATCGCGGCGTCTTCGACGGCTCCTTCTCCTCGCAGGGCCTCGTCACCTCGGGCGCCGGCCAGTCA
>NZ_JAPSET010000116.1:0-295 GCF_026847585.1 Phreatobacter sp. AB_2022a
AGGCACCGATACCTGCCTGCGCATCGGCGGCTTCGTCCGCGCCGACTTCATCGTCAACTCGAGCCCGGGCAATCGCTTCAATGCGAACACTGCCGTCCCCGGCTCGCAGGTGCTCGGCACCTCCTACTTCGATCAGTACTACTCGACCTCGGCGCGTCTGACGCTGAACCTCGACGCCCGCTCGAACACCGAGTACGGCCTGCTCCGCGCCTTCGGCCAGTTCTCGGCCTATCGCGGCGTCTTCGACGGCTCCTTCTCCTCGCAGGGCCTCGTCAACTCGGGCGCCGGCCAGTCG
>NZ_JAPSET010000117.1:0-273 GCF_026847585.1 Phreatobacter sp. AB_2022a
GTAGATGACGCTTGCCTGGGCGCCCGTCGCGTCGCGCGCCTCGACCACCGTGTTGAACACCGGCAGGTCGAGATGGGTCTGGCCGCCCTTGCCCGGCGCGACGCCGCCGACCATGCGTGTACCGTAGGCGATCGCCTGCTCGGAATGGAAGGTGCCGTTCTTGCCGGTGAAGCCCTGGCAGATGACCTTGGTGTTCCTGTTGATGAGAATGGCCATGATGCTCGCCCCTCCTCTCAAGCCTTGCCGTTGACGGCGGCGACGATCTTCTGGGCG
>NZ_JAPSET010000118.1:0-210 GCF_026847585.1 Phreatobacter sp. AB_2022a
TGTTGAGATAGGCCCGACCGGCGCGTCGCGCTAGCCGTCGATTTGAAAAATTGCATTCACAAAAACGAACCAATCTATGTGTGGATGCATCAACGCAATGTGATGGGATCGAGGCGGCGTGTCGGTTCGCGGCCTGCGCCGGGCGGCTGCGGAAACGCAAAACGCCGGGGCGATGCCCCGGCGTTTGGGTGGGATGGCAAGCCGGCCGGT
>NZ_JAPSET010000012.1:0-144536 GCF_026847585.1 Phreatobacter sp. AB_2022a
CGTCTGCTCGGCCAGGGCCAGGCGGCCGGCCCGGCGCCTGCGGTTGAAGCTCCGGCACCGACGGCGACGCCCGCCACCGGCGCGCCGGTCCCTGCCGCCCGGCCGCAGGCCTCGGTCGCAACGCCGGCCCGCGTGAACTGACGCCGTTCGGCGTCGGTCGGTCGGCCGGACAAAAGTCCGCCGTGCCTTGAAGTCCGCCGTGCTCGCGCCTCTCCAGGAGGCCGGCGGAGACAGGGCCACGCCGGGCTGCGCCCGATGCTCGGCGCAGGTTCTTCCGCCGCACCGATGCCATGCTCAACGCGCGGCCGCGAGCGAGGCGAGGCGCGACGGAGGACTGTGCGTCAGGCGGCCAGCGGATAGGTCTCTTCGACCAGATAGGGCCCGCCGCCGACCGATTCCTTGGCCGAGAACAGCGCGAATTCCGGCACCAGGAAGGTGCGGCTCATGAACAGGCCGCGCAGCGCGATCCAGTCGGCGACGTCGCGCGAACGGGCATTGCGGCCGAGCCGCGCCAGGGTGACGTGCGGCGTGAACTTGCGCGTTTCCGGCGGCATGCCGACGCGCCGCATGATCCGCTCGTGTTCGGCCTGCAGCTCCATCAGCGGCGGGCTCGGCTTCACGGCGATGTAGAGGGTGTGCGGCTTGTCGCCGCCGAACGAACCGAGTCCGGTCAGGGTCACTTCCAGCGGCCGCTTGCGCACCGCATAGAGCATGTCGGCAATGTCGTTGGCCACCCGTTCGCCGACATCGCCGATGAAGCGCAAGGTGATGTGGAAGTCTTCCGGGTCGATCCAGCGGGCGGAACCGAGGCCGCCCTGCAGCCTGGAGAGGTCGTCTGCCATGCTCTCCGGGACGTCGAGGCCGGTGAAGAGGCGGGGCATGGGCAACCTCCCTGCTATCAGGATCCCGAATCGCTCCGGGATCGATCAAGGATGACGCTGACCGGTCCCGATGTCACGCCCGTGACATGGGCCGCGCAGTGCGGCGATTTCAGGCGGCTTTCAGGGCGGTCCAGTGGTCGAGAAAGGCATCCAGCCAGCGGCGCACAGCGGGATCGTGCGCGAACCGGCCGTCGAAATGCTCCTGGCGGCTCTTGGCGTTGGGGGCTGACAGGCGCTCGCCGGAGCGCGTGGTCCAGCGGCACATCATCCAGTGGGTGACCTCCGGGTGGAACTGAATGCCGTAGGCGGCGCGGCCGACGCGGATCGCCTGGTTGCGGAAGCAGTCGCCGGTGGCGAGCAGTTCGGCGCCGCGGGGCTGTTCGAAGCCCTCGCCGTGCCACTGATAGACGTGGTCGGGCCAGGGCAGTTCCGCCTTCGCCGCCTCGGTCGCCTGCAAGGGATAGTAGCCGATCTCGACATGCCCCTGCGGATGGCTCGCCACCGTCGCGCCGAGATGCCGTGCCAGCATCTGCGCGCCGAGGCAGATGCCGAGAAAGGGCAGGTTCTCCTTCAGCGCGACACCGATCCAGTCGGTTTCGCGCCGGATGTAGTCGTCGGAATCGTTGGCACTCATCGGCCCGCCGAAGATGACGGCGCCGGCCAGGTCGGCCGTCGTCCGCGGCAGCGGATCGCCGAAGCGCGGCCGGCGGATGTCGAGGCGGTAGCCGCGCTCCTGAAGCAGCCGGCCCACCCGTCCCGGGGTCGACTGCTCCTGGTGCAGCACGATCAGCATGGTGTTGGGCTGCGGCCGGCCGGGCCGCGGCGGACCGGGACGTTTCGGTTCGGAAGGAAGCTGCGAAGGTACGAGCATCGCCTCAGAATCACCAGGCGCGGACATCTGTCCTTCATCTGATGAAAAACGCGGCGTGCTGAAAGATTGGTTAATCGAATGGCAGCCTTGCGCGCCGGATCTTAACCTTCGGGCGTCAGCCGGCGATCGCCTTGGCGAGCACGGTCGCCTCGACCGGCTTCTGCAGCACGACGTCGAAGAGCCCCGGCAGCATGTCCGCGGGATCGTCGCCCGAGAGCGCCACCAGGCGCGGATGGGCGCCATGCGATTTCAGCGCCAGGGCCACCGCAACGCCGTCCATGTCGGGCATCCGGCGGTCGATCACGGCGACATCGAAATGGGCGGTGGAGGCGGCGTCGAGCGCGGCCTGGCCGCCGTCCACCGTCGTCACGCTGTGGCCGAGCGCCGTCGCGATCCGCGCCACGACGTCGCGGGAGAACGGGTGATCGTCGGCTATCAGGACGGACAGCGGCATGGCGGGCATGCGCGAGGGTTAACGCCGAATAGACAAGAAAGTGTTTATTGCCCCCATTCTTTTCGCGGAACCCGCCGCCCCATGCTCGATCTCGTCTCGCTCGTCGCACCGGTTTTCGGCCTGGTGGCGCTCGGCTATGTCGCGGCGCTCACCGGGCTGCTCGGCGAGCGCGCCAACGAGGGCATCACCGCCTATCTGTTCGCGGTCGGCGCGCCGGCGCTGCTGTTCAAGCTGATCACCGCCGCCGTGTTCCCGGGCGCCTTCCCCTGGGGCTTCTGGATCGCCTACTACGCCGGCATGGGCGTGGTCTGGCTCGCCTCCACGGTGCTCGCGGCCAAGCTGTTCCGCACCTCGCATGGCGACGCGGTCATTGCCGGCCTCGCCGCCGGCCAGGCCAACACGGTGCTGATCGGCATTCCGATCATCCTGAAGGCCTATGGCGAGGAAGCCGGCTTTCCGATCGCCATGCTGCTTTCGGTCAATCTGCCGATCACCATGACGGTGGCGACGCTGATGCTGGAGGGGACACGCTCGGCCAATGGCGCGGGCGTCGCCGGCAAGCTCGTGCGCGGCCTTGCCAGCCATCCGCTGCTGATCGCCATGGCCGCGGGCATCCTCTGCCAGTTCGTCGGCTTCCGGCCGTCCGGGCCGTTCGGCACGACGCTCGGCATGCTTGCCGACACGACCGTGCCGCTGTCGCTGTTCGCGCTCGGCCTGTCGCTGAAGGCCTATGGCGTGAGGGCCGACCTGCCGGTCGCGCTGATGATCAGCCTCCTGAAGCTGGTCGTGCACCCGGCGATCGCCTACGTGGTCGCGACGCGCATCTTCGCCCTGCCGCCGGTCTGGACCGGCACGGTCGTCCTGTTCGCCGCCATGCCGGCCGGCATCAACGCCTATCTGTTCGCGGCCCGCTACGGCCAGGGCGTCGGCATCGCCTCCACGGCGGTGGCGCTCTCCACCATCCTGTCGGTCGCCACCTCCATCCTCTGGCTCTGGATGCTCGGCATCGGCTGAGCCGCTCCGCCGGCTTCCGCATGGCACGAACCGATTGTGCGTCCCCGGGGACTTGGCGTCGGGCACGCCCGCGCTATTTGCCGCAGTCTCACGGCCCTGCCGTTCACCTGGGGTTCACCGCATGGCCGGGAGAGTCGTTCACGAATTCGTGTTCAGGCTGATGGCTCTTCCGGCCTCTCCCCGGGCCGACAGGTGGGTTGGTAGTTCATGGCCCCTTCCGCGCCCGGCGCCAGCGCCCAGTCCGGCAGCGTCCAAGGCGGTGCCCATGACGGGCTCGACCACAAGGTCGTGCGCGACTTCTTCGCGCTCGCCTGCGGCTGGTGGAGCGGCGCCACCGCCCGCCGGGCCTGGTTCCTGACCGCGGCCCTCGCCGCGCTGCTGATCGTCAATGTCGGCATCAACTTCCTGGTCAATGCCTGGAACCGGCGCTTCTTCGACGCGCTGGAGGCGACCGAGACGGCGACCGTCGCCTGGGCCGTCGTCGCCTTCGTCGGCCTCGTCCTCGGCGCCGCGGCGGTCGGCGTCGGCGTCGTCATGTCGCGCGAGACGCTGCAGGTGCGCTGGCGCGAATGGCTGGTGGCGACCCTGCTCGACCGTTGGATCGGCCGCCAGCGCTACTATCGCATGGGCCTTGCCGGCACCGAGCCGGCCAATCCCGAATATCGGATTGCCGACGACACCCGCATGGCGACCGAGCCGATCGTCGACTTCGCCATCGGCCTCCTGTCCTCGCTCGTTTCGGCGCTGACCTTCGTCGGCGTGCTGTGGATGGTCGGCGGCTCGCTCACCATCCATGTCGGCGACGGCCGCTTCGTCGTGCCCGGCTACATGGTGCTGGCCGCCATCGTCTACGGCGTCGCCATGTCCGGCCTCATGCTGTGGATCGGCCGGTCGCTGCCGGGCGCGGTGGCGCGCCGCAACGAGGGCGAGGCGAAGCTGCGCTTCGAGCTGACGCGCCTGCGCGAGAACAGCGAGAGCGTCGCGCTGATCCGGGGCGAGGCCGACGAGCGGCGGGCGCTGGGCGCGACCTATGCCGATCTCGTCGGGCGCTGGCTCGGTGTTGTCGCCCGCCACGGCCGGATCACCTGGCTGACCAATTCCAACGGCGTGTTCATCCCGGTCCTGCCGCTGCTGCTGGCCGCGCCGAAATATCTGTCGGGCGACTTCACCCTCGGCCAGGTCACCCAGCTTGCCGGCGCCTTCATGCAGGTGCAACTCGCCATTGCCTGGCTCGTCGACAATTACCGCGCCATCGCCCAGTGCTACGCCTCCATGCAGCGCGTCACCGATCTCACCCGCGCCATCGACGAGATCGACGACGGCTTCGGCGAGGGCGAGACCGGCGGCGTCAGGCTGACGCCCAGCATGTCCGGTGCGGTGCGCCTGGAGGCGCTCACCATTGCCGGCCGCTCCGGCCGGCCGCTGATCGACACGGTGACCCTGGCGATCGCGCCCGGCGAGCGCGTGATGATCTCGGGCGAGAGCGGCGCGGGCAAGTCGACCCTGGTGCGCGCGCTCGCCGGGCTCTGGCCCTGGGGCTCCGGCACCATCGCGCTGCCGGCGGGCGGGGCCGTCGCCTTCGTGCCGCAGCGGGCCTATCTGCCGGCCGGCACGCTGCGTGCCGCGCTCGCCTATCCCGCCCAGTCCGCGGCGCTCGACGATGCCGTGCTCGCCGAGGCGCTGGCCGAGGTCGGCCTCGGCTATCTCGCCGGCCGGCTCGATGACGCCGAGCGCTGGGACCAGATCCTCTCCAATGGCGAGCGCCAGCGCCTCGCCGTGGCGCGCCTCCTGGTGCAGAAACCCGATCTCGTCATTCTCGACGGCGCGACAAGCGCGCTCGACGAGGCCGGCGAAGCCCGGCTGATGGCCGTGCTGACACGCGCGCTCGACGGCGCGACGCTGATCAGCGTCGGCTTGCGGCCGGGCCTCGAGGCGCTGCACGACCGCAAGCTGGTGCTCGCCCGCGGCGACGGCGGCGCGAGATTAAGCTCGGCGCCGCTCGCCGCCCGTTTACCCGCCCCGACATCCTGACTTGTCCGCGCCGCTGTTGCCGCGCCCGAAGGAGCCCTGCCGATGACCTTGCATATCTGGGACCATTTCTGGGACCTGCGCGTGAAGGAATGCCCCTGCGACGCGCATTTCTGCGACTGGCTGGAGGAGACCGGCACGCGCGGCAAGGCGATCTTCCATTTCGGCACGGGCGGCCATCACCTGCTCGGCCTGCACAATGCCGAGAAGGGGCTCGGCAATGCCATTCTCGGCATTACCGCCTCGCCGGGCGAGATCCGCACCTATGAGACCATGATCACCGAGAATCCGGAGCTCGGCTGGGGCTACAAGGCCTATTTCGGCGATATCTACCAGCTCGACGCGCGGCTTTTGCCGGTGTTCGACATCGTCACGCTGTTTCATGTCGGCGAGTTCCGTACCGAAAAGAACGACGCCTATGGCGGCCTGACCGACGATGCCATGGTGCGGCTGCTCGCCGGGCGCACCCGGCCGGGCGGCACCATCGCCTTCTATGCGGGCTCCTATGCCTACGACAAGGCGAAGGAGGTGCACGACCGGCTGGTGGCCGAGGGACTTCTGATCCCCCGGGGCCAGTACAAGACGCTGCCGATGTTCGAGCGCAGCGACAGGCCGGTCTGAGCCATCGGGCCGGCAGGCCTTCCCTTCCGGGCGTGGCCTTCCTACCTGCCGCCTTGCCAAGCGGCCCGGGCCGGTCGATCATGACCGGATCGTGACGCGAAGATGGAGCGCTGGAAGGAGCCTCATGTCCGATGCCGAGACGAGTTACCTGGGCACTGTCGTTTCCCTGAACGCCGGTGCCTCCGCCCCGCGTGTCGCCTTCGACCGGCGTGAACTCGACGAGATCCTCAATCTCTACGGCCGCATGGTGGCTGCCGGCGAATGGCGCGACTACGCCATCGACTTCTTCAAGGACAAGGCGGTGTTCTCGGTGTTCCGCCGGGCGTCGGAAATGCCGCTCTACCGGATCGTCAAGGATCCGAAGCTGGCGAGCCGGCAGGGCGCCTATGCCGCGATCGCCGCGACCGGCCTCATCCTGAAGCGCGGGCACGACCTCAGGCGCGTGCTCGCGGTCCTGGAGAAGCCGCTGCGGGTGGTGCAATAGGGCCGCAAGGCCCTGACGGCATCACCCCTTGAAGCGGCGCCAGGTGAGCGCGACGGCGATCGAGAGCACGACCAGCACGCCGAGCGCCATCAGCAGCGCGGACTGATCGAGCCAGGCGATCGCCGGCACGCTCAGCGCCATGACCACGCCGTTGAAGCACATGTGCCAGGACGGCGTGTGCACGCCGGCGGTGAAGGTGCCGAGCGCCAGCAGGAGCAGGATGGTGAGGCTCGTCGCATCCGCATTGGTGATGGCCTGAACGCTCGGCAGGAAGACGAGGTTCATCACGACCAGGAAGGCGCCCCAGTGCAGGCACTGGGTCCAGATCACGTGCCAGCGCTCGCCCGCGGTCTCGGTGCGGCGCCAGCCGATGGCGATCGCGACCACCGCGATGAACACGGCGAGGCCCTGCCAGTAGAAGGGAATGGCGTGCCGCGTCATCGCGACATAGCCGACCCCGAGCACGGTCAGGACCAGGATGGCGACGAAGGGGATTTCGCGGATCACGAGGCCGCCGGCGCGGACCTTGCCGCCGTCGGTGGGGGCCGTCGGCTCTGCAACCTCGGACATGGCCTGCCTTTCCTGGCACTGCACGGCGCCTGACGCGCGTCATGACGGCGACAGGATAGGCCATCTCGCGTTGACGGGCCACAATGGTGCGGGCAAGGCCACCTCATCAATGCTTTGTCTCGGGCATAGGATGGAGAACGCCATATCCTGTTTCGACCGTCCTCTCCCGTGGGTGCCGGCCGGGACGCTCGCCGCCAGTAAGCGCTCTTCGACACAGGTGCGAGCCGTTGGGCGTATGGCGCCAATCGGCTTGATCGGGCTCCGCGGACGCGTCGGATCAAACGTGCCATCGCAACAAAAAAGGCGGCGCCGGAGCGCCGCCCTTATCTGGTGCAGACTGGCTACTTGTTAACCGCCAGACCACGATCTCTGAAGGTGCAACCATTGCGCGAAACCTTGTGGCCGTCAAGCTCGTCGAGAGACTGGCGCGCTCGGGCGCGAAACGTCCCCCGCGGATGAACAACGAAAAGCCGATCGGTACGCACGCACCGACCGGTCTGCCCTGTCGGTTGCCAATCGGTAGGCTCCTCAGATCAGTTGTGACTCGACACTTCAGCGTGTTCGGATAGGCTGTTGCAGCTAGGGGGGCGTGCATGGCTTTGAATTATCGTATCGGCGTTGATCTTGGAACCGCATCTCTTGGATGGGCGATTGTTGAACTCAATTGCGACGATGTACCGATCAGGCTCATTGCTGCAGGATCGCGCATTTTCAGCGATGGAAGAGACCCGAAATCTGAGGCTTCCCTAGCTGTCGATCGTCGTGCGGCGCGCGCCATGCGTCGGCGACGTGATCGTTTCAAGCAGCGCCAAGCAGCGCTGCTGAAACACTTGGCAGGTGTCGGGCTGTTCCCCGCCGACGAAGCGGCGCGGCGGGAACTCGCGGGGCGAGACCCCTATGAGCTGCGTGCCCGGGCGTTGCACGAGGCCTTGCCGCTCAACCATATTGGGCGTGCGCTTTTTCATCTCAACCAGCGGCGCGGCTTCAAATCGAACCGTAGGACCGATCGTGGCAAGACGGATGACGAAGGCAAGATCCGGATCGGTGTCGCTCGCCTTCAGGAAGCGATGCACGAGAAGGGATCTGCGACCCTCGGCGAATTCCTCCATGGCCGGCGGGCTGCAGCAACTGATCCGAACCAGATCCCCAGCGTGCGCACGCGCTTGCGCGCCGAGAGCGGCGAGGGCGCGCGGGGGGACGGCTATGACTTCTATCCCGACCGGCGCATGCTGGAAGACGAATTCGAGGCGATCTGGGAGAGCCAGCAGGTTCACCACCCGGCCGTTCTCACGGACGAGATCAGGCAACGCCTCTTCGAGGTAATCTTTTATCAGCGGCCGCTGAAACAGCCGGAGATCGGCACCTGCACCCTCGTTGAAGGTGAAAGGCGGCTGCCCAAGGCCCATCCCCTGTTTCAGAAGCGTCGGCTTCTGGAGGAGCTCAACGCATTGCGCATCGTGCGCCCCGGCGCGCAGGCCGAACTGCTGTCCCGGGAACAGCGGGACCTTGCCTATCTCAAGCTCAAGGACAAGCGGGCCGTCAGTTTCGAAAGCCTGCGCAAGACGTTGAAACTCGACCCGGACGCCAGGTTCAACAAGGAGAGCGAGAACCGCAAGGACCTGAAAGGCGATGAGGTGGCCGCCGAGCTCGGAGCGAAAAGCCGTTTCGGCGGCCGTTGGAGCCACCTGTCCCCAGCCGATCAGTGGGAGATCGTCTCGCGCATCCAGGCTTTGGAGAGCGATGAGGATGAAGCGGGGTTCCGGGCCTGGCTGGCGGAGCGCTACGGACTTACGCCTGAACAGACCGGCGCGGTTGCGGCGGCGCGGCTGCCGCAAGGCTTCGGCCGGTTCGGCCTGACCGCGACGACGCGTCTCATCAAGGCGCTGCAGGATGAGGTGATCGTCTACAGCGAAGCGGTCCAGAAGGCAGGGCTCGGCCACCACTCGGATTTTCGCAACGGCGAGGTCCTGGCGGAACTGCCCTATTACGGCATCGCCCTGGAGCGCCACATCATGCCGGGTACGGGCGATCCCGGCGACAGCGACGAAATGCGAGTCGGGCGCGTCACCAATCCCACCGTCCATATCGGGCTCAATCAACTCCGCCGCGTCGTCAATCGGCTGATCAAGCGTTATGGGCCGCCGCGCCAGATTGCCGTGGAACTCGCGCGCGAGCTGAAGCTCGACGATCAGCGCAAACGCGAGATCAACGGCCGCAACAGGCAGAACCGCGAGGCTGCCGAACGGCGTTCGCAGAAGCTCGTCGACATCGGCATCGCCGACAAGGGTGCCAACCGCGCCCTGCTGAAGCTTTGGGAGGAACTCAATCCCGACAATGCGCTCGATCGGCGCTGTGTCTATACCGGCCGGCAAATCTCCATCGAAATGTTGTTTTCGGGCGCGGTCGAAGTCGACCACATCCTGCCTTTCGCCGCGACACTCGACGATTCCAACGCAAACAAGCTCCTTTGCCTGCGCGAGGCCAATCGCAACAAGCGCCGCCGTTCGCCGTTCGAGGCATTCGGGCAGGGGGCCGATTGGGAGGAGATCGCAGCCCGGGCTGCCCGCCTACCGCGCGAGAAGCGCTGGCGTTTCGAGCCCGATGCGATGGCGCGATTCGATACGGAGGAGAAGTTCCTCGCCCGGCAATTGGTCGATACTCAATATTTGTCCCGGCTTGCGCGCGAGTATCTTGGCGTGCTGTTTCCCGATAAGGGCGAGGGCAGCGGCCGGGTCTGGGTTTCCCCGGGCCGGCTGACCGAGATGCTGCGGCGCAGCTGGGGACTGAACCATCTCCTGCCGGATCACAATCTCGGCGGAGGTGCGGACCAGCCGAAGAATCGGCGCGACCATCGTCATCATGCCATCGATGCGATCGTCGTCGCCGTCACCGACAGGCATCTCCTTCAGGCGATCGCACGCGAGGCGGGGCAGCGCGGCCATGAGGCGGCGAACCGGATGACCGCGGATTTGCCCGTGCCATGGCCGGACTTCGAGCGGGATGTCGGGCAGGTGATCCGGCAGGTTGTCGTCAGTCACCGGGCTGACCATGGCACGGTATCCAAGGCCGGGGCTGCCAAGGGGCAGGACTCGACGGCTGGCCGTCTGCACAACGATACGGCCTATGGGTTGACTGGCGAGACCGACGAGAAGGGCAACACGATCGTGGTTCGCCGTGTCCCTCTGACGGCCCTGAAAAAGCCGACCAGCATCGAGGCCGTGCGTGACGATGAACTGCGTAAGGCACTTTCTGTCTGGACACGGAGTTATGACGGCAAGGCGTTTGAGGCGCGCTTGTCGCGGTTCCCGGAGTTGGGACCGCTCCAATTCCGAGGCATCAGGCGGGTACGGGTGGTCGAGCCGCTGACGGTCATTCCGATCCGCGACAGCAGCGGGCGCGTCTACAAGGGTTACAAGGGTGACTCGAATTATCGCTACGACGTCTGGGAGCTGAAGGACGGCAAATGGGTGGCCGAGGTGGTATCGATGTTCGATGCCCATCAATCGTCCTGGACCTCGCCGGTCAGGCGCGAGAACCCCACGGCAAGGAAGGTCTTGTCGCTGCAGCAGAACGACATTGTGGCCATCGAGCCCGAGGGCAAGGAACGAGAATTGATGCGCGTCGCGCAGCTTCGCCAAGGCGGCCAGATCACCCTTGCCGCCTGCCATGAGGCCGGTGATCTGAAACGGCGGGACGCCGAATCGAATGAAGTCGACCCGTTCAAGTATTTTTCGCCGACCGCCGGCGGGCTCAAGCGTGTCCGCGCACGGCAGGTGCGGGTCGACGAACTCGGCCGCGTCCTCGACCCCGGGTCACGGGACCGCGAACGCGGCGCTGCCTGATGGAGCGCATCGTCGATATTGCCACCGATGGCCGGCACCTCTCGGCGCATCGCGGTTTTCTCGTCGTCAGCGAGGCACGCGAGGAGGTTGGCCGCATCCCGCTCGACGATGTCGCAGCCGTCATCATTCATGCCCATGGCATAACCTGGAGCACCAGCCTCGTGGTGGCTCTCGCCGAGCGTGGCTCCGTCATGGTTCTGTGCGGGGCCAATCACGCACCGATGGCGGTGTGCCTGCCATTGGAGGGTCATCATGGGCAAAACGCGCGCATGCGTGCCCAGTGGGAGGCCGGGAAGCCTCTGGCAAAGCAGCTCTGGCGCGAGATCGTCGTTGCTAAGATCCGTTGGCAGGCGGCGGTCCTCGCGTCGCGCGGCCTATCGACCGATGCCTTCGATCTGCTGGCGCGGCGCGTGCGTTCCGGAGATCCCGACAATGTCGAGGCGCAAGTGGCGCGCCGCTATTGGCCACTTCTGATGGGCGAGGCATTCCGGCGCGACCGCGACGCCGGTGGCGCCAATGGTCTGCTCAACTACGGCTATACCGTGCTGCGATCACTGGTCGCGCGGTCGATCGTCGCCGCCGGCCTTCATCCCTCCATCGGCATTCACCATGCCAATCGCGGCAATGCCTTCGCCCTGGCCGACGACCTCATCGAGCCATTCAGGCCGCTTGTCGATGCGATGACGGTTCTGCTTATGGCGCGGGGCTGCACGGAGGTGACACCCGAGGCAAAACGCGCTTTTGCCGGACTCATCGCGCTCGATCTGGCAAGCGATGGAGGTACGACGACCGTGACCGTGGCTGCCGGGCGGCTGGCGCAGTCCCTTGCGCGCTGCTTCGAGCTAGGCAATGCGTCAAACCTTGTTCTGCCACGGCCGCCGACAGCGATCGAGCTCGCCGGCCTCGGCGCACTTGCGACATGATTCCGACCCAGCTCAACGGATACCGGCTGATGTGGATCTTCGTCATGTTCGACCTGCCGGTTACCACCAAGGTGCAAAACCGCGCGGCGACGAAATTTCGTGAGTTTCTGCTCGATCAAGGCTTCGAGAAGAGCCAGTTTTCGGTCTACGCTCGCTTTTGCAACGGCAAGGAACAGTTCGAGACCTATATGCGGCGCATCGAGGCGAATCTGCCCGATCGCGGCGAGATCCACATCCTCACTTTCACCGACAAGCAATATGAAAATATTGTCCGATTCTCCGGGCAACGCCGGAAACGCCCGAAGAAAAATCCCGACCAGCTCGCGCTTTTCTAATCTGGACGCTTGTTTTGAGGTTCGCAGAGAAGGCGATATCCCGTTTGATTTCAACGGGATATCGCTTCATCTACGATAGCGGTTCAGAGATCGCGGTCCAGCGGCAACCGTACCGTTGGACTCCCGCCATTTCCAGGCACGATAGCGGTTCAGAGATCGCGGTCCAGCGGCAACCTCGACGGCGATGACGAGATGCAGCACTCCACGATAGCGGTTCAGAGATCGCGGTCCAGCGGCAACTAGCGCTGCCGATTGAACGTGAATGTGCCGACGATAGCGGTTCAGAGATCGCGGTCCAGCGGCAACAGCAGGCGGCGTTCGATCTTGGACAGGCTGACGATAGCGGTTCAGAGATCGCGGTCCAGCGGCAACTGCCTGCGAATGCTCTCGGCCCACGCGATACGATAGCGGTTCAGAGATCGCGGTCCAGCGGCAACTCGAGGCGCTGTGCATAGAGGCGCGCAACACGATAGCGGTTCAGAGATCGCGGTCCAGCGGCAACCTAAAGAGGAAAGGCGTCGGATCCTCGAAGCACGATAGCGGTTCAGAGATCGCGGTCCAGCGGCAACATATCGCCCTGCCTAAACACCTTGGCCATACGATAGCGGTTCAGAGATCGCGGTCCAGCGGCAACGTGGTGGCGTTGGGCGTGACCATGCCCGGGACGATAGCGGTTCAGAGATCGCGGTCCAGCGGCAACTAAGCGCTCGACGACACCGTCCGTATCGATACGATAGCGGTTCAGAGATCGCGGTCCAGCGGCAACGACCTGAGCATGTCCTAGAAACTGCTCAACACGATAGCGGTTCAGAGATCGCGGTCCAGCGGCAACACCGGCCGCGGCGTTGACCCGCTCGACATAACGATAGCGGTTCAGAGATCGCGGTCCAGCGGCAACGAGGAACACCGCCCCGCTGCCGTCGCTGCGACGATAGCGGTTCAGAGATCGCGGTCCAGCGGCAACTGGCGGATCAACGCGCCAGTCCTCGACGTGACGATAGCGGTTCAGAGATCGCGGTCCAGCGGCAACTGGAGGACGGCCCGCTCCCTGGCCGAGAGGACGATAGCGGTTCAGAGATCGCGGTCCAGCGGCAACAATACGGGCAGCATGACGGTGACGGGGATCACGATAGCGGTTCAGAGATCGCGGTCCAGCGGCAACAAGTCGGCCGCGCTTAACAGCCATGTCATCACGATAGCGGTTCAGAGATCGCGGTCCAGCGGCAACAGAACCCCTGCGCGCCCCTGGCCGGCACCGACGATAGCGGTTCAGAGATCGCGGTCCAGCGGCAACTCACGTGCGGGCGTGTATGCGCATGCGCCCACGATAGCGGTTCAGAGATCGCGGTCCAGCGGCAACGCCTCGGCCGACGTCGCGATCCGCGGCAGCACGATAGCGGTTCAGAGATCGCGGTCCAGCGGCAACAGGATCTGACGATGCAAGCGCGCCTACTGGACGATAGCGGTTCAGAGATCGCGGTCCAGCGGCAACCGCTATGTGCTCGACACGCTGCAGCAGGTCACGATAGCGGTTCAGAGATCGCGGTCCAGCGGCAACCAGACGCTTGATCGTCAGGAGGGCATGTATACGATAGCGGTTCAGAGATCGCGGTCCAGCGGCAACAAGGGCACCGGACGCCTTGTCAAACTGTCGGACGATAGCGGTTCAGAGATCGCGGTCCAGCGGCAACTGCGACGAATGAAGCGTTGACGGGTTCGCCGACGATAGCGGTTCAGAGATCGCGGTCCAGCGGCAACTGCGACGAATGAAGCGTTGACGGGTTCGCCGACGATAGCGGTTCAGAGATCGCGGTCCAGCGGCAACTATGAATTGCGCTTCAAGCTGCTCGATAGACGATAGCGGTTCAGAGATCGCGGTCCAGCGGCAACGCCAGCGCTTCGCTCCTGTTCGACGCTGTGACGATAGCGGTTCAGAGATCGCGGTCCAGCGGCAACTGGACGGTGCACCAGGACATGGCCATGGCCACGATAGCGGTTCAGAGATCGCGGTCCAGCGGCAACCCCGAGGGACGGCCGGCGGTTCTGGGGGCAAACGATAGCGGTTCAGAGATCGCGGTCCAGCGGCAACCGGACCATGCGCTTCCCGGTGATCCGATCGACGATAGCGGTTCAGAGATCGCGGTCCAGCGGCAACGGTGGCGCACCCGTCGCTTTTATCCGTCCAACGATAGCGGTTCAGAGATCGCGGTCCAGCGGCAACGAGAGCATGCGGGCCTCGGACACACCTCGCACGATAGCGGTTCAGAGATCGCGGTCCAGCGGCAACTGGACCGTCCATCAGGACACCGCCATGGCGACGATAGCGGTTCAGAGATCGCGGTCCAGCGGCAACAATCGTGAAGTGCACGTCTTTTGTCGCGGAACGATAGCGGTTCAGAGATCGCGGTCCAGCGGCAACCGGGGCCGCACCGCCCAGCGCAAGTCCCAACGATAGCGGTTCAGAGATCGCGGTCCAGCGGCAACTTTTTCGGGCTGAGATCCTGATCCAACAGTACGATAGCGGTTCAGAGATCGCGGTCCAGCGGCAACCGTTCAAACCGAGGCTCAGCCACATGGCTCACGATAGCGGTTCAGAGATCGCGGTCCAGCGGCAACCGGTCGGGGCCGCCGGCGGGCGCACCGAAGGACGATAGCGGTTCAGAGATCGCGGTCCAGCGGCAACTGCCAGCCGCGCCGCAGAAAGCCGAGATAGACGATAGCGGTTCAGAGATCGCGGTCCAGCGGCAACCAAGGCTTGGCGCAGGAAGAATGCACCGAGACGATAGCGGTTCAGAGATCGCGGTCCAGCGGCAACGGATCGGGCTTACCATCCGGGGAGAGCCCCTACGATAGCGGTTCAGAGATCGCGGTCCAGCGGCAACACGATCGTGCCAGCGTGGTGGCGTGGGTGAACGATAGCGGTTCAGAGATCGCGGTCCAGCGGCAACCCCGCGCCGGTCGCGCCCAAGGCTAAGGCAACGATAGCGGTTCAGAGATCGCGGTCCAGCGGCAACTCGCCCGTCGTCAGGCCCTTGCAATAGGCGAACGATAGCGGTTCAGAGATCGCGGTCCAGCGGCAACGCCGGACTGCCCTGGCCGCCGCCAGCCTCGACGATAGCGGTTCAGAGATCGCGGTCCAGCGGCAACCGGCCCAGCGCGTGGGTCAACTTGGTGCGGTACGATAGCGGTTCAGAGATCGCGGTCCAGCGGCAACCTCATCAACGACGATGCCGACGAGGCCAAAACGATAGCGGTTCAGAGATCGCGGTCCAGCGGCAACCCTCCCTGTCGCGCTCCAGCGTCTCGGCGAACGATAGCGGTTCAGAGATCGCGGTCCAGCGGCAACGCGGCGGGCGTCACGGTCACGGTGCAGCCGACGATAGCGGTTCAGAGATCGCGGTCCAGCGGCAACGGTGGCGGCCCAGGCGGCGGCCTTGTGGCATGATCACACCGCAGAGACGACACGGAGGGAAGAGGAATGGGACAAAACCGCAATCCGCCCTTGCAGCCTCATTGGTATCCGGCTGGTCCTCCGTCGAGGATTGACTGGCCTCTCCTGCGCGACGTCTCGCTGTGCTATTCTCCATTCCGGTCTATCGGTGAGGGGCGCAAATGAAAGACCTCGCGACCAAAGATGATTTGAACGCGATGCTGAACCGCGTGACCATCGACGTTAGCTTGCTGATGGCGGGGCTGCTGTTCTTCTTCGTCGCTCTCGCTGTCCCTTCGCGGGGTCATAAAGCTCCGCCCCGTCTCCCAATCTGTGCGACGCAAAATGCTCCGCTTACGGCCGCAATGATTGCAAAAGCCGACAAGCTTGCCTCATGCCGCTAGATGGTTTGGGCGTAGGTCTCGATCTTGCCGCGTCCGCTGCGAAAAGCTCACGTTTGGGCCGGAGATCGGCGAGGCACATGGATGCGCGCCGCATGTGACATCACTTCGCGCGCCTCTTCGAGATCCGGATACGCCCCAACAGGTGCGCCCAACGGGTCGAATTATCGGTCAGCCGCGCAACGATGTCGACGATCGATCGTGGTTTGGAGATCTCTGTCCAGCAGCAACTGGAACGACTTGGCTTTAGCTATCGCGAGAGCCGCTCAAAGATCGAGGGTGCTGCGCATTGTGGCGATGCCGAGCGAAACGCTGCGCCCGCCTGGATCAGCCTCACGAAACCCGGATGAACCGCTTCACGCGGGCGCGCGGCTTCAGGGTGCGGCGGGTGACGGTGACGCCGCGGGCGGCGATCTCGATGCGCCGGCCGGGAGCGGGCAGGAAGAAGCGGGCGGTTTCGGTGGATCCGTCGACGCGCACGAAATCGCCATCGACGGCTCGGATGAGCGACTTCACGGAACCGAACGTCATGACGAAAATCTCCGGAAGTCCGGCTGGCGGCTGTCGCGAATGGAAGACAAATTGGAGCGGGAGAAGGGATTCGAACCCTCGACCCCAACCTTGGCAAGGTTGTGCTCTACCCCTGAGCTACTCCCGCATCAACTTGTCTCTCGACCGCCGAAGCATCGAAGAGGGCGGTTCTATGCCAAAGGACGCGGACGATTGCAATGGCCTCGTCGCACTTTTTTCGCGTCATGTGGATGAGCCTGCCCGCAGTCCCCAGGCCAGATGAAAAAAATCGGTCCTCGCGGCGCCCTTCGCGGCCCGTCCGCGGCGCGGCGCTGGCCGGGGTGGCCCCGCCCGTGGTCTATTGCGGGGCCTGCCGCCCCATGCGACTCGCCTTCATCGCAGCGGACGCACGCGACGGCAGGGGCAGAGCGCAGGAGACATGCATGGGTTCGGGTTTCGCCACCCTTCCATCCGAAGGCCGCTATCGGCTCGCCAATGCCACGGTGCCGGCGGCGCTGCTGCGCGGCGTCGACATGGCGCCGCCCGAGGCGGGCAGACCGGAGGCCGATCTCGTCGCCGTCGACATCGTCATCAATGACGGCGTGATCGAGCGGGTCGGCCCGCCCGCGGCGTCCGAGATCGCCACGCTCGACCTCGACCGCGGCATGGTGCTGCCCTGTTTCGTCGACAGCCATGTCCATCTCGACAAGGGCCATATCTGGCCGCGCGCGGCCAATCCGGACGGCACCTTCGCCGGAGCGCTGGCGACGGTGGCCGCCGACCGCGAGGCCAACTGGAAGGCCGAGGACGTGCGGGCACGCGTCACCTTCGCGCTGAAGGCCGCCTATGCCCACGGCACGGCGGCGCTGCGCACCCATATCGATTCGCTGCCCGCCCAGATCGGCATTTCCTGGCCGCTGATCGCCGAGATCCGCGAGGAGTGGAAAGGCCGCGTCGACCTGCAGGCCTCGTCGCTCTGCGGCATCGACGTGGTGGTGGAGAACGGCTATCTCGACCGGCTCGTCGGTGCCCTGAAGCGGGCGGGCGGCGGGCTCGGCGCCGTCACCTACATGACCGCCAATCTCGCCGATGGCCTCGAACAGCTGTTCTCGACCGCGCTGGCGCAGGGCTTCCGCCTCGATTTCCACGTCGACGAGACGCTCGATCCCGGCGCCCATTCGCTGCGCCTGATCGCCGAGGCCGCCTTGCGGTTCGGCTGGGCCGAAAACGGCAATGGCCGCATCGTCGTCGGCCATTGCTGCTCGCTCGCCGCACAGGGCGAGGAGGAAGCCCAGCGCACGCTGGACCTGGTGGCCGAGGCGGGCCTCGCCGTGGTCTCGCTGCCCATGTGCAACATGTATCTGCAGGACCGGCTGTTCGGCCGCACGCCACGCCGGCGCGGCGTCACGCTGCTGCACGAAATGAAGGAGCGCGGCACGCCCGTCATGGTCGCGTCCGACAATACGCGCGACCCCTTCTACGCCTATGGCGACCTCGACATGCTGGAAGTCTATCGCGAGGCCACCCGCATCCTGCATTTCGACCACCCGGTGGCGGACTGGCCGCTGACCGTGACGGGAACTCCGGCCGAGGTCTGCGGGTTCTCCGGGCGCGGCTTCATCGGACCGCGGCTGGGGGCCGATCTCGTGCTGTTCCGCGGCCGCACCTGGACCGAGCTCATGTCGCGGCCCGAGGCCGACCGCACGGTGATCCGCTCGGGCGCCGCCATCGACACGACCCTGCCCGACTACCGCGACCTCGACAGCCTCTGGAGCTGACCCCATGAGCACCTACGACCTCCAGGGCCTGAAGAGCCGCCTCGGCGGCATCCGCACGGAAGAGAACCCGGCTCTCGTCAAGCAGAAGAGCCGCGACTTCTACTGGTATTCTCCGACGTTGAAGCGCCAGCTCGACCATGTCGTCGGCGACATCATCGTCGCGCCGGTGAACGAGATGGAGGTGGTGCGCACGCTCGCCGCCGCCTACGAGCTCGGCATTCCCGTCACGCCGCGCGGCACCGGCACCGGCAATTACGGCCAGGCCATGCCGCTGTCGGGCGGCATCGTGCTCGATCTCTCGGGCCTCAACACGGTGATCGCCGTGCAGCCCGGCCGGTTCGTCGCCGAAGCCGGCGCGGTCATCGCCGACATCGACAAGCTGGCGCGCGGCCAGGCCCAGGAAATCCGCATGCACCCCTCGACCTATGCGACCGCGTCGGTCGGCGGCTTCATCGCCGGCGGGTCGGGCGGCGTCGGCTCGATCACCTGGGGCGGCCTGCGCGATGCCGGCAATGTGATCCGCCTCAAGGTGGTCACCATGGAGGCCGAGCCGCGCGTGCTGGAACTTGCCGGCGACGATCTCGCCAAGGTCGCCCACGCCTACGGCACCAACGGCATCATCACCGAGGTGGAGATGCCGCTCGGCCCCGCCTATGGCTGGGTCGATCTCATCTTCGGCTTCGACAGCTACGAGCGGGCCGCCGCCTTCGCCAACGGCCTCGGCGAGCAGGACGGCATCGCCAAGAAGAACATTTCCGTGGTCGCCGCGCCGGCGCCGAACACCTATTTCCTGCGCCATCAGGACTATCTGCCGCGCGACAGCCACGTGGTGATCGCCATGATCGCCGATTTCGCCGTCGATGCGACGCTCGCCTTCTCGCGCCGCGCCGGCGCGGAGCTCCTGTTCCGGTCGGATACGGTCGACGAGGACGAGGGCAAGCGCCTGCCGCCGGGCTTCGAGCTGACCTGGAACCACACGACGCTCAGGGCCCTGCGCATCGATCCGTCCATCACCTATCTGCAGACGCTGCATCCGTTCCCCGACCAGGTGGCGCTCGCCACCAAGCTCGAGGCGCAGTTCGGCGACGAGGTGATCGGCCACCTGGAATTCGTCCGGTTCGACGGCAAGGTGACCTGCTTCGGCCTGCCCATGGTGCGTTTCACCACCGAGGAGCGGCTCGACGAGATCGTCCGCATCCACGAGGACATGGGCGTGCCGGTGTTCAATCCGCACCGCTATACGCTCGAAGAGGGCGGCATGAAGCAGACCGACGAAACCCAGCTCGCCTTCAAGAAGGAGGCCGACCCGAAGGGCCTGCTCAATCCCGGCAAGATGATCGCCTGGGAGGATCCGACCTACGACTACCGGTCGGGCAAGCATTTCCTGTTCAAAAGCCTGGCGGAGGCCGGCGTCACGGAATGACGGTCCGTGCCGGCAGCGGCCATGATGGGCCGTGCCGGCGGGATCCGAGGTGACGATGCGCATATTGGTGCTCTACTGCCACCCCAATCCGGAGAGCTATGTCGGCGCCCTGCACCGGGCCGTCGTCGAGACGCTCACGGCGGCGGGCCACGAGGTCGACGACTGCGATCTCTACGCGGAAGGTTTCGACCCGGTGCTGAGCCGGAGCGAACGCGCGGGCTATCACGACCTTGCCGGCAACACCCGCCCGGTGGCGGCCCATGTCGCGCGGCTGCGCGCCGCGGAGGCTCTCGTGCTGGTCTTTCCGGTGTGGAATTTCGGCCTGCCGGCCATGCTGAAAGGCTATTTCGACCGGGTCTTCCTGCCCGGCGTCTCGTTCGGCCTCGTCGACGGCAAGGCGCGCGGCATGCTCACCAACATCCGCAAGGTGGCGGTCGTGACGAGCTACGGCGCCACCCGCCTCAAGGCCTTCCTGCTCGGCAATCCGCCGCGCAAGTTCTGCACCCGCTCGCTGCGCGGCATCACGCGCAGCCGCGGCGCGGTGCGCTATCTCGCCCATTACGACATGAACCGGTCGACGCCGGAAAGCCGCGCGGCGTTCCTTGCCCGGGTGCGCGGCGCGATGACCAGCTTGTGAGCCGGCTGGCTTGGTCACGATGTTGTCACGTTGGCAAGGGGAATATGCGCCGGTCGCTTCGGCGACGTCACGAGGCCGCGCGGGGCATGGAGCAGCGCGCCGGTCAGGCTTCAGGGGGATGGCATGACCCGCACGAAGGAGGCCGAGAGGCCGGTCCGAGAGCCTTATCGCAAGACGATCGGGGCCCATGTGCAGCACGCCGCGCGCGTCCACCGCGCGCTGGTGGCGCGCAAGCTGACCGCGCTCGGCCTCTATCCCGGCCAGGAACAGGTGCTGAAGATTCTCGCCGATGCCGGCGACATGACGATGGGTGACCTCGCCGCGACGCTGCGCGTGAGGCCGCCGACAGCGTCCAAGACGGTCGGCCGCCTGCACGTCCAGGCCCTCGTCGAGCGCAAGACCAGCGAGGGCGGCGACGGCCGCCTGGTGCGCGTCGGCCTCACCGAGGCGGGCCGCGCCAAGGCCCAGGCGCTCGACGACCTCTGGTTCGCCGCCGAGGACGAGATGCTTGCCGATCTCGACGGCAAGGACGTGAAGCGGCTCAGGAAATTGCTTCGCCGGATCGAGAAGACCTTGCAGCCGCACGACCATGTCGGCGGCGACGACGAGGACGACGACGGCGACGCGTGAGACCGGGCCGCCAGCGTCAAGGTTCGCGACGCGGCGCCGATGGTCCTTCGAGGCCCGCGCCTCAGCCCCCGTCCTTCGGCGCCAGTGCCCGATAGGCCTCGATGACCAGGGCATCGTCCGCCATGCCGAGCCCGAGGCCGGAGGCGGCGAGGAAGAGCTGGTGCGCGGCGGCGGCCAGGAACAGCGGTGCCCGCGCGGACCGGCCGGCATCGAGCACGATGCCGAGATCCTTGACGAAGATGTCGACCGCCGAGGTGACCGGCGGATCGTCCATCAGCATGCGCGGGCCGCGATTGTTCAGCATCCAGCTGCCGGCGGCGCTCGCGCCGAAGATCTCCAGCAGCATGGCGGTGTCGAGCCCGGCGCGCTCGCCGAGCGCCAGCGCCTCCGCGGCGGCGGCGATATGCACGCCGCAGAGCAACTGGTTGATGGTCTTCACCATGGCGCCGTCGCCGGGCTTCAGGCCGACATGGTAGAGCCGTGAGCCCATCGGCCTGAGGATCGGCTCGGCGGCGGCGAAATCGGCCTTTGGCGCCGCGGCCATGATGGTCAGCGCGCCCGCCTCGGCGCCGACCACGCCGCCGGATACCGGGGCGTCCACGAAGCGGCGCTGCGTCGCCGCCACCTGGTCGGCGATCGCCGCGGCACGGGCCGGCGCACAGGTGGCCGAGAGGATGACGAGGGCATGCGGCGCGAGGGCGTCGAGCGCACCCGCCTCGAACAGGACGGTTTCGGCCTGGTCGGCATTGACCACCATCAGCACCAGCGCGTCCGCACCTTCGGCGGCCTGCGCGGCGCTCGGCGCGGGCGTCCCGCCGGCCCCGCGCAGCCAGTCGAGCGCGGCGGCGTTGACGTCGTAGCCGGCGACGGCATGGCCGGCCTTGACGAGGTTCGCCGCCATGGGCCGGCCCATGGCGCCGAGGCCGATGAAGGCGATGCGCGCCATCGGCCTATTCCTTCACCGCGCCGGTCATGGCCGACACGTAGTGCTCGACGAAGAAGGCATAGAGGATGACGAGCGGCAGCGAGCCGACCAGCGCGCCTGCCATCAGCGAACCCCAGCGGAACACGTCGCCGTCGACGAATTCCGAGACGATCGCGGTCGGCACGGTCTTGTTCCAGTTCGAGGAGATGAAGGTGAGCGCGTAGATGAACTCGTTCCAGCACAGGGTGAAGGCGAAGATGAAGGCCGAGATCAGGCCGGGCACCGCCAGCGGCAGCACGATCTTGGTCAGGATCTGCCAGCGGCTCGCGCCGTCGATCAGCGCGCATTCCTCGAGCTCGAAGGGGATGGTCTTGAAATAGCCCATCAGGAGCCAGGTGCAGAACGGGATCAGGATGGTCGGATAGGTCAGGATCAGCGCGAAGGGCGAGTCGAACAGGCCGTAATAGTGAATGATGGTCGAGAGCGGGATGAACAGGATCGAAGGCGGCACCAGATAGGCGAGGAAGATCAGGCCGCCGACGGTCTGGGCGCCGCGGAAGCGGATGCGCGAAATGGCGTAGGCCGCCAGCACCGAGGACATGATCGACAGCACGGTGGCGCAGATCGCCACGAACATCGTGTTCCACAGCCAGGTCGGATAGTTGGACTCGAACAGGAGCTTGTGGATGTGGCGCAGCGTCGGCTCGGTCACCCACAGGGGATTGCCGTTGTTGAGGTCGAGCAATTGCTGGTCGGGTTTGATCGAGGTGATCACCATCCAGTAGAACGGGAACAGCAGCACGATCATGATCAGGATGAGCGGCACATAGACCGTGATGGTCTTGCGCGGCAGGCTTTCCAGGTAGCTCATGCCCTCATGGGCGTCGGCGACGGCGTCGGGCCTGCGGGCGGTGCTGGTGGCGGTCATGCGGTCCTCGCGCGCGCAAGAGGGGACGGAGGCGGGCTCGGCGGGCGGTCAGTCATTGCTTTCGCCCTGCTGCCATTTGCGCCGCTGCAGGCCGAACCAGGAGATCATGATGGTGGCGAGCAGGAACGGCACCATGGCGGTGGCGATCGCCGCGCCCTCGCCGAGATTGCCGCCGAGAATGCCGCGCTGATAGGACAGCGTCGCCATCAGGTGCGTGGCATTGACCGGCCCGCCGCGGGTCATCGCCCAGATCAGCTGGAAATCGGTGAAGGTGAATAGCACCGAGAAGGTCATCACCACGGCGATGATCGGGGTCAGCAGCGGATAGGTGACATAGCGGAAATTCTGCCACTTGGTCGCGCCGTCGAGGGTCGCCGCCTCGTAGAGCGAGGGCGACACGGTCTGCAGGCCGGCGAGCAGGGTGATGGCGACGAAGGGAATGCCGCGCCAGATATTGGCGAAGATCACCGAGCACTGGGCGAGGAATGGGTCGCCGAGCCAGTTGATGACGCCGCCCTTGGGCAGCAGGCCGACCTTCACCAGGGCCCAGGTGATCACCGAGAACTGGGTGTCGAAGATCCACCAGAAGGCGACTGCGGAGAGCACGGTCGGCACGATGAAGGGGATCAGCACGACCGAGCGGATCAGCGCCTTGAACGGCAGGTTGTTGTTGAGCAGCAGCGCCAGATAGAGGCCGACGGCGAATTTGACCGCGGAGGCGATGACCGTGAACACGATGGTGAAGATGAGCGCGCCGATGAAGTCGCGGTCGTCGAGCAGCCACTCGTAGTTTTCCAGGCCGACAAAGGCGCCGCCGCGGCCGATGCGGATGTCGGTGAAGCTCATCCAGATGCCCTTGCCCAGCGGATAGACCAGGAAGAACACGAGGAAGCCCATGGCCGGCAGCATGAACCAGAAGCCGAGCCAGTTGCGGTTCGTCCTGAGGCGCGCCCACAACGTCACGTCATGGGCTCCCGCAGGGCTTGGGCTCAGGGCGGTGTCGGTCATGGCGGCTCTCCGGCACTCGGCGACGGGGCGGCGCGCCCCGCCGGAACGCAGGCGGCGGCCGCGCGCCGCCGCCCGCAGCGGCATCAGCGGTAGATGCGGCGGAGCTGGCGCTCGGCGATCTGGATGGCGCTCGCCTCCGTCTCCTTGCCCGTGCAGACATTGGCGAACAGGTCGACGATGATGAAATCGGCGGTCGCGGTCGCCGCCTTCTCGTTGAGCGGTCCGCGCGCGCCGGCCACCAGGCTGCGCTTGGCCGCCTCGCGGAACACCCGGGTCTTCGGATCGGTGGTCCAGACCGGGTTGCTGTCATAGGCGTTGAGCATGTGGGTGAGGTAGCCGTTGGCCGCCTCGAGCCAGGGATTGAACTGGTCCGCCTCCAGGATGAAGGCCATGAAGGCCTTGCAGGCGTTCGGATAGCGCGTGTAGTTCATCGCCAGCATCGGGAAGGCGAGCTGGATCTCGGCCGGCTTGCCGACCGGGCCGACCGGCCAGAAGGCATGGTCGGTATCGGCGGCGATCTCGCGCTGCTTGGCGTCGGGCGAGATCTTGGCCGCCGCGTAGATCGAGATGCCGTTGGCGGTCAGGGCGATTTCGCCGGCCAGATAGGCGCGGTTGTTGCTGGCATCGTTCCAGGCCGCGGTGCCGGGGATGAAGGTCTCGTAGAGCTGCTTGGCATAGCGCAGCGCCGCCATCGTCTCCGGCGAGTTGATGGTGATCTTCTCCTTGTCGTCGACCTGGTAGGCGCCGTGCGACCAGAGCAGCCAGTGGGCGAAGGCATTGCCGTCGCCGGTGGCGCGGCCGAGCGGGAAGCCGGCCGGCGTGCCCTTGGCCTTCAGCGCCTTGCACAGCTCCAGGAAGCCGGCATTGTCGCCGGGCACCTCGTTGAAGCCGGCGGCCTTGACCGCGGAGATGCGGTAGTTGATGTAGCCGCCGTTGACCGCGACGGGGATCGAGATCCACTTGCCGTTGAGCTTGCCATAGGCCTCGGCGAGCGGCACCCAGCCGCCATATTTCTTGCCGAGATAGTCGGCGACGTCGCTGACGTCGACGCAGCGCTGCGGGAACAGGTGCGGCAGCGAATAGAGGCCCCAGAACAGGTCGGGGCCGGCCCCGGTATTGGCGGCGACGGACGCTTTCGGCTGGACGTCGTCGAAGCTCTCGCTGGCGACCTGCACCTTGACGCCGGTGGCCTGCGTGAAGGCGGCGACCATCTTGTTGAACTGGGCGTCCTCGGCCTCGACGAAGCGGCGCCAGCGCAGCAGGCTGATCTGGGCGTTCGGCTCGGGCTTGAAGGGCGAGGCCTGCGCCCAGGCCCTGGCCCATTCGGTGGCGCCCGATGCGGTGAGCATGCCGGCGGCGGCGGTCCCCTTGACGAGGGTACGGCGGTCGATACGGGTCATGTCGGTCTGTCCTCCCTTGGATGATTGCGGCGACCCGTCTTGCGCAGGTCTTTGCCAAAGCGTGGAAGCGAAGGGTTGGGTTCCCCCTTGAAGCGATGCGGCCCCGGCGGGCCGGTCAGTGCTGGCCGAGATTGTTGCCGGTCTCGGCGTCGAAGAGATGGGTCACGCGCGGATCGGTGCTGACCTTGACGATGTCGCCCGGCCGGAAGTCGTGGCGCTCGCGGAACACCATGATGACGTCCTGGCCGTTCAGCCTGGCCATCACCTGAATTTCCGAGCCGGTCGGCTCGACCACCGTCACTTCGGCATCGGCGCCGGCATCGTTGTCGAGGACGAAATGTTCCGGACGGATGCCGTAGACCGCCGGCCTGCCGTCCTGGCCCGCCGGCGGCCGGCCGAGCGGCAGGCGCTCGCCGCCGTCGAGGACGAAGTCCTTGCCGTCGATCCGCCCACGCAGGAAGTTCATGGCCGGCGAGCCGATGAAGCCGGCGACGAACATGTTGCGCGGATTGTCGTAGAGCTCGAGCGGCGCGCCCATCTGCTCGACGACGCCGTCATGCATGACCACGATCTTGTCGCCCATGGTCATGGCTTCGATCTGGTCGTGGGTGACGTAGACGGTGGTGGTCTTCAGCCGCTGGTGCAGTTCCTTGATCTCGGTGCGCATGGCCACCCTGAGCTTGGCATCCAGATTGGACAGTGGCTCGTCGAACAGGAAGACCTGCGGATCGCGGACGATCGCCCGGCCCATGGCGACGCGCTGGCGCTGGCCGCCGGAGAGCTGGCGCGGATAGCGCTCGAGCAGCGCGCCGAGATTGAGGATCTCGGCGGCCCGTTTCACCTTCACGTCGATCTCGGACTGGACGGTTTTCCGAAGCTTCAGCGAGAAGCCCATGTTGTCGGCCACCGTCATGTGCGGATAGAGCGCGTAGTTCTGGAACACCATGGCGATGTCGCGTTCCTTGGGAGGAACGTTGTTGACCACGCGTCCGCCGATCGCGATCTCGCCGCCGGTGATGTTTTCGAGGCCCGCGATCATGCGCAGCAAGGTCGATTTGCCGCAGCCGGACGGCCCCACCAGCACGACGAATTCGCCATCTGCGATCGGCACCGAGACGCCATGCAGAATCTGCGTCGAGCCGAACGCCTTCCGCACGTCGCGGATGTCGACGGATGCCATCTATGCTTCCTCCCAGGATGGACTGGTGCCCCCGCGTCTCGGCCCCTTGACCTGGGCTCTGTGATCCGGTCCGGTGTGGCCGGACTGAAGGGGTCGTGCGTTGGCCGGAGTGTGGCACGCTGGAATTTCCGAAATCAAGTGTGATCACAGTCGCGCTTCCGGCCCTTCGAAAGTTCGCGGATGATATCGAGCGCGGCCTCGCGGAGGGGCTCGCCGCCAAGGGAGCCAGATCATGACGAAGCCCGATCTCCTGATGACCGGACCGATGATGCCGCTGGTTCAGGAGGGCCTCGCCCAGCGCTTCACGGTGCACAAGCTGTGGGAGGCCGCCGACAAGGAGGCCATGCTGCGCGCGGTGGCGCCGTCGATCGTGGCGATCGCCACCGGCAACCATTCGCCGACCGACGCGGCCCTGATGGGCCGGCTGCCCAACCTCAAGATCGTCGGCAGTTTCGGCGTCGGCTATGACGCGGTCGACGCGGTCTGGGCCGGCGAACACGGCATCGTCGTGACCAACACGCCCGACGTTCTGAACGAGGAGGTCGCCGATACCGCGCTCGGCCTGCTCCTGTGCACGGTGCGCGAGCTGCCGCAGACCGATCGCTATCTGCGCGCCGGCCGCTGGCTCGACAAGCCCTATCCGCTGACCGGCACGCTGCGCGACCGCAAGGTCGGCATTCTCGGCCTCGGCCGGATCGGCAAGGCCATCGCCCGCCGGCTCGACGCCTTCGGCGTGCCCGTCGTCTATCACGGCCGCTCGGAGCAGAAGGATGTCGGCTACCGCTACTATCCGACGCTTGTCGGCATGGCCAAGGACGTCAACGTGCTGCTGATCGTCGCGCCCGGCGGCGAGGCGACCAACAAGATCGTCAATGCCGAGGTGCTGGAGGCGCTGGGGCCGGACGGCGTGCTGATCAATGTCGGCCGCGGCTCCGTCGTCGACGAACAGGCGCTGATCGCCGCGCTCAAGGCGAAGACCATCAGGTCGGCCGGGCTCGATGTGTTCGAGGACGAGCCGCGGGTCCCGGCCGAGCTGATCGCCATGGACCATATCGTGCTGTTCCCGCATGTCGGCTCGGCCTCGGTCCATACCCGCCGGGCCATGGCGCAGCTCGTCGTCGACAATCTCGTCTCGTTCGCCGACGGCAAGGGACCGCTGACGCCGGTCGCGGAGACCCCCTGGCCGCCGCGCAGCTGAGAAGGCCTCAGACCGGCTCGACCACCAGCGTGGTGCCCTCGATGCCGCTGACGCGCACGCGGGTGCCGGACGGACAGTCCGGGCCCGTCGCGGCCCAGACGCTGTCGCCGACGCGCAGGCGGCCACGGCCGGACTGGATCGGTTCGTCGATGACGAATTCGCGGCCGACCAGGCTTTCGAGGCGCCGGTTGAGCAGCGGCTGGTCGCTCTCCTCGGCCTTGCGGTTCCAGGCGAAGCGGAACCAGCCGATGACGCTGGCGAGCGCCAGCACGGCGAAGACGCCGGTCTGCCACTGCCAGCCGGCGCCGGGCAGGATGAGGAAGATCAGGCCGGTCGCCGCCGCGGCGGCGCCGAGCCAGACCAGGAAATAGCCGGGTGCGACGATCTCGGCCACCAGCAGCACCGCGGCGAGCGCGATCCAACCCCAGGCGCCGAGCGCGGCAAAGCTGTCGATGATCATGGCTGCTGTCCTCAGCCTCCCGCGGGCGGCACGCTGCCGCGCTGCGGCTGCCGGCCGGCCGGCGCCGCATCCGGGCCGAAGGCTGATTTGGCGATCTCGGCAATGCCGGCGAGCGAGCCGAGCACCTGGGTGGTCTCGGTCGGCAGGATCAGCACCTTCTGGTTGGGCGACTGGGCCAGCGCGCCGAGCGCCTTGAGGTATTTCTCGGCGACGAAATAGTTCACCGACAGGGCGTTGCCCTTGGCGATCGCCGCCGACAGGACATCGGTCGCCTTGGCTTCGGCCTCAGCCTGCCGCTCGCGCGCCTCGGCGTCGCGGAAGGCGGCTTCGCGCCGGCCCTCGGCCTCCAGGATCTGCGCCTGCTTGTCGCCCTCGGCCCTGAGGATCTCGGCCTGGCGGTGTCCCTCGGCCTCCAGCACCATGGCGCGCTTCTCGCGCTCGGCCTTCATCTGGCGGGCCATGGCCGCGACGAGATCGGTCGGCGGCACGATGTCCTTGATCTCGATGCGGTTGACCTTGACGCCCCAGGGGGAGGCGGCATGGTCGACGACGCGCAGCAGCCGCTCGTTGATCTCGTCGCGATGGGACAGGAGCGAATCGAGATCCATCGAGCCCATCACCGTGCGGATGTTGGTCATGGCGAGGTTGAGCAGCGCCTGGTTGAGATTGGTGATTTCGTAGCTGGTCTTGGCCGCGTCCAGCGACTGGAAGAAGGCGATGCCATCGACCGTCACCTTGGCATTGTCCTTGGTGATCACCTCCTGGCTCGGCACGTCCAGGACCTGCTCCATGACGTTCACCTTGTGGCCGATCCGGTCGACGAAGGGGATGATCAGCGACAGGCCGGGCCGCAGCGTGCGGACATAGCGGCCGAAGCGCTCGACCGTCCATTGATAGCCTTGCGGCACGGTCTTCACGCCGAAGAAGATGATGAGGACGGCAAGGGCGACAAGCGCGACGAGGGCGATGTCGCTGCCGGAGAAGGGAACCATGACAGGCCTCCGATGGAACGCGTATGGGACGGTGGCCGGTGTGCGCACCTGCGCCGTCCCGCCGCAAGGCTAGCATGGCCGGCGGCCGGTTTCGCTGCGATGGCGCGCCGCGGCGGCGCGCGTTTCGCGCCCGGTGCCCGGCCGCCGGGCCGAGCAGCGGCCTTGCAGCTTTCAACCTTTCCAAATCCGGCGTATCACGCGGCTCGTTTCGAAATCCGAGCCGTCGTCCCCGAACTCGCGAGCCGCCGATGCCCGAACTGCCGCGTCCCCCCGATCCCAAGCCGGCCAAGGAGGGCAAGATCGGGGTTCTGATCATGAATCTCGGTACGCCCGACGGCACCGACTACTGGTCGGTGCGGCGCTATCTGAAGGAATTCCTGTCGGACCGGCGGGTGATCGAGACGCCGCGGGCGATCTGGTGGCCGCTGCTCAACCTGATCATCCTGCAGACCCGGCCGCAGAAGAAGGGGCGGGACTATGCAACGATCTGGAACAAGGAGCTGAACGAGAGCTTCCTGAAGACGATCACGCGCAATCAGGCCGAAAAGCTCGGTGCGGCGCTTGCCGGCCGCAGCGACAGGATCATCGTCGACTGGGCCATGCGCTACGGCAACCCGGCGATCAAGCCGGCGGTCGAGCGGCTGCTGGCCGCCGGCTGCGACCGGATCCTCGCCGTCTCGCTCTATCCGCAATATGCGGCGGCGACGGTCGCCACCGCCAACGACCAGCTGTTCCGCGCGCTCATGGAGATGCGCTGGCAGCCGACGGTGCGCATCGCGCCGCCCTATCACGACATGCCGGTCTATATCGACGCGCTCGCCCGTTCGGTGCGCAATCATCTTGCGAGCCTCGACTACGAGCCGGAGGTGATCCTCGCCTCGTTCCACGGCGTGCCGCAGGCCTATGTCGATGCCGGCGATCCCTATTACCGCCATTGCCACGAAACCTGGACACGGCTCGGTGCCGCCCTCGGCATGGGACCCGACAAGCTGGCCATGACCTTCCAGTCGCGCTTCGGGCCGGACGAGTGGATCAAGCCCTATACGGATGCGACGGTCGAGTCGCTGGCCAAGCAGGGCGTCAAGTCGATGGCGATCATCGCCCCCGGCTTTTCCGCAGACTGCCTGGAGACGCTCGAGGAGCTCGACGGCGAGAACCGCCACATCTTCGAAGAGAATGGCGGCGAGAAGTTCAGCTACATTCCCTGCCTGAACGACAGCGACCTGGGCATGAAGGTGATCGAGGATCTGGTCGCGCGCGAGCTGATGGGCTGGCTGTGAACGGCCGGTGCCGGGGGCTGCGCCTCATCGATCAGCGCGCACCCGCGCGGCTCGCGAGGCCAGACACGCGAGACCGAACAGGCGTCGATCGCCTTGCATGCCGAGCAGAACATGGGCCGGATTGCCCCCGGTCCGTGACAAGGGATCAGGCCGTTCAGAGCGGCCTTCCCGGCGCCCGACATCTTGATTGAGCTTGCGGCTCGGCATCGTTGTGATCGGTACCGTCCTCGTTCCGCAATGGAGGCACATTGCCGCATCGGGGAAGGGCGCAACGTCTCGGCCCATGCGGCGCGCGGCCGCGACCGGTGGTCGCTCCGGTCTCATTGACCGCAAGCCCTCGCATTGCTAACCGGCGCATGGGCGCTGATGCAGTGTGGGGCTGAAAAATGCGGATCGTTCTGGTCGATATTCCACGTGTTCTTCTCGGGTTGTTGTTCCTGGTCAGCGGGATCGACGGCCTGCTTCTGGTCTTCACCGGGACGAACTACATCAACCCGCCGACCTCGCCGGCGGGCGAGGCCTTCGAGCATGCGCTCAAGACGTCGGGCTTCTTCTGGCCGTTGATGAAGACGATCGATCTCGTAGGCGCGGCGCTGCTGCTGACCAACCGCGCTCCGGCCTTCGGTCTCGCCCTGCTGCTGCCGATCATCACGGTGATCATCGGCTTCCATCTCGTGCTCAATCCCGGCGGCATGCCGGTTGCCGCGATCCTCGCCCTGCTGAGCGCGATGCTGATCGTCGCCTATCGCGACCGCTACGCCGCCCTGCTGCGCTGAGGCGGGCGCGCGTCGGTCACCCGACCGGCCTGACGTCCTCGATCACCTTGCCGTCATTGGGCAGGCTGCCCGGGGCGACCGCGGTGACCTGGCCGCGCAGCTTGGTCACCGCCTGAACGGTGGCGCCGACCTCGGCCAGGAACTCGGCCGACTTGGCGCGGGTCTCGACATGCAGCGTCATCGTGTCGGTCTCGCCGCTGCGGGCGACCACGAGGCGCGCGCGGCTGATCTCGGAATGACGGCGCACCACCTCGGCCACCTGCTCGGGACGGACGAACATGCCCTTCACCTTGGCGGTCTGGTCGGCGCGGCCGAGCCAGCCGCGGATGCGGGTATTGGTGCGGCCGCAGGCGGAGGCGCCAGGCATGACGGCAGTGAGGTCGCCGACCGCCAGGCGGATGAGCGGATGGTGCACGTCGAGCACGGTCACGACGATCTCGCCGACCTCGCCGTCGCGCACGGGATCGCCGGTGCCGGGCCGCACGACTTCCAGGATGATGTCCTCGTTCAGCACCAGGCCGTCGCGCGCCTCGGTCTCGTAGGCGATGGGCCCGCATTCGGCGACGGCATAGGCCTGGAAGGCGCTGATGCCGTGGCCGGCGATTTCCGCCTGCAGCGATTGCGGAAAGGCGGCACCCGAGACGAGCGCCTTGGTGATCGAGGAGACGTCGCGCCCCTTGGCCTTGGCGGTGTCGATCAGGATCTTCAGGAAATCGGGAACGCCGGTATAGGCGACCGGTCGGTAGGCCTCGATCAGGTCGAGCTGCTGCTCGGTATTGCCGGGGCCGGCGGGAATGACGGCGCAGCCGGCGGCGCGCGCGCCGGAATCGAAGGCCCAGCCGCCGGGCGTCAGGTGATAGGAGAAGGTGTTGAGCACGATGTCGCCGCGCCTGAAGCCGGCGGCCGCCAGGACGCGGCCCATGCGCCAGACGTCGTGGCCGACCGGCTCGGGCTCGAAGATCGGGCCGGGCGACACGAACAGCCGGCCGAAGGTGCCGGCCTTGCCCGGCATGAAGCCGCCGAACGGGGGATGCGCCTTCTGCAGGGCCGGCAGCTCGGACTTGCGCTGGACGGGCAGCTCGGCGAGCGCGGCGCGCGAGGTGATGGCGCGCGGATCGATCTTGCCGAGGTGGCGCTTCCAGCCGGGCGCCTTCAGGGCGGTGGCGATCACTGCGGGAAGGCGTTTGAACAGGTCCTTTTCGCGCACGCTCGGGTCGCGGGTTTCCCGCTTGTCGTAGTGGCCAGCCATGGTCATTTCTCCCTCTCGGCCAAGCCTAACCCGGAGCGAACGCAAAAAGCGAACCCTCCGAAGGTCGGGCATCGGCAAGTCTTCGACGGTCGCCGGCGGCGCCCGCACGGTCGATGGTTGAGGTGCTCCGTCCTCGCCGGCGGTCCACACCACGCAGCGGCCGAAGGAAGAGACGAGGATCCCTCTATGACAGGCGGGCGGGGCCGAGGCCAGTGCCGCCGGCGCTCCCGATGGTTCGCCATGCGCTGGAAGCAGGCGCCGGCCTCGCCGGCCCGGCAGGTCTGGTCAGGCCTCCGTCCAGCCGCAGGCGGCGAGCGCGCCCTGCATATGGCCGGGCGCCGGCGCCGTGGCCGTCACGGCGGGCTTCCTGGCGTCGAAGGGAATGGCGATGGCGCGGGCCATCAGGTGAAGGCCGGGTCCGCCGCGGCGCGGCGCATGGCCATAGATGGGATCGCCGAGGATCGGAAAGCCCGACGCCTGGCAGTGCAGGCGCAGCTGATGCGTGCGGCCGGTAACGGGTTCGAGCGCCAGCCAGGTCAGCCCGCCGCCGCGGCCGAGCACCTGAAAGCGGGTGACGGCAGGCTGACCCTTCGGGTCGATCTTCATCCACCAGCCGCGCTTCGGATCGCGCGGGGCCATGGCGAGATCGATCGTGCCGGTTTCCGCCTGCGGGCCGCCCTCGACGACCGCCCAATAGGTCTTGTCGATCTGGTTGGCCTTGAACAGGTCGGTGAGCCGGGCCAGCGCCTTGCGGTGGCGGCCGAGCACCAGGCAGCCGGACGTCTCCTTGTCGAGCCGGTGCGCCAGTTCGGGATCGCGCGGCAGGCCGAAACGCAGGCTGCCGAGATGGTCGGCCAGATTGGCGCCGCCGCCGGGCCCCTTGTGCACCGGCAAGCCTGCCGGCTTGTCGATGATCAGCATCATGGCGTCGCGGTGGAGGACGCGCGGGAGCAGACCCAAGGGGTCGTCGACGGCGGGATGTCCGGGGCTTTGCGGGTTCGGCGCTTGCATCGGCATCACCGATCGCCCTAAGGGGTAGCCGAAGTCAACACGCTTCCGCCGGCGGCGCGCCCTTGGCGCCGCACGGGGCTGCCGAAATCAACCTGATCCCGTCAACGGCGCACGGCCCGCGCCGCCGGACAACAGAGATCGCCTGCCATGGTGGATGAGTCGAAGTCCGACGAGCCGAAGAAGAGCGGCTTCTTCAAGCGGCTGTTCGGACGCGAGGAGAATGCCGCGCCGCAGCCGGAGATGCCGCCGAGCGAGCCGGCCGTGCCGGTCGCGCCGGTGGCCAGCGCACCCCCCGCCGAGGCGCCCGCCGTGCCGGCATCCCTCGCCGAGCCGAAAAAGAAGTGGTGGCAGCGCCTGCGCGACGGCCTGTCGCGGACCTCCTCCAAGCTCGGCCGCGGCATCACCGACGTCTTCACCAAGCGCAAGCTCGACGGGGCGACGCTGGAGGAGCTCGAGGACCTGCTGATCCAGGCCGATCTCGGCGTCGACACGGCAGCGAAGATCACCGAGACGCTGGGCAAGGGCCGCTACGGCAAGGACATCGCTCCCGAGGAGGTGCGCAGCGTGCTCTCCGCCGAGATCGAGAAGGTGCTGGAGCCGGTCGCCCACCCCCTGGCCATCGGGGCCGGCAAGGCGCCATTCGTGATCATGGTGGTGGGCGTCAACGGATCGGGCAAGACCACCACGATCGGCAAGCTCGCCGCGAAATTCCGGGCCGAGGGCAGGTCGGTCATGCTGGCGGCCGGCGACACGTTCCGCGCGGCCGCCATCGAGCAGCTGAAGGTCTGGGGCGAGCGGACCGGCACGCCGGTCATCGCGCGCGAGCAGGGCTCGGACGCCGCCGGCCTCGCCTTCGACGCGATGAAGGCCGCGCAGCAGGCCCGCACCGACATCCTCATCCTCGATACGGCGGGCCGGCTGCAGAACAAGACCGAGCTGATGGCCGAGCTGGAAAAGGTGCTGCGGGTGATCCGCAAGATCGACCCTGATGCACCGCACTCGGTGCTGCTGGTGCTCGATGCCACGACCGGCCAGAACGCCATCACCCAGGTGGAGGCCTTCGGTCGCACGGCCGGCGTCACCGGCCTCGTCATGACCAAGCTGGACGGCACCGCGCGCGGCGGCATCCTGGTGGCGGTGGCGGCCCGCTTCGGCCTGCCGGTCCATTTCATCGGGGTGGGCGAGGGCATCGACGACCTCGAACCCTTCGCTGCCCGGGATTTCGCCCGCGCCATCGTCGGCATGGACGATTGAGGCGGAGGCGCCGGGTCAGCGGCAGCGCCGCAGCGGCCGCACGGCGTGATGGCTCGGGATGCGGCAGGCGCCCGATGTCCTCAGCCGGTGGCGCGGGGCGGGCAGGACCTCGTCGGCGCGCGGCGGCTGGTAATAATAGACGCGCGGACTGACGATCGGCCGGTAGATGACGGGATCGTCGGAGGAGCGCCCGAAAAAGCCGGCCGCGGCGGGCCCGGGCAAGGCCAGGGTGGCGGCGACGAGGGCAGCGGCGGTGAGCGGCGCGGCGGGCCTGACGATCATCCGTGGTCTCCGGTTTGGAGGCAGAGCCTACCGCGAAGATCATACCAATCCCTTGCCGGCCGCGGCCGAGCGCCGCAGCCCCCGCCAGCGGCCGGCCGCCCCGCACTTTTCTCCTTGCCGGTGAAAGGCTTGGCCGGCAGCCGGCCATGGCGGACCGGCCCGATCCGGGCTAGGATCGGCGCTCATGGCACAGGACGATCATCGCAGCCGGCAGGACCGCGAGCGGCAGGAGGAGGCGCGGCGCGCGCTCGAGCGGGTCGAGCGCGAGTCGGAAACCGTGCTTGGCTCGCTGCTGCAGCGCAGCGCCGACTTCTTCTCGGCCAAGGACGAGAGCACCGACCCGGCCGAGATCTGGGGCAAGCGGGTCGGCCGGGCCCTGGCCGTCATCGGTGCGGTCGGCTGCCTGATCTATCTCTACATCACCTATATCCAATAGGTCCGATCCCTCGCGATACATGCAAGGCCATGACCCTTTCCCATGATCAACTGGCGGCGCTGAAGGCGCCGGATCTCGAGACCTTCGAAGCCCTGGCGAACGATGCCTATGGCCGGCTGCCGGAGGATTTCCGCAAGCTCTGCGCCGGGCTCGTCATCCAGGTCGACGACTTTCCGACCGAGGAGGTGCTGAAGGATCTCGGGGCGGAGACCGATTTCGACCTGCTCGGCCTGTTCCAGGGCATCGGCCTGCCGTTCCGCTCCGAGCAGCTCACCGCCGCCATGCCCAACATGATCTGGCTCTATCGCCGTCCGATCCTCGACTACTGGGCCGAGCACGACGACACGCTGGGCGCGATCATCGCCCACGTGCTGGTGCACGAGATCGGTCATCATTTCGGCCTGTCGGATGCCGATATGGAAGCGATCGAGCGTCGCGCCGGCTAGATCGGCCGGCTGCCGCGGAACGAGGCTGCCGGCGGCCCGGCCGCCGCGCCGTGCCCCGGGACCGACATTCGCTTGCCTTCGCCGGCGGACGGGTGCAAATGCCGGGGCCAGAGGGACACGAGCAACCGATCGATAAACGTGTCGTTTTGCTTCCCTCGTTCGCGCCCGCCCCCATATCGGGCCTGAGCGAGGGCCAAGGAGCCCGACACGCGCCGAGGATTGTCATGCCGGTCATCGTCAACAGTGAAGCGATCCATCCTTTCCTGCCCTCGCTCGGCACGTCGCTGGCGATCGAGCGCGCGAAGGCCGAGAAGCAGGACATCCGGCCGCTGGAGATCGCCATCATCAACCTGATGGCCGACAAGCAGACGACCGAGCGGCAGCTGGCGCTCTGGCTCGGCAACACCATGCTGCAGGTGAAGATCACCTTCGCCACCACCGACGGCTATGTGCGCGACGTCCATGCCGGGCGCGAGACCAAGAACACGCCGGCCGAGCATATCCGCAAGTTCTATTCCGGCTGGAGTGAGATCAAGGACCGCAAGTTCGACGGCCTGATCGTCACCGGCGTCAATGCGCTCAAGGAGCGCGTCAGCGACGAGACGATCTGGCCGGAGGTGCAGGACATCCTGGAATGGTCGCAGACCCATGTCCTGTCCTCGCTGTTCCTGTGCTGGGCGGCGAAGGCGGCTCTGAAACATTTCCACGATGTCGAGAGCTACAAGGGCCGGCAGAAGCTGTTCGGCCTGTTCGAGCACCGCATCGTCTCGGACCGGACCGGCATCCTGTTCGGTTTTCCCGACACGTTTCCGGTTCCCGTGTCGCGCTGGAAAAGCCCGCGGCGGGAGGACATCCTCAAGCACGATGCGATCGAGATCGTCGCGGATTCGGACGAGGCAGGGCCCAATATCCTCGCCGAGAGCATGGCCGGCAGCCCGACGGCACCGTCCTGCCCGCACCGGCTCTACATCCTGAACCATCCCGAATACGACACCGAGACGCTCGGCGTCGAATATGGCCGCGACGTCGCGCGGGACCCGTCATGGCCGCTGCCGCGGCACTATTTCCCCGGCAACGACCCGGCACAGGCGCCGCGCAACACCTGGCGGCACACGGCCCACATCTATACCAACTGGATCAAGGCGCTCTACGAGGTCACGCCCTACGACATCGACGCCATTCCGCGGCCCGCCTGGGACGGGAAATAGTTGGCAAGCAGCGAGTAGGGATGAAGCGACGGGTGAGGGGATACTCTTACTCGCCATTCGCTACTCGCCAATCGCTATTTCAACTGTTTTTCTTCCAGCTCCACCACTTCTTCTTGGCTTCGGTCGGCTGCTCGCCCTCGGGCGGCGGGGCCACGACCTTGCCGAAGCTTTCGAAAAATTCGCCGGCAAGCTTTTTCGCCGTCGCGTCGATCAGGCGCGAGCCGAGCTGGGCGATCTTGCCGGAAATCTGGCTCTTCACGTCATAGTGCAGGACGGTGACGGTTTCGCTTTCCTGCTCCAGGCGGACGGTCGCGCCGCCCTTGGCCATGCCGGCGACGCCGCCATTGCCCTCGCCGGTAATGGTGTAGCCGTTCGGGGCATCGATGTCGGAGAGGGTCACCGAGCCGGAAAAGGTGGCCTTGACCGGGCCGATCTTGAGCACGGCCTTGGCATTGAAGCCGTGATCGCCCGATCGCTCCATGCTCTGGCAACCGGGGATGCACTGCTTGAGCACCTCGGGATCGTTCAGCGCCTCCCAGACGACCTCGCGCGGGGCCTCGATGCGCTGCGAACCTGTCATGTCCATGGACGTCGTCCCGATCCGTTCAATCGTTTTGGGTGGGATGAACAGTAGGGCGGCATGGCCCGGTCTGTCGAGCCGCTCAGCCGCCGGGCTTCTCGCCGGCCGGCAGCTCGATCGCGTTCAGCGCATCGGCGAGCCGGGCCTTGGCCGAGCCGGGCTTCAGGGGCTGCTGCTGGCTCTCGTGCGGCGACCAGCCGGACAGGGTGATGACCTGGAACGTGGCGCGGATCCGGCCGTCGGGATCGGCGAAGCGCTGGTGATAGATGTCCGCCATGCGCATCAGGGTGGCCCGCCTGAGCGGCGTTCGCCGGCGCTGGGCGAGCGGGTTGGCGGCGCCCATGGCCCGGAGGTCGCGCATCAGGGCGAAGACGTCGCCGTAGCGCACGGTCAGCTTGTCGGCATCGGCCACCGGCAGGGCGAAGCCGGCGCGCTGCAGCAGCGCGCCGATGTCCCGGACATCGGCGAAGGGAGCGACGCGCAGGGACAGGCCGCCCTCCATCTCGCTTTCCGCCTCGGCGAAGGCCTGGCGCAGCTCCGTCAGGGTTTCGCCGCCGAGCAGGGCGGCGAGGAACAGGCCGTCGGGTTTCAAGGCCCGCCGCACCTGGACGAAGACGCCCGGCAGGTCGTCGACGAGCTGCAGCGCCAGGGCGGAGACGACGAGGTCGAGGCTGGCGCCGGCAAAGGGCAGGGCGTCGTGGTGGGCGGCGACGACGGGCGCGGCGCGGCGCGGCGCGAGGGCCGGCACGGTCTCGGTGCCGATCGGCATGGCGAGCCCGCGGCCGGCGAGCGCCTCGCGCAGCGCGTCCGTGGGCGAGCCGAGATCGACGATGCGGGTGAAGCTGCGCTGCACCAGGCCAAGTCGGTCGGCCAGATCCTCCGCGACGTGGCGGATGAGGAAATCGGCGGGCTCGCCGCGCGCCGCGCGCCGGCGGCGGACGCCAAGAAGGGTACGGTCGAACTGCAGCGGAGCGCTCATGACCGGCATATGGCGGCTCGCCGCCGCAAGGTCAAACACCCCGATCGCGCGGGCGCGGCGCCGGCCGGCCCTCTTGCCGTGGCGAGCTCTTTCCCGCATCAGTCGACACGGACAGTCACTGGAACAGGAAGCGGAATGATCATCAACGCCGCAAAAATCGCCTGGGACGCCTGTGAACAGTTCCTGGAGGACGATGGCTGGGCGATTTCCAGCCATATCGCGCTCAACGGGCTGATGTCGATGTTCCCGTTCCTCATCGTGGTCACGGCCATGGGCGGCCTGTTCGGCTCCAAGGCCTATGCCGACACGGTGACTCAGCTCCTGTTCGAAGCCTGGCCGGAGACCGTGGCGCGGCCGATCGCCCACGAACTCAGCACGGTGCTGACCACCTTCCGCACCGACCTCCTGACCTATGGCGTGCTGCTCTCGGTCTATTTCTCCTCGAACGGCGTCGAGGCCCTGCGGGTGGGCCTCAACCGCGCCTATGACGCGCGCGAAACGCGCTGGTGGTACATGTGCCGACTGGAATCGATCGGCTACGTGCTGGTCGGCGCGGTGGCGCTGCTGGTCGTCGCGGTGCTCGTCGTGCTCGGCCCGCTGCTCTGGGCGACCGCCGTGCGCTTCGTGCCCTGGCTTGCGCCGTTCGGCTGGATCGTGCTGTTCATCCGCGTGGCGGCCGCGTCCCTGGTGCTGATCGTCACCCTGACCATCGTGCACCTGTTCCTGCCGGCCGGCCGGCGGCGCTTCGTCGACGTCATGCCCGGGGTCGCGGTGACCCTTGTGCTCTGGCTCATCGGCGGCACGCTGTTCGGCAGCTATATCGCAAGCTTCGTCCAGAACTACGTCAACACCTATGCGGGCCTCGCCTCGGGCATGGTGGCGCTGGTCTTCCTCTACTACATCGCGGCCATCTTCGTGCTCGGCGGCGAACTCAACGCGGCGATCTGGCGGGCGCGCGGCCGCATCCTCTGATCGGCCGGCATGCAGCCCTGACCAACCGTCATCCAGCTTTGCGCGATCCATGCGATCGGCTAAGGGCTTGACGACAAGCCTGCCGAAGATCTGCGCCCTCGAGGAATGAAGTCCATGGCCAAATTCGTGCCTCCCGTCTCGCCGCTCGCCCCCAAGACGGTCCCCGTGCTGCCCGGCATCGAGGGCGTGACGCTCGCCACCGCCGAGGCCGGCATCCGCTACAGCGGCCGCACTGACGTGCTGGCCGTCGGCCTCGCCAAGGGCACCACGGTCGCCGGCGTGTTCACGCGGTCGAAATGCCCGTCGGCGCCGGTCGACTGGTGCCGCGCCAACCTTGCCGGCGGCACCGCCCGCGCGCTCGTCGTCAATTCCGGCAATGCCAACGCCTTCACCGGCAAGAAGGGCCGCGAGGCCGTGGCGCTCACCGCCAAGATCGCGGCCAAGGCGGCCGGGTGCAAGCAGAGCGAGGTGTTCCTCGCCTCCACCGGCGTCATCGGCGAACCGCTCGATGCGCACAAATACGAGGGCGTGCTGGACAGCACCTTCGCTGCAGGCAAGGCCGATGCCTGGATGGAGGCGGCGCGCGCCATCATGACCACCGACACCTTCCCGAAGGTGGCCACCGCCACCGCCCGCCTCGGCGAGGCGACGGTGACCATCAACGGCATGGCCAAGGGCGCCGGCATGATCGCGCCCGACATGGCCACCATGCTGTCCTTCGTGTTCACCGACGCGCCGATCGCGGCCGAGGCGCTGCAGGCGCTGCTCGCCAAGGGCGTCAAGACGACCTTCAACACGGTGACGGTCGACAGCGACACCTCCACCTCCGATACGCTGATGCTGTTCGCCACCGGCGCGGCCGCGAAGCGCGGCGCGCCGCGCATCACCGAAGCCGGCGACCGCCGGCTCGCCGGTTTCAAGAAGGTGCTCGACGCGGTGCTCGCCGACCTCGCCGAGCAGGTGGCGCGCGATGGCGAGGGCGCGCGCAAGCTCGTCCACGTCGTGGTCAAGGGCGCGGTGTCGAACGCCTCGGCCTTCAAGGTCGCCAAGTCGATCGCCGATTCGCCGCTGGTGAAGACCGCGATCGCCGGCGAGGATGCCAATTGGGGGCGCGTCGTCATGGCCGTCGGCAAGGCCGGCGAGCCGGCCGAGCGCGACCGGCTGTCGATCTCCTTCGGCGACATCCGCGTGGCCCATGAGGGCGAGCGCGATCCCGCTTATGACGAGGCCGCCGTCAGCCGGATCATGAAGGAGGACGTGATCGTGCTGACCGCCGATCTCGGCCTCGGCCGCGGCCAGGCGAAGGTGATGACCTGCGACCTGACCAAGGATTATGTCGCGATCAACGGCGACTACCGGTCGTGAGCGCCGATCCCGCCGCCCCGCTGAAAATGGTGTTCGTGGTGGCCTGCGCCCTGGTCGACGCGGACAACCGGATCCTGCTCGCCGAGCGGCCGGCGGGCAAGGCGCTGGCCGGCCTCTGGGAGTTTCCCGGCGGCAAGCTGGAGCCTGGCGAACGGCCGGAACAGACGCTGATCCGGGAGCTCCACGAAGAGCTCGGCATCACCGTGGACGAGCCGTGTCTCGCCCCGCTCACCTTCGCGAGCCATTCCTACGAGACCTTCCACCTGTTCATGCCGCTCTGGGTCTGCCGGCGCTGGCAGGGCACCGTGACCGGCCGCGAGGGCCAGCGCCTCGCCTGGGTCAAGCCGGGACGGCTGCGCGACTATCCGATGCCGGCAGCGGACGAGCCGCTGATCCCGTTCCTGACCGAGCTGCTGGGCGAAGCCCGCGACTGACGCGCCGGGCGGTCGACGCCATCAAAAAAGGCCGGGGCTTGGACCCCGGCCTTTCCGCGCCGCTGGGGAGCGCAGGGCTTCAGGTGAAATACTGGCCGCCGTTGATCGTCAGCGTCGAGCCGGTGATGAAGCCACCTTCGTCGGAGGCGAGGAAGGCGACCGCCCGCGCGATCTCGGCGGGCTCGCCGAGGCGACCGACCGGGATCTGCGGCAGGATGCGGGATTTCAGCACCTCCGGATCGATGGCCGCGACCATCTCGGTGCCGATATAGCCGGGGCAGATGGCGTTGACCGTGATGCCCTTGTTGGCGTTCTCCTGGGCCAGCGCCTTGACGAAGCCGATATCGCCGGCCTTCGAGGCGGAATAGTTCACCTGGCCCATCTGGCCCTTCTGGCCGTTGATCGAGGAGATCACCACGATGCGGCCGAACGAGCGCGCGCGCATGCCGTCGATCACCGGGCGGGTGACGTTGAACAGGCTGTCGAGATTGGTCCGGATGACCGCCGACCATTGCTCCTTGGTCATCTTGTGGAAGAAGCCGTCGCGGGTGATGCCGGCATTGTTGACCAGGATGTCGATGCCGCCGACCTCCTTCTCGATGGCGGCGACGCCGGCTGCGGAGGCATCGTAGTCGCTGACGTCGAACTTGAAGACGGGAATGCCGGTCTCGGCCTTGAACTTGGCGGCCGCCTCGTCGTTGCCGGCATAGTTGGCGGCGACCTTGTAGCCTGCGGCGTGCAACGTCCTGGAGATGGCGCCGCCGATGCCGCGTGTACCGCCTGTGACCAATGCGACTCGTGCCATGATGATTCCCTCACTTGGTTTATTGGAAGGTCAGTTGGTCGTTCCCGGCCTCTGTTGGACCGGGTTTTGTTGGGACCGGGTTTTTGGAAGTCTTTTCGTCCTGAAGTCTTAAGGGGGGAGGCAGGGGCGGCGACCGCCCCTGCCCGAAGCTGCCGGTGCCGCGTCGGGCTCAGCGCTCGACGCAGAGGGCGACGCCCATGCCGCCGCCGATGCAGAGCGTGGCGAGACCCTTCTTGGCGTCGCGCTTCTGCATTTCGTGCAGCAGGGTGACGAGCACGCGGGCGCCCGACGCACCGATCGGATGGCCGATGGCGATGGCGCCGCCATTGACGTTCACCTTGTCGGTGTCCCAGCCCATGTCCTTGTTGACCGCGATGGCCTGGGCGGCAAAGGCCTCGTTGGCCTCGACGAGGTCGAGGTCCTTGGCCGACCAGCCGGCCTTTTCCAGAGCCTTGCGCGAAGCCGGGATCGGGCCGGAGCCCATGATCGCCGGGTCGACGCCGGCGGTCGCCCAGGACTTGATGGTGGCGAGCGGCTTCAGGCCGCGCCGGTCGGCTTCGGACTTGGTCATCAGCACCACGGCGGCGGCGCCGTCATTGATGCCGGAGGCATTGCCGGCGGTGACCGTGCCGTCCTTCTTGAAGGCGGGCTTCAGCTTGCCCATGGCCTCCAGGTTGGCGCCGTCACGGATATATTCGTCGGTGTCGACGATGACGTCGCCCTTGCGGCTGGCGATCGTGACGGGGACGATCTCGTCCTTGAACTTGCCGGCCTTGCGCGCGGCCTCGGCCTTGTTCTGCGAGGACACGGCGAAGCGGTCCTGCTCGTCCTTGGTGATCTGCCACTTCTCGGCGACGTTCTCGGCGGTGATGCCCATGTGATAGCCATGGAAGGCGTCGATCAGACCGTCCTTCAGCATGGAATCGGTCATTTCCAGCGCGCCCATCTTGGTGCCGTTGCGCAGATGCGCGACATGCGGCGCCTGGGACATGCTCTCCTGGCCGCCGGCCACGATGATCTTGGCATCGCCATTGGCGATCTGCTGCATGCCGATGGCCACCGTGCGCAGGCCCGAGCCGCAGAGCTGGTTCAGCGCCCAGGCGGTCTTCTCGGCGGGAATGCCGGCTTTCATCGCTGCCTGGCGGGCCGGGTTCTGGCCCTCGCCCGCGGTCAGGATCTGGCCGAACACGACCTCGTCGACCTCGTCCGGCTTGACGTTGGCGCGTTCGAGCGCGGCCTTGATCGCGGTGGCGCCGAGCTCGTGGGCGGGCAGGCTGGACAGCGCGCCGTTGAACGAACCGACAGGCGTGCGCGCAGCGCCGACGATGACGACTTGCTCGGACATGACTTGTGTCTCCTCATCTCACCAGGCCTCCGCGAGGCCGCGGCCGGCATCTGTGTCGAATGAGACCATGTCGACGATATCGGCGATGTGTCAACCGAGCCGATCATACGACGGGAGCCATGCACGATTGGCGCTGCACAAAACCGTAGCAGGTCGTGCGGAAACGTCATAACGTGATGAAATGATGGCATGCGGCGGTATCGGGGCCACCGCACCCAGACCGAGGGGAACGATGGCCAAGAACGACCTGGTCACGATCAAAAAATACGCCAACCGGCGTCTCTACAACACCAGCACCTCGACCTACGTGACGCTCGAGGACTTGGCCGTGATGGTCAAGGCAGGCACCGATTTCGTCGTCTACGATGCCAAGACCGGTGACGACATTACCCGATCAGTGCTTGCACAGATCATTTTCGAGCAGGAGAACAAGGACGGGCAGAACATGCTGCCGGTCGCCTTCCTGCGCCAGCTGATCCGCTTCTATGGCGACAGCATGCAACTGCTGGTGCCGCGCTTCCTGGAGCTGTCGATCGACAGCCTCTCGAAGGAGCAGGACCGGCTGCGCCAGCAGCTCGGCTCGGCTTTCGGCGCCAATCCCCTGGTCCAGCCGTTCGAAGCCAATGTGCGGCGCAATATGGAGCTGTTCGAACGCGCCTTCGCCATGTTCTCGCCCTTCGCCAAGCGCGAGGAGCGGCCGAGCGCCGAACCGGCGCCGGAGGATAGGCGCCCGGCCCCGGCCGCCGCGCCGGACGCGTCGCCGAAGGACGGCGACATCGACGAGCTGAAGCATCAGCTCGCGGAAATGCAGCGCAAGCTCGAGAGCCTGTCGCGCAAATAGATGCGGCGGAGCGTTCAGGCCCGGGCGGCATGGTCGCGCCAGGGCCGCGCCTCGCTGGCGAGGCCCGAATGGGCTCCTTGCAGATAGTCGCAGCCGAGCGCTGCGAGCGCTTCGGCGACCGTTTCGTTCGGCACCCACTCGGCGACGGTCGCGAGCCCCATGTGGCGGGCCAGCCCGAGCAGCGTCATGACGAAGTGGCGGTCGTCGGCCGACCGCTCGAAATTCTCGACGAAGGCACCGTCGATCTTGACCCGGTCGACGCGCAGCTGGCGCAGGTTGCGGAACGAGGTGTGGCCGGCGCCGAAATCGTCGATCGCGACCTGCATGCCGAGCGCCTGGACCCGGGCAACGAAGCGGCGGGTATCCTCGACATCGGCAATGGCGTCGGTCTCGGTGATCTCGACGGTGAGGCGGCCGGCAAGGTCCGGGCATGCCTTGACCCTGGCCGCGAGCGCATCTGCCCAGTCCTGGCTCATGGCGGTCGCCGGCGAGACGTTGATCGACAGGTGGAGCCCGGGGGCGGCCGCCAGCTCGTCGATGGCAAGATCCAGGACGCGCTGGTCGATGAGCCGGATCAGCCCGAGCTTCTCGGCCACCGGCACGATGGTCGCGGCGGGCAGCAGCGTGCCGTCCGCGGCGCTGATCCGCAGCAGGCATTCATAGGACACCGTCCTGTAGGGCGGTTTCGCCGCGACGATCGGCTGGAAGGCGAGCCTGATCCGGTTCTGCTCGAGCGCGCCGACGATCTCGTCGGTGACGCGCCGGTATTCGCGCCGGCTCTGCTCGCGCTCCAGATTGGGCAGGTAGGCCTGGAAGACGCCGCGCCGGCGCGTCTTCACGCCGTCGAGGGCTTCCTGGGCGCGGGCGAGAGCCGTGGCCGCGTCGCGGGCATGGCGCGGGGCGATCACGCCGCCCATGGTGACGGTGACCGATACCGGGCCGGCGGGGCTTGCGAAGACCTCGTCGCGCACGCTCGCCAGGATCCGTTCGGCAGCGGTCGCCATGTCGTCCGGCTGGCAGTTGCGCATGATGATGCCGAACTTGTTGCCGGAGAGCCGGCCGATCAGGTCGCCGCCGCGCATGCGCGAGCGGATGCGGCGGCCGACGGCGGCGATGATGTTGTCGGCCTCGTCGAAACCATAGGCCTCGTTGATGCGGGCGAGATTGTCGATGCCGGCGACCAGGAGGCCGATCGACCCGCGCACCTTGCCGATATCGTCGAGGGTCGCGGCCAGCACCTCCAGGAAGCGGGTGCGCGAGAGCTGGCCGGTCAAGGGATCGACGGCATTGGCCGCGGCATGCCGGCGGCGCGCGTCGCTCTCGTCGGTGATGATCCTGACGGTGCCCTCGGCGCGCAGCGGCCGGCCTTCGCTGGAGGCGAACCAGCGGCCGGTATCCTCGACCCAATGGACGAGACCGGGCCGTGGCGAGAGGGCATATTCGATCGCATAGGCGACGCCTTCGCCCTGATCGGTGCCGGGTGAATTGACCACCGCCTCGTAGCGGCCGGCCGGCGACTCGGCCGCCAGCATGCGCGCATACCCGCGTCCGGTGCCGAAAGGCGCGAAATCCTCGACCCCGAACATGGCAGGCGCCTCCGCGCTCCAGCTCAGCCGGTCCGACGGTACGGCCCATTCATAGGTTGCACACTGGGACGGCACCAGCGCGGCGCCCGCCCCAAGATCGATCGATGCTTCGGGATCCTGAGCGCCCGACACCGCGCTCACCCCGTCCGCCCTGTCCACAGCTTTATCCACCCCGGCCTAAGCCCGCCGCCTGCCATCATCGGGCATAAATGATGAATGAAGCGTATCGACCCGCGCGGATCACTTCCGCCCAGGCAAAGGCTCGGTTTGCGGCGGGCTTGCGAAGCGGCCGGTTGTTAACACACTGTGCCAATCCGGAACGGATCGGATGGGCACGGCTCTTGCGCCGTGACGCCGGCCGGCATCCCGCCGGTCGCATTCAGGAGCAGTCATGGCGATCCGCGGCGTCGGTGCCGATACGACGATCACCTACGGTCGACGCTGGACCGACCGCCGGCCGGTCGATCAGCGGCGGGACGAGCGCAGCGGCGGCGAGCGGGAAATGGCCGCCGAGCCGACCGAGGAGGTCGTCGTCGTGGTGCGCCCGACCATCGAGCGGCGCATCGTCAACCGGCCGCTGACCTCGGTTTTCGCCACGCACCTTTTGGCCGAGGTGATGCCGCAGCCGGAAACCTCCGTGACGCGCCGGCAGCGCGTCGCCACCGCCGAGGCGCAATATCAGGGCAGGCGCAGCGGACCGGCCGGCCGTGGCCGGCTGGTCAGCCGAAAGGTTTGAAGGGCGCTCAGTAGCCGAGCGCCGAGCCGTCCTTGCGCGGATCCGAGCCGCCGATCAGGAAGCCGGAGCGGTCGATGCGGATCATCTGGCCGCCGCCGATCGGCTTGGTGGTGATCTCGACATCGTGGCCCATGGCCGCCAGCCGGGCGATCGTGGCGTCCGGCCAGGTCGGCTCGACCGTGGTTTTCTCGCCCTCGAAGAAGGCGCGCGGCGCATCGATCGCCGCCTGCGGGTCCATGCCGTAGTCGAACATGTTGGCGACGACATGGGCGTGTCCGGAGGACTGGTATGAGCCGCCCATGACGCCGAAGCTGGTGGTGACCTCGCCGTTCTCGACCAGCATGGCCGGGATGATCGTGTGCATCGGACGCTTGGCCGATCCGAGGCAGTTGGCGTGGTCGTCCTCCAGGCGGAAGCTGGCGCCGCGGTTCTGCAGGAGGATGCCGGTGTCGGGCGTGCAGATCTTCGCGCCGAAATGGTGGAAGATCGAGTTGATGAAGGACACCGCCATGCGGTCGCGGTCGACGATGGTGCAGTAGATCGTGTCCGATGTCGGCGGCGGCGGCACCAGCAGCGGCGTGCGCCGGCCCGGATCGATCATGGCGGCGAGCTTCTTGGCGAAGCTCTTGCTGGTCAGCTGGTCGACGCTGAAGCGCATATGGGCGGGATCGGCAATGTGCTGGTCGCGCACCGCATAGGCGAGGCGGGCGGCCTCGATGCCGAGATGCAGCCGTTCCGGCGATTGCGGGTCGAGGCTGCGCAGGTCGAAGTTCTCGAGGATGTTGAGCAGGATCAGCGCGGTGATGCCCTGGCCGTTCGGCGGCAGCTCCACCACCTCGACGCCCTTGTAGGTCGAACGGGCCGGCGTCTCGACCGTGCCATGGTGGCTGGCGAGGTCCTCGAGAGTCAGGACGCTGCCCTTGGCGCGGACGGTGCGGACGATGTCCTCGGCGACCCGGCCTTCGTAGAAGCCCTTGGCGCCCTCGCGCGCGATGGTCTGGAGGGTCTCGGCCAGGGCCGGGCTCGCCATGCGCTCGCCGGCGCGCGGCGCGCGGCCGTTCAGCAGATAGTGGCGGCGCGCGCCCTCGTCCTTGGCGAGCGCCGCCTCGTCGGCCGCCCAGTCGAAGGCGACGCGCGGCGCGACCGGCCAGCCGTCGCGGGCGTAGCGGATCGCCGGCTCCAGCACGCGGCCGAGGTCGAACCGGCCGTGGGTCTTCAGGATGGTCTCCCAGGCCTCGATGGCGCCCGGAACGGTGACGGCGTGCACGGAATCGATCGGGATCGTGGTCAGGCCCTGATCGCGCAGCGCGGCGGCGCTCGCCGCCCGCCCGGCGCGTCCGGAGCCGTTGTAGCCCCAGATCGGCTTGCCCGGGCGCGAGACCAGCGCGAAACAGTCGCCGCCGATGCCGGTCATGTGCGGCTCGACCACGGCCATCACCCCCACCGCGGCAATGGCTGCGTCGGCGGCCGTGCCGCCGGCCCGCATCATCTCGATGGCCGCTGCCGTGGCCAGCGGATGGGAGGTCGCCGCCATCGCCTCGGTGGCATAGACGGGCGAGCGGCCAGGCTTGTGGAAGTCACGCAGCTGGGCGGTCATTGGCGTCCTCCATGCGGCCCGGCCTTCCGCTGACGGCCGAAACCTGTCATGACCGGCAAGCAGGGCCGGCCTATTGTCGCAGGCCTAACACAAGCGTCCCCGGTTGCGCCATGGCTCCGGAAGGACCGTCGTTCCGCGCATGGCGCAGGGCTTTATTGCTGTCCTAATACCTGTCTGGAGACGCCTATGACCCAGCTGACACTCGCCTCGGTCCGCACCATCGTCGACAAGGCGCTGGCCTTCGCCCGCGAGAAAAATTTCAAGCCGATCGGCGTGGTCGTCGTCGATGCCCGCGGGGCGGTGCGCATGACCGTGGTGGAAGACAACAATGCCCTGCTGCGCGCCGACATCGCCCATGGCAAGGCCTATGGCTGCGTGGCGGTCGGAGTCGGCGGCCGCGCCCTGCAGAAATTCGCGGTCGAGCGGCCGCACTTCATCACCGCGCTCGGCGGCCTCAGCCGCGACCGGCTGACGCCGGTGCCGGGCGGCGTCCTGATCCGCGACGCGGCGGGCGCGCTGATCGGCGCCGTCGGCATTTCCGGCGACACCTCGGACAATGACGAGCTCGCGGCGATCGCCGGCATCGAGGCGGCCGGCTTCAAGGCCGATACCGGCGCCTGAGCCAAGCCTCCCGCACAAAAGCAAAAAGCCGGTCGCGAGACCGGCTTTTTTGTCGCCTGCGCAGCGTTGCCGCCGGCGCTCAGTCGTTGCTGGTGGCCTTCGGCTTCAGGATCTGCTTGCCGCGATACATGCCGGTCTTCAGGTCGACATGGTGCGGACGGCGCAGATTGCCCGAGTCCTTGTCCTCGACATAGGTCGGAGCCTTGATGGCGTCGTGCGAGCGGCGCATGCCCTGACGCGACGGCGATGTTTTTCTTCTCGGAACGGCCATGGAACTCTCTCCAGCGGGGCCACAGGGCTCCAGGGCCAGCGGCACGCAAATCGTCAAGTCGCGAGCCTATACACGACTTCGGGCCGATGTTCCAGAGGGAATCTCGGATGCCGCTGCGGCGCTCTCCGGTTCAGCCCTTGAAGGTGAACTGCAACAGCACGGTGCGCTGCAGGAACGAGAAGTTGTTGTCGGAGACCAGCGTCAGGACGGTCTCGCCCTGGCTGTCGCGGTGCACGCTCAGCCCCTCCATATTGTCGATCTGCGAGCCGAGATCGGCCGAGACCACGATCGGCCCGTCGACGGTCGCACCGGGACGGATGCCAGCCGTGTCGATGCGCCGGATGCGCATGCCGAGGCCGCGCCAGACCGAGAACCAGCGCTCCAGGATGAGCAGGTCGCCGCCAGGCAGGAAGGCGAGGTCGGTGATGTCGAACTCGTTGGTGCGCTTGACGAAGAACTCGGCGGGCGTCGGCGTCATCAGGAACCCCCTGATGTCGCCGCGTTCGTTGAGGCCGCGCTCGGAAATCGCGATCAGCGTGCCGGCGAGGGGCGAGGGCCGCGGCAGCACGCCGAGCGCCTCGATGCCGCCATTGCCCGGCAGGCGCCGGTTGCCCATGGGCACCGCGATCGCGGTGCCGCGCGCGGCGAAGCCGTCGCGGCCGAAACTGTCGAAGCGGAAGATGCGATGCGTGCGCTCGACGCCGACATAGGCCGTGCCGCCCTCGATCCAGAGCGCCTCGGTGTCCCAATTGCCGGTTTCGGCCAGCGGGCGGCCGTTCGGCCCGAGGATCGGCGCCATGCGGGCCTGGGAAAGGCCGGTGAGCTTGCCACCCTCGGTCTCGAGCCGCGCGCCGAGCCACTGGCCCTTGTCGGTGACGGCGGTCAGCCGCTGGCCTGTCGCGTCCGTGCGGATCGAGGACAGGCCGCCGAAGCCGCGATAGTCGGACTGCAGCTCGAGGCCGCCGCGAAATTCGAGGCGGCCGAAGGCCGTGCGCGTCGGCTGGCCCGGCGAGAAGGCGTTGATCGGGAAGGAGCGGATGGTGATGTCGGTGCCGACGGCGCGGGCCGGCTGGGCCGCGGCCCGTCCCGCTCCGGCCAGGGCCGCGAGAGCGGCCCCGGCGCCGGTGGCAAGAAGCCGGCGGCGGGACAGGCGCAGATCCGCTGACAGCGGTTCGGCGGACGGAGCGGCTGGCGGACCGTCGCGGTCCTGCATGCGCATCAGGCGACCTTGCGGCGCGGCGGCGCGGCCGGCTCCGCGCCGCCGGTCGACTCGTCGAACAGCTCGGCGAGCTTCTCGGTCATGGCGCCGCCCAGTTCCTCGGCGTCGACGATGGTGACGGCGCGCCGATAGTAGCGGGTGACGTCGTGGCCGATGCCGATGGCGATGAGCTCGACCGGCGAGCGCGTCTCGATCTCCTCGATCACCCAGCGCAGGTGCCGCTCCAGATAGTTGCCGGGGTTCACCGACAGCGTGGAATCGTCGACGGGAGCGCCGTCCGAGATCATCATCAGGATCTTGCGCTGCTCGGTGCGGGCCAGGAGCCGCTTGTGGGCCCAGTCGAGCGCCTCGCCGTCGATATTCTCCTTCAGCAGGCCCTCGCGCATCATCAGGCCGAGATTCTTGCGTGCGCGGCGCCAGGGCGCATCGCCCGACTTGTAGATGATGTGGCGCAGGTCATTGAGCCGGCCCGGATTGGCCGGCTTGCCGTTCTGCAGCCAGAACTCGCGTGACTGGCCGCCCTTCCAGGCGCGCGTGGTGAAGCCGAGGATCTCGACCTTCACGCCGCAGCGCTCGAGCGTGCGCGCCAGGATGTCGGCGCAGGTGGCGGCGACCGTGATCGGGCGGCCGCGCATCGAGCCGGAATTGTCGAGCAGCAGCGTCACCACCGTGTCGCGGAAATTGGTGTCGCGCTCGCGCTTGAACGACAGCGCGGCCATCGGGTCCATGATGACCCGCGGCAGCCGCGAAGGGTCGAGCACGCCCTCCTCGAGATCGAAGTCCCAGGCCCGGTTCTGCTGCGCCATCAGGCGGCGCTGCAGGCGGTTGGCGAGCCGGGCCACGACCGGGCCGAGATGGGCGAGCTGCTTGTCGAGATAGGCGCGCAGGCGGTCGAGCTCTTCCGTGTCGCAGAGATCCTGGGCATCGACGATCTCGTCGAACTTGGCGGTGAAGGGCCGATAGTCGGGCCCCTTCTTCTCGCTGCCCTGATTTTTCGGCCGCCAGGGCTCGCTCGCCTCGTCGGCGTCGCCCATGTCGTTCTCGTCGGGCAGCTCGGCGGCCTGGGCGTCGGATGCCTCCTCGGCGCCGTCGGGCGCCTCGTCCGACATCTGCTCGGATTCCTCCATCTGCATGCCGTCGGAGGATTCGTCCTGCTGGCTGTCGGGGCTCTCGCCGGATTCGGGCGATTCCTGCTCCTGGCTGTCCTTGTCGTCCTCGTCGTTCTCGTCGGCTTGGCCCTTCTCGTCGCCCATGTCGAGGGAGACGAGCAGGTCGCGGACGGCCTTGCCGAAGGCGCGCTGGTCGTTTTCGAGGCCGACCAGGTTTTCCAGGTTCTTGCCGGCCTTGGATTCGATCGTCTCGCGCCAGAGGTCGACGATCCGGGCGGCCTGGCCGGGCGGTTCGAGGCCGGTGAGGCGCTGGCGCACCATCAGGGCCAGCGCGTCCTCGATCGGCGCATCGGCCTTGTCGGTGATGTCCTCGTATTTGCCGAGACGGTGATAATGATCCTCGAGCCGCGCCGTCAGGTTCTTGGAGACGCCGGCCATGCGGTTGGCGCCGATCGCCTCGATGCGGGCGGTCTCGACCGCCTCGAACACCGCGCGGGCCGCCTGGCCGTCCGGTGCCATGGCGCGGTGGACCTTCGGATTGTGGACGGCAAGCCGCAGCGCCATGGCGTCGCCATGGCCGCGCACGATGGCCGCGTCATGGGGCGACAGCTTGCGCGGCGGCTCGGGCAGGCGCGCCTTGTCGCCGGCAAGGCCCGGCTTGTCGGCCGCATAGGTCACTTCGAGGTCCTCGCGCCGGGCAATGGCGCGCATGCACGAGGCCACCGACCGCTTGAACGGTTCGGTCGGACTTTCCTTCTGTGATGGCTTGGCCTTGGAATTGGAACTCACGGAAGATCCTTCTTCAACCAGATGCGGCGCTCGCCGGGCGGAAAATCGGTCAGCTCGCCGAAGACCTCGTAGCCGAGGCGCTGATAGAATCCGTCGCCCTGGAAGCTGAACGTATCGAGAAAGACGTGCCTTGCGCCCAGCCGCATGGCCCGGTTCTCCACCCGCTGCAGCAGCTCGGTGCCGAGACCGCCGCTGCGGGCCGCTTCGTCAAGCCAGAGCATCTCGACGAAGCACCAGTTCCAGACCGTGTAGCCGACGATGCCGCCGCGGATGGCGTTCCGCTCGTCACGCACCGACACGGCGAAACGCTTGTAGCGCGGCGGACCGGCCTTCGCCGTATTGTACGCCGAAAGCCCCTTGGCGACGGTTCGGGCGGTTTCGCCTGTCGTCCGTTCTTCGACGACGCGCACCGCCCGGCCTCCGTCAGCTCAGCGCCACGTTGACGGCGCTTTCCGGCAGCTCCTGGCCAAAGCAGCGCTGATAGAACTCGGCCACCAGGGTCCGCTCCATCTCGTCGCACTTGTTCAGGAAGGTCAGCCGGAAGGCAAAGCCGATATCCTTGAAGATGTCGGCATTCTCGGCCCAGGTCAGCACGGTGCGCGGCGACATGACCGTCGACAGGTCGCCGTTCATGAAGGCGTTGCGGGTGAGATCCGCCACGCGCACCATCTTGTTCACCTGGTCGCGGCCCTCGGTGGTCTTGGCGAAATTCTTGGCCTTGGCCAGGATGATGCCGACCTCGTTGTCGTGCGGCAGATAGTTCAGCGTGGTGACGATCGACCAGCGGTCCATCTGCGCCTGGTTGATCTGCTGCGTGCCGTGATAGAGGCCGGTCGTGTCGCCGAGGCCCACCGTGTTGGCGGTGGCGAACAGGCGGAAGGCCGGATGAGGGCGGATCACCCGGCTCTGGTCGAGCAGGGTCAGGCGGCCGGAGGATTCCAGGACGCGCTGGATGACGAACATCACGTCCGGGCGGCCGGCGTCGTATTCGTCGAAGCAGAGCGCCACATTGTGCTGGTAGGCCCAGGGCAGGATGCCGTCCCGGAACTCGGTGACCTGCTTGCCGTCCTTGAGCACGATCGCGTCCTTGCCGACGAGATCGATGCGCGAGACGTGGCTGTCGAGATTGACGCGCACGCAGGGCCAGTTCAGCCGGGCCGCGACCTGTTCGATATGGGTCGACTTGCCGGTGCCGTGGAAGCCGGACACCATGACGCGACGGTTGTGGGCGAAGCCTGCGAGGATCGCGAGCGTCGTCGGCTTGTCGAACAGGTAGTCCGGATCAAGGTCGGGAACATGGTCGTCGGGCTTGGAATAGGCCGGCACGGTCATATCCGAATCGATGCCAAACACCTTGCGCACCGACACCGTGGTATCCGGGGTCCCGGTACCCTTTTCAGGCTGCACTGTCACGAATACCTCCGATGCCGCTCCTTCAGCGGCGAGCCGTTTCCTTAAAAAGATCGGCAGGACCTTATCAGATCGCGGGTCGCGCCCGGAAGGCCGCCACATGCGGGAATGCCATTCGCATTATTGATGCGTCCGATCAGCAGAAGCCAGCCTGCTTCAAATAGTTGTAGGCCTGGATGATCTCACGCAGCTTGTCCTCCCGCGACCGGTCGCCGCCATTGGCGTCCGGATGCAGCCGCTTGGCGAGCTCCTTGAAGCGCGCCTTGATCTCGGCGGCGGTGGCATGCACGTCGAGGTTGAGCGCGCTGAGCGCCTTGCGCTCGGCATTGCGGATCATCCGTCCGCCCTCCGGCTCGGCCTGGTGGCTGCCGGCGGGTCGCCAGGCCTCGCCCTCGAAGATGCCGAAGGGGTCGGCCGCGCCGCGCGGGCCCATATGGACCTCCGGCCCGGCGCGCCGGCCGCCGCGGCTCCAGGCGTTGACGCCCATGTTCCAGGTCGGCCGGTGGCCGGTCAGCGCGTCCTTCTGATAGGCGGCGACGGCGGCATCGTTCATGCCGGCGAAATAGTTGTAGGTGGCGTTGTACTCGCGCACGTGGTCGAGGCAGAACCAGACGAACTCGCCCTCGCGGTCGCGGCCGAGCGGAGCGCGGTGCGTCGCTTCGCAGTCGCAGCCGGGAGCGCCGCAGACGCGCATGCCGGGACGTGCCTTGGCGCGGCGGTCGTCTTCCGGCTTGACGCGGATGCGGTCGAAATAGGGCGATTCAATCTTCATGTGGCTCAGCTTCGAAGCGAACGGCAATTATGAGGGCGCCGGCGCGGCGCGGCAAGACGACGAGGCCGGTTTGCCGGCCCCGATGAATTCCGGTCACGGGCGCGGGGCGGTTCGGGCGCCGGCCTCTTGACCGGCCGGCGGCCGCCTGCGCAGGGTCCCGCCGCCATTTCCCAAAGACACAGGAAGCTCCAGGGCATGCCGCTCGTTCTGCGCTCTTCTCCGCTTTCGCCGTTCGGCCGCAAGGTCAAACTCGCACTCGACCATCTCGGTCTTGCCGACCGGGTGATCGTCGAGACGGCAGATACGATGGATGCCGGCGACATCCTGCGCGAGCAGAACCCGCTCGGCAAGATTCCCGCCCTGGTGCTCGACGACGGATCGGTCGTCTACGACAGCCGCGTGATCGTCGAATATCTGGATATGGAAGCCGGCGGAAACAAGATCATTCCGGCCGAACCGCGGGCACGGATCGCCGTGCTGACGCTGCAGGCGCTCGCCGACGGCGTTCTCGACGCGCTCATCCTGCAGCGCTACGAGGCGATGTTCCGGCCCGAGGACCGGCGCGAACCGCGCTGGCTCGACCACCAGGGCGGCAAGGTCGCTCGCGCCATGGCGCGGCTGGAGGCGGAGCCGCCCACGCTCGACATTCATGTCGGCACGCTCGCGCTCGCCTGCGCCCTCGGCTACCAGGACATCCGCTTCGATGGCGCCTGGCGGGCGGATCACCCGCGGCTCGTCGCCTGGCTCGACGGCTTCATCGGCCTGATGCCCGCCGCCTGGCAGCGGACGAGCCCGGCCTGATCACCGGCATCAGCCCGGCTCCCGGGCGAAGGTGCAGTCGACCAGCGTACCGGTCAGCCGCCGCACGCGCCGGTTCCGGTCGATGTTTTCGCAGAATGGGGCGGCATCGGCATTGCCGGCCACCGCCCCGTCGCAGACGACCTGCCCCGTTTCGCCGCCCGGTCGCTCGAACGAGCAGGCGACCTGGCAGATCATCGGCCGCGGCGAATTGTTGCTGGCGGTGACATGGATGCGCGCGCCGCGCCCGGTCGTGGCGCAGATCGCCGTCGTCTCGGCCTGGATCGGCGGCGAGACCACGACCAGATCCGGCTGGCTGTTGCAGCCGGACAGGACAAGGAGGGAGGCGGCCAGGATCGGACGGTGCATGACAGGTCTCCTGCCAGTGCCGGCGTTTTTTGTGATCCGGCGCTGCATGCGACGGATGCGCGCGCGGCGGACCTCTCGAAAAACCGGACACCGAACCATTGGGATGGCGGGTGTCGTCCTTGCTTTCGAAGGCCGCTCAAGTGCTCGGCATGGGGATCGGGGCGGTCTTCGACATCGCGACACCCGGATGGGCAGCCGGAACACTGTCACGCCGCGATGCGGCGAGAACAAGACCGGGCCGGCGCGGACGCACCCGAGCGGGCCGGGCGTTCATTCGAGGCCGAACTTCAGCGCCGCCGCCGCGGCCACCGGGCCGAGCACCAGGCTTGCCAGCGACAGCGCCGCCAGAATGGCGAAGGGCGGCCCGAAGGGCGCCGGGCCGGCGATCGCCGCCTGGGTGGCGGCGACGCCGAAGACCAGAACCGGAATGCACAGCGGCAGCACCAGCACGGCCATGAGCAGGCCGCCGCGGCGCAGGCCGACGGAGAGCGCCGCGCCGATCGTGCCGAGCCCGGTCAACGCCGGCGTGCCGGCGACGAGCGTCAGAGCGACCGCCGCCATGGCCTCGGCTGGCACGTTCATCAAAAGGCCGAGCACGGGCGCGGCGATCACCAGGGGCAGGCCGGTCGCCAGCCAATGGGCCGCGGTCTTGACGAGAACGGTGAGCGCGAGCGGCGTGCCGGCCATCATCATCAGGTCGAGCGAGCCGTCGTCGGCATCGGCCTGGAACAGCCGGTCGAGGCCGAGAAGACTCGCCAGCAGGGCGCCGATCCACAGGATGGCCGGGCCGATGCGGGCGAGCAGGTTCATGTCGGGGCCGACGCCGAAGGGCACGATGGTCACGACCGACAGGAAGAAGACGACGCCGACCATGGCGCCGCCGCCGATGCGGGCGGCGAGCCGGAGATCGCGCAGGAACAGCGCCTTCAACGGACCGGTCATGGCGCGGGACCGACCACGAGCGCGCGCGCGGCGATGCCGAGCGGCCCGTGCGTGGCGGCGAGGATCAGCCCGCCGCCGGCCAGGTGCGCCGCCATGAGGCTGGCGAGCACCTGCTGGCTCGCCTGGTCGAGCGCGGCGGTCGGCTCGTCCAGGAGCCAGAGCGGGCGGGCGATGCTGACGAGTCGGGCGAGCGCCAGGCGCCGGCGCTGGCCGGCGGAGAGATAGCCGGCCGGCAGGTCGGCGAGATGGTCGAGGCCGAGGCGGGCGAGGGCTGCGAGCAGATCGTCTCCGGTCGCCGGCCCGCCGAGGAAGGCGGTCCAGAAGGCGAGATTCTCCTTCACGGTCAGGGCCGGCTTGAAGGCGTCCTGATGGCCGCAATAATGGGCCTGCTCGCCGATCGAGGCTTCGGGATCGCCGCCGTCGAGCCGGATCGCTCCCGCCGCCACCGGCACGAGGCCGGCGATCATGCGCAGCAGGCTCGATTTGCCGGCGCCGTTGCGGCCGACCACCTGCAGGGCTTCTCCGGCCTCGGCCTGAAAGCTCAAATCCCGGAACACGGTCCGGCCGCCGCGCTGACAGGCGAGGGCCTCGGCATGAAGGCGCATCATGGCTCGTTCTTAGAGGCAGTTGCGCACCATGAATAGGGTTCGGCTGCGGCCGGAGCGATGCCGGCTGCCAGCGCGGGCACGGGGCCTCCCGCGGACGGCGGATGCCCCGCGACGAAAGAGTGAGCGTGCAGGGCCGATCATTGCCGCTAGCCATATGGCGGGTTGATTGGAATCCCTCTATAACGCCGCCGATTGGTCGCCGCGCCCACTCTGGTCCACGGACTGCGCCGGGAACTTCGGACGCGATGTCGGCCTTCCTACTCGAAGGGATCATCGCCCCATGTCGCTCGACAGCTTCAAGGCCCGCAAGACGCTCAAGGTCGGTACCAAGAGCTACATCTATTACAGTCTGAAGGATGCCGAGAAGAACGGGCTGAAGGGCATTGCGGCGCTGCCTTTCTCGATGAAGGTGCTGCTCGAGAACCTGCTGCGCGCCGAGGACGGCCGCTCGGTCACCAAGGCCGACATCCAGGCGGTGGCCGCCTGGCTGAAGGACAAGGGCAAGGCCGGCAAGGAAATCGCCTTCCGCCCGGCGCGCGTGCTGATGCAGGACTTCACTGGCGTTCCGGCGGTGGTCGACCTCGCCGCCATGCGCGATGCGATGAAGGCGCTCGGCGGCGATCCGCAGAAGATCAACCCGCTGGTGCCGGTCGACCTGGTCATCGACCATTCGGTGATCGTCGACGAGTTCGGCTCGGCCAAGGCCTTCAAGAAGAACGTCGACCTCGAATATCAGCGCAACGGCGAGCGCTACCGCTTCCTGAAATGGGGCCAGCAGGCGTTCAAGAACTTCTCGGTGGTGCCGCCTGGCACTGGCATCTGCCATCAGGTCAACCTGGAATACCTCGCCCAGACGGTCTGGACCCGCAAGGAGAAGGTGACGCGCATCGTCGGCGGCAAGAAGAAGTCCGAGACGGTCGAGGTCGCCTATCCCGATACGCTGGTCGGCACCGACAGCCACACCACCATGGTCAACGGCCTCGCCGTGCTCGGCTGGGGCGTCGGCGGCATCGAGGCAGAGGCCGCCATGCTCGGCCAGCCGCAGTCCATGCTGCTGCCCGAGGTGATCGGCTTCAAGCTGACCGGCAAGCTGAAGGAAGGCGTGACCGCGACCGACCTGGTGCTGACCGTCACCCAGATGCTGCGCAAGAAGGGCGTGGTCGGCAAGTTCGTCGAGTTCTTCGGCAACGGCCTCAACAACATGACGCTGGCCGACCGCGCCACCATCGCCAACATGGCGCCGGAATACGGCGCGACCTGCGGCTTCTTCCCGATCGACGAGGAGACGCTGAACTATCTGACCACGTCGGGCCGCAAGAGCCAGCGCATCGCCCTCGTCGAGAAATATGCCAAGGCCCAGGGCCTGTTCCGTACCAGGACGATGCCCGACCCGGTCTTCACCGACACGCTCGAGCTCGATCTCGGCACGGTGGTGCCGTCCATGGCCGGTCCGAAGCGTCCCGAGGGCCGTGTCGCGCTGGAGGCGGTCGGCGCCGGCTTCGCCGCCGCCATGGAGACCGACTACAAGAAGGCGGCCGAGATCTCGCGCCGCGTCAAGGTTGAGGGCCGCGACTTCACGCTCGGCCACGGCGACGTCGCGATCGCCGCCATCACCTCCTGCACCAATACGTCGAACCCGGCCGTGCTGTTCGCCGCCGGCCTGCTGGCCCGCAACGCGGTCGCCCGGGGGCTGAAGACCAAGCCGTGGGTGAAGACCTCGCTCGCTCCCGGCTCGCAGGTCGTGGCCGACTATCTCGCCAATTCGGGTCTGCAGAAGGACCTCGACAAGCTCGGCTTCAACCTGGTCGGCTTCGGCTGCACCACCTGCATCGGCAATTCCGGTCCGCTGCCGGCGGAGATCTCCAAGGCGATCAACGACCAGGGCCTGATCGCCGCGGCGGTGCTCTCGGGCAACCGCAACTTCGAGGGCCGCGTGTCGCCCGACGTGCAGGCGAACTATCTCGCCTCGCCGCCGCTGGTGGTCGCCTATGCGCTGGCCGGCTCGGTCCAGCTCGACCTCACCAAGGATCCGCTCGGCACCGACAAGAAGGGCCAGCCGGTCTACCTGAAGGACATCTGGCCGTCGTCGAAGGAAATTCAGGCCTTCATCGCCAAGAACGTCACCAAGAAGCTGTTCAAGGAAAAATACGCCGACGTGTTCAAGGGCGATGCCAACTGGGCCAAGGTCAAGGCGCCTGCCGGCCAGACCTACAGCTGGGACGACAAGTCGACCTACGTGCAGAACCCGCCCTATTTCGTCGGCATGGGCATGAAGCCGGCGGCGATCAGCGACATCAAGGGCGCGCGCATCCTCGGCCTGTTCGGCGACAAGATCACCACCGACCACATATCGCCGGCCGGTTCGATCAAGGCGGCGAGCCCGGCGGGCAAGTACCTTATCGACCACAAGGTCGAGGTCGCCGACTTCAACCAGTACGGCACCCGGCGCGGCAACCATGAAGTGATGATGCGCGGCACCTTCGCCAATATCCGCATCCGCAACTTCATGATGGGGCCCAACGGCCGCGAAGGCGGCTATACGATCCACTATCCGTCCAAGGAGGAGATGCCGATCTACGACGCGGCGATGAAGTATCGCCAGGAAAAGGTGCCGCTCGTCGTCTTCGCCGGCGTCGAATACGGCAACGGCTCGTCGCGCGACTGGGCGGCCAAAGGCACCAACCTGCTCGGCGTGCGCGCGGTCATCGCGCAGTCCTTCGAGCGCATCCACCGCTCGAACCTCGTCGGCATGGGCATCGTGCCGTTCACGCTGGAAGAGGGCACGACCTGGGCCTCGCTCGGCCTGAAGGGTGACGAGACCGTCACCATCCATGGCCTCGAAACGGTGAAGCCGCGCCAGAAGATGGAGGCCGAGGTCACCTTCTCCGACGGCAAGGTGAAGAAGGTGCCGATCCTCTGCCGCATCGATACGCTGGACGAGATCGACTACTTCAAGAACGGCGGCATCCTGCAATATGTGCTGCGCGACCTTGCGGCCTGAGGCCTGAATGCCGGGGCGGCGACGGTGCGTGGCCGTCGCCGCCCCTGTGCTTTTTGGCGGCTCATCACGCGCGCTTGTGGGATTTTCACCCAACCGTGACTCGCCTGACCGCCATGCGACAAGCTAGGACAAACGCACTGTCTGTGTAGGGTTGGATCGGGGCGGAGACCGATGCTGAGGGCGAAGATCTGGGGAGTGGCCGTGCTCGGCCTGATGGCGCTGAGGACGGCGCCGCTCACCGCCGCACCGGTCGAGGCGGGCGGCCAGGTCCATGCCGTCATCGAGCTGTTCACCAGCCAGGGCTGCTCGTCCTGCCCGCCGGCCGACCGCCATCTCGCCGAGATCGCCGATCGCCCCGACGTCATCGCGCTGACCTTTCCGGTCGACTATTGGGATTATCTCGGCTGGCGCGACACGCTCGCCGATCCGGCCAATGCCAAGCGGCAGAAGGCCTATGCCTATGTCCGCGGCGACCGGCAGGTCTATACCCCGCAAATGGTGATCAATGGCGTCGCCCATGCGATCGGTTCGGACCGCCCGGCTGTCGAGCGGGCCATCGAGCAGTCGGCGGGCCAGGCCGGCGTGCTGAGCATCCCCGTGACGCTGAGCTATTCCGGCGACACGGTGACGGTGTCGCTGCCGGCTTATGACGGGCCGCTGGTCTCGGCCGAAAAGCCCGCGAGCATCGTGCTGCTCGGCGTCTCCTCGCGCCAGGCGGTGGACATTTCCCGCGGCGAGAACCGCGGCCATTCCGTCACATATCGCAATGTGGTGCGGTCGCAGACCCGGCTCGGCGAATGGACCGGCGCGGCGCAGAGCTTCACCGCCTCGCGGCTGGAGCGTTTCGCACCCGGCTGCGAGCGGGCGGTGGTGCTGGTCCAGGCCGGCGGCCCGCGTCATCCGGGGCCCGTGCTCGGCGCGGCGATGGCGCGCTTCCAGTAACGCGACGATCCCGACATTCGAGGCTTTCGCGCCGGGCGGCATCGGCGGCCGGTGCCCGGCCGCCGCGGGGCCGCCATAGGCCCCGCCAGGCGGTGCGTGTTCCGTCAGGCGCGGGCGAGCCAGACGAGATCGGGGGCGACGATGCCGGGCACGTCCTCCTCGTCGATCCTTCTCACCTCGTCGACCTTGACGCAGGCTTCGGCTGCGAGCGGATCGACGCCGCGGCGCACCAGTTCACGGCCGACACTCCGGCGCACGTTCAGGGCGGCCGTCTCGGCGGCATCGGCTTCGACGAAGCGGGTGGCGGCAAAGGAATTCCCGGCGCCGGCGGCCTCCAGGCCGCGCGCCTCACATCGATACCAAGGCATACAGACTATCCTGTCCCTCTTCCCAATCTGTCCCCAGCCGTCACTCAACCACCATAGGGTTGATAGAGGCTTGACAGGATCGGTTAACTTTTAGCGCGCATCACTCGCGCGAACGTGGGTGACGCGCATACAGGAAAAGGTTCAATGGCTGAACGTGAGCTGAAGGCGACGGACAGGATCCTGGGACGTCGCCAGATCGTGATCGGCGGCGGATCGCTGCTCATTCTGTCGGCCTGTTCCGCGCCGCCGCCACCGCCGCCGCCGGGGCAGCCGAGCTTCTATCGCAATCTCGCAGAGGCGGGCGCGCGGGTGGATGCGGCCATGGCGGCCGAGATGATCACCGGCTACCGGCGCAACAACGGCCGCGGCCCGCTGGCCGTCGATCCGGTGCTGATGCGGATCGCGGAGGCGCAGGCAAGCGCCATGGCGCGGGCCGACCAGGTCGGCGTCAGGACCGGCACGGTCGGTGCCCGGCTCAATGCCCAGGGCTATGCCCATGGCGCGGCGGTGGAGAACACCTCCGCCGGCTACATGACGCTCGCCGAAGCCTTTTCCGGCTGGCGCGATTCGCCGCCGCACCGGGCCAACATGCTGCACCCGGCGGTGACCCGGCTCGGCCTTGCCACCGGCTATCGCCCGGGCTCGCGCTATCGGGTGTTCTGGGCGCTGGTGCTCGCCCAGCCGACCGGCGCGGCCTGAGGCGCGCCGCTGCACGGGACGGAAGCCGAGGTCAGGGCAGCAGCGAGGGCAGGCCGATGCGGATTGGCCCGAGCTGCAGCCGGCCATCGCTCGCGCGCAAGGTCAGGAGGCGGCCGGGCCGGCCGTCGACATCGGTCGGCTGGCTGGTGAAATTCAGGCCGGCGACGATCGCGCCGACCGTGCCGCCGAGGCCGTTGGCCTGAACCGCGCTTTCGAGATTGGCGACGCGCAGCTCGATCTGGCCGTCGGGTTTGCCGTCGGCGGTCAGCTTCAGATTGCCTTTGGCGATCGCCAGGGCATTCGCCTGGGCGACCCGCAGCAGAACGAGGTCGATGGCGCCGCCGGCGGCCTGCCACTGGCGCAGCGGCAGCGGTTGCGGGCGGTTTGGGCTGCGCAGCAGCTTGCGCGCGGTGAACTGGATCTCGGCATCCACCGGCGGCCGGACGGCATCGCCGAGGGCGGCGCCCTGCAGGTTCGCCACGACGTCGAGGCTGACCGGATCGGCCGGGCTCGGCCGGGTATGCAGCTCGCCGCGCGTTGCGCGCAGGAGCACGGTGCTGTCGCGCGAGAGCTGGAAGGCGTCGATCACCACATTCGAGCTTTCGAAGCCGTTGACGCTCAACTGCGCCGAGGTCTGGGCGAGCCGCCATTGCGCGCTGTAGACGGCCGGATCGCCCTCGACGCTGGCCGTCAGCGGCCCGGTCCATTCGGCGATGACATGGCCGGGACTCCAGATCTGCGAGACCGCCTGCAGGCGCTCCAGCCGGATGGTGCGCATCGGCTGGCTTTCGTCGCGCAGCTCGACGACCGGCTTGGCGCAGGTGAGCTCCAGCCGGAAAGGATAGCCGCCGCGCGTGCGCTCGGCGCACTGGATCACCCGGCCATTGGCGGCTTCGCTGGCAATGGCCCGGTCGATCATCTCCTCGGCCCGGTTGGCGCCCCAGTGCCAGACGGCGGTCCAGCCGGCAAAGGCCAGAGCGGCGGCGCCGAGGGGAAGGATGACGGTACGCAGACGGGGCATGGGTGATGATCCCTGGGCAAGGCTTGCATCGCGAAGTCTGGGTCTTTACCAGAACCCGGTCTGCTTTTCCTCATTTCGATGCCGCTCCCGATGACCGGTGAAAAAGGCGATCTTTGGGTCTTCGGCTACGGCTCGTTGATGTGGCGCCCGGGTTTCGACTTCGTCGAACGGGCGCAGGCGCGGCTGATCGGGCTGCATCGGGCCCTGTGCGTCTTCTCCCACGTCCATCGCGGCACGCCGGAACGGCCGGGACTGGTGCTCGGCCTCGACCGGGGCGGCGCCTGCCGGGGCATCGCCTTCCGCGTCGCCGCGGCGAATCGGGCCGCCACCATCCAGTATCTGCGCGAGCGCGAGCAGGTGACTTCGGTCTATCTGGAGGTGGAGCGCGTCGTCACGCTGCAGCAGCCCGGCGAGCCGCGGGTCCGCGCGATCACCTATATCGCCGACCGCGGCCATGCCCAGTATGCCGGCCGCCTCAAGCCCGACGAGCAGCTCCATCTCGTGCGGCAGGGGCACGGCCACTCCGGCGCCAACCGGGACTACGTCAAGAACACGGTGGCGGCGATCGAGGAGCAGGGGTTCCGCGACGCGAACCTGCACTGGCTCGCGTCGCAGCTCTGAGCGCGGTCAGGGCCGGCCGCGGATCGAGGCGGGCTGTCCCGGCAGGGCGAGCTTCACGCCGGTGTCGACCAGGCGGTCGCCGTTGATCCGGAAGACCTGCAGGTTGCGGTCGATATAGTTGCCGATGAAGACGTAGCGGCTGTCGGGACTGAAGGCGATGCCCTCCGGCAGCGCGCCCGCGGGTACGTCGTTGAGCGGGGTCAGCCGGCCGTTCGATCCGATGCGGATCAGCCGCGCCGAGCCGTTGCGGCTATAGGACCAGGACGAATGCACGGCGGCCGAACCGCGCAGCAGCACCGCGACCGCGTGGCGGCCGTTCGGGGCGATCGCGAAACCCTCCGGCCCGTCGCCGACATTGACGTTGTCGACGACGCGCGGCGGATTGGCCCGGGCGTCGATCACGCTGATCGTGTCGGAATGACCGTCGCCGCCGATGCCGGTATTGGCGGCGAGCGCATAGCGTCCGTCCGGCGTCGTCTCGATATTGTAGACGCCGTAGCCGACGACCATGTCCTGGCTCTTGTCATAGGTGACGGTGGTGCCGTCGATCGCCAGCACGGCCACCTTGTGGGCGGCGTTCTTGGCCACGAAGGCGCGCCGGCCGTCGGGGGTGATGGCGACCGCCGCCACCTCGTCCTCCATGGGAATCTCGGCGATCTGGCGCACCGTGGTGCCGGATATGGTGAGCACCGAGACGCTCTTGCCGTTGCGGTTGGCGACGAGCGCGAGATCGCCCCGGCGCGAGATCGCCATTCCCGAGGGCTGGCGGCCGACCGTGATCGTCTCGACGAGCTTCGGCGGATCGGCGGTGAGGTCGATGACGTGCAGCTTGTTGTCGGGGGCGGCGCGCCAGTTGGCGCCGTCCTGGTTCATCACGACGGGATTGGCGACCAGCGCGAGGCGTCCGTCGGGGGTGATCTGCAGATTGGTCGGCGGGCCGAAGACGGAATTGATCAGCGGCAGGCTGGTGACGATGCGCGGGTTGAGCGGCCGGCTGATGTCGACGATCGTCACCGTGTCCTTGCCGGGCTCGCCGTTGCGCGTTCCGTTGGCCTCGAAGAAGGTCTTTTCGTCATTGGCGACGATGATGTAGTTGCCCTGCGCCAAGGCTCCCGTCGCGACGAGGAGCGTCAGCGCGAGGCCGAGCAAGCTTCTTTTCATCGAGAATTCCTCCCGCCAGTCATTCTGGCGGGACGATCGTGCGGCGTCCGCCGGCGATCGGAAACTACGGAAAAACCACCATGCCCGGGCAGTCCCGCGCCTGGCGTCCCGCGCCGGACGGCTAGAGCGCCTCGCCCTTCAGAAGGCGCGGCACCTCGCCGCCGAGGCCGGCGGCCTGGCGGATGAAGAAACGCTTGAGGCCCGGCATGCGGTCGACCAGGCCGAGCCCCAGGTCGCGCACGAAGCGCAAGGGATCGGAGGCGTTGGAGAACAGCCGGTTGAGCCCGTCGGTGGCCGCGCCCATGACGACCGTGTCGAAGCGCCGCCAACGCTGATAGCGGGCCAGCACGTCCGGCCCGCCCGGGTCGAGCCCGAGCCGGGCGGCGTCGACGATGCACTCGGCGAGCGCCGCGACGTCGCGGAAGCCCATATTGATGCCCTGGCCGGCGATCGGGTGAATGACATGGGCGGCGTCGCCGACGAGGGCCAGCCGCTCGCTGACGAAGCTGCGGGCGACCTTCAGGCCGAGCGGATAGGCCCTGGGCTGGTCGACGACCTCGATCGCGCCGAGCTTCAGGCCGAAGCGGGTTTCCAGCTCGTCCTGGAACAGTATTTTCGGCAGGGCGCAGAGCCGTTCGGCGCGGGCCGTCTCCTCGGTCCAGACGATGGAGGAGCGGCGGCCGGTCATCGGCAGGATGGCGAAGGGGCCGGCCGGCAGGAAATGCTCCTCGGCGCGGCCGCCATGGTCGTATTCGTGGGCCACCGTGCAGACGATGCCGGACTGGCCATAGTCCCAGCCGACCGTGCGGATGCCGGCCATGCCGCGCAGCGGCGAGCGGCCGCCGTCGCAGGCGGCGATGAGGCTCGCGTCGATGCGCGAGCCGTCGTCGAGAGTGACGGCGGCGGCGCCGGGCGTCGTCTCGAGGGCGGTGACGCGGGCGGCGCGGAACTGGACGCCGAGCGCCTCGGCGCGGCCGCGCAGGGCGCGCGCCACCGTCGTGTTGGGCGCCATATGGGCAAAGGCTTCGCCGGGCGCGACATCGCCGTCGAAGGTGAGGAAGACCGGGCGGACCACGTCGAGCGTCCGGCTGTCGGTCACCACCATGTCGACGATCGGCTGGGCGTCCGGCGCGATCGCGTCCCAGGCGCCGACGGTCTCCAGCAGCCGTCGCGCGGCGGCGACGAACGAGGAGGCGCGGCCGTCCTCGGCCGGCGGCCTTGCCGCGGCGGGGTCGACGATGACGACGGCGAGGTCGGTCCCGAGGCTCGTTTTCAGCGCGGCCGCGAGCGAGAGGCCGGCAAGGCCGGCACCGGCAATCACGATATCGGCGCGCGAGGCCGAGGGGGCGCGATCGGTGCTGGCGGCGGTGTTCATGGCCGCGGTGTTACCGGAAAAGCGCCGGCATGGCGAGCGCGCATGGCCTTGCGTGCGACCGGCGCGCCCTGCAGCGCGCGGAACGAGGCCTATCGACGGCGATCGTCGAGATCCGCCCGGGGTGGTCGACAGGCTGGCCGCAGGCACGGCGCAATACTGACCCCGCCGCACGCAGAGCCGTGCGGCGCGATCGTTGGCGGTCAGACAGCCGCCTCAGGCACGGATGGCGAGGTTGACCGCTTTCGGTCCTTTGCCGCGCTTATCCGGTTCGAGCTCGTATTCCAGCTTCTGGCCCTCGGCCAGTGTGGCGAGCCCTGAGCGCTGGACGGCCGAGATATGGACAAAAATGTCCTTGCCTCCGTCGTCAGGCTTGATGAAGCCGTAGCCCTTCTCGGTGTTGAAAAATTTGACGATCCCCGTCATCGACATGCCGGTCAGCCTTTCCGTATGCACTGCCGGTTCCGCACGATTGCGAACCTGTCAGGGCCCCGGACCAGGAATATCCGCGTTGCATCAAGCGCATGGCACACTCGATCCGCCGCCAGGTCCTTGCCGCCCGAACCTGAGAGCCACCACAAGCGTAACCTGGAAAATTCAAGCTGTACAACCCCGATTTTTACGGATTTACGGCCGATTGCGCTGTGTCAAGGCCGCCGTTACCCAGGGTTTCAAAGAAGACGTGGCGCAGGGGACCTCGCTAATACGCCACGAGGTCACGTTCTGATCCATCGTGCAGACGGCCAGGCGCTCGCCGGACGCGGTCTTCAGGCAGACCGTCTGGCCAAGACCCCATTCACGCCCCTGCGCCCGGCAGGTGCAATCCGGCAGGGCCACGGGGGGGCCCGGCGTGAACGGCTCGCGGCGCGGCGTATCGCCGGACTGGGCCATCGCGGACCCTGCGACCAGCGCGACGGCGAGGAGCGAGAAGACCGTCCGGCGCATAATCTCGAAGATTAGCGTGGAATTTTGGTGTCGGCTACGGTTTTCGCAAAGGAACGCCGGCGCCGTTCGGGCGGCCGGAATCCAGCCGTCATGCCGGTTTGCGCGCCGCCATCATGTAGTTGACGTCGAGGCTGCGGGTCTCCTCCCAGCGGCCGGCGAGAAGATTGTACCAGACGCCGCGGTCGTCGAAGACGCGCAGCCCGCCCGCGGCGATGGCCGTCTCGAGCTCCCGCGGGGTGACGAACTTGTTCCAGTCGTGGGTGCCGCGCGGCAGCCAGCCCAGCACATATTCGGCGCCGACGATGGCGAGGCCGAAACTGGCCATGGTGCGATTGATGGTGGCCATGACGAGCAGCCCGTCCGGACGGACGAGGTCGCAGCAGGTGCGGGTGAAGAGGTCGACGTTGGCGACATGCTCGACCACCTCCATGGCCAGCACGATGTCGAAGCGCTCGCCGGCCTCGGCCAGCGCCTCGGCCGTGGTGTTGCGATAGTCCACCGCGAGGCCGGACTGGGCGGCGTGGATGCGCGCCGTCTCGACATTGGTGCGGGCCGGATCGATGCCGACCACTTCGGCGCCCATGCGCGCGAGCGGCTCGGCGATCAGCCCGCCGCCGCAGCCGATGTCGAGCAGCCGCAGGCCGGCGAGTGGCCGCATCGCCTTCCGATCGCGGTCGAAGGCCGCGACGGCGTGGTCCCGGACATAACGCAGCCGCACCGGGTTGAACTTGTGCAGCACCGCCATCTTGCCGGTCGGATTCCACCATTCCTCAGCCAGCTGGGAGAATTTTTCGACTTCCGCCTGGTCGAGGCTCGTGGCCGCCATGGTTCACCCCGAATTTCCAAATGAAGCGCCGGTCTTCCTGACGCGTTGCCATACCCCCGATCGATCGTTATGCATACGCGCCTTTTTTCAAAGCGTGCGCGGCGTCGCGCCAGAGAACGTTTCACCATGTCCCGTCTCGTGATGAAGTTCGGCGGTACCTCCGTCGCCAATGTCGACCGGATCAAGAACGTTGCCCGCCATGTCAAACGCGAGGTCGAGGCCGGTCATCAGGTGGCGGTGGTGGTCTCGGCCATGTCGGGCAAGACCAACGAGCTGGTGGCCTGGTGCAAGGAGGCGGCGGGGCTCTACGAGCAGGCCGAATACGATACCGTGGTCGCCTCCGGCGAACAGGTCACCTCGGGTCTGCTCGCCATCGTGCTGAATTCCATGGGCATCAAGGCACGGTCGTGGCAGGGCTGGCAGATCCCGATCCTTACCGATTCCGCCCATGCCGTGGCGCGCATCGCCGACATTCCCTCGGCCAATCTCGACGCTGCCTTTGCCGAGGGGCAGGTCGCGGTGATCTCGGGCTTCCAGGGCATCCACGAGGCGACCGGCCGCATCACCACGCTCGGCCGCGGCGGTTCGGACACGTCGGCGGTGGCGATCGCCGCGGCGATCAAGGCTGAGCGCTGTGACATCTACACCGATGTCGACGGCGTCTATACGACCGATCCGCGCATCGTTCCGAAGGCGCGCCGCCTCGACAAGGTCGGCTTCGAGGAGATGCTGGAAATGGCATCGCTCGGGTCCAAGGTCCTGCAGGTCCGCTCGGTCGAGCTTTCGATGATTCACGGCGTGCGCACCTATGTCCGCTCGTCTTTCGACAATCCGGACCAGCCGCAGCTCGGCACTCTCATTTGCGACGAGGAGGAAATCGTGGAAAAGCAGGTCGTCACGGGCATTGCCTTCTCGAAGGACGAGGCCCAGGTGAGCATCCGGTCGGTCGCCGACAAGCCGGGCGTCGCCGCGGCGATCTTCGGCCCGCTGGCGGACGCCAATATCAATGTCGACATGATCGTGCAGAACGTCTCGTCGGACGGCGCGACCACCGACATCACCTTCACCTGCCCGGGCGCGGATCTCGAACGCGCCCAGAAGGTGCTGCTCGATGTGCGCGAGACGATCGGCTACACAGCGCTGGAGACCGCCTCCGACGTGGTCAAGGTGTCGTGCATCGGGGTCGGCATGCGCAGCCATGCCGGCGTTGCGGCGCGGGCGTTCCAGGCGCTCGCCGAAAAGGGCATCAACATCCGCGCCATCACCACCTCCGAGATCAAGTTCTCGGTGCTGATCGACGCGGCCTATACCGAGCTTGCCGCCCGCACGCTCCATTCGCTCTACGGCCTCGACAAGGCGGGCTGAGCGCCCGGCGACCGCCGGCCGCCGGGGCAGGGCGCGGCCGGTCGCCGGTTCCGGTCCATTTTCCCGACATTGCGCCGCAATATCGGCCAATCACGATCTTGCGAATCCGGCCCGCCCTTTGCAAATGCCGATCGCGCCCTTAATGGTGAGGGCGCGGCGGGGGCCCCCGTCGTTCCTGCTGCCAGGATGAAGGGCATGATGCCCAGAACGTGACCATGCCGATTCGTGCCGCCTTCGGTGGTCCGCGCCTTCTGCTCCGTCGCCTGCGCGAGGTGATGGCCGAGCAGATTTCCGCGCAGGAGCGCCTCGATAAGATCGTCGTGCTGATCGCGGCCAACATGGTGGCCGAGGTCTGCTCGGTCTATGTCCTGCGCGTCGACGGCACGCTCGAACTCTATGCCACCCAGGGCCTCAACCGCGAGGCGGTGCACCTGACCGTCATGCGGGCCGGGGAAGGTCTCGTCGGCCTCGTCGCCCAGACCGCCGACCCGCTCAATCTCTCCGACGCCCAGGACCATCCGCAATATTCCTACAAGCCGGAGACGGGCGAGGAGATCTTCCACTCCTTCCTCGGCGTACCGATCCTGCGCGGCGGCAATACGCTCGGCGTGCTCGTGGTGCAGAACCGCGCGCACCGCAAATACGAAGAAGACGAGATCGAGGCGCTGCAGACGACCTCGATGGTGCTGGCCGAGATGATCGCCTCGGGCGAGCTCTCCGCGCTCGCCCCGCCTGGCCAGGAGCCCGCGGCGCGCCGGCCGCTGCGGCTCGGCGGCGAGCCGCTCGCCGATGGCGTCGGCCTCGGCTATGTCGTGCTGCACGAGCCGCGCATCCTGGTGAAGCAGCTCATCGCGGACGATCCGAACCGCGAGATGGCGCGCCTCGACCAGGCGGTCGAGGCCATCCGCGCGGCGATCGACGACATGCTCGAGACCGAGGACGTCGCCCGCGGCGGCGAGCACAAGGACATCCTCGAGGCCTACCGGATGTTCGCGCACGACCGCGGCTTCATGCGGCGCATGAAGGAGGCGATCGGCACGGGCATCACCGCGGAGGCGGCGGTCGAGCGCGTCCAGTCCGACAACCGGGCGCGCATGATGCGCCAGACCGATCCCTACCTGCGCGAGCGGCTGCACGATCTCGACGATCTTGCCATGCGCATCCTGCGCCAGCTCACCGGCAGCGACCATCCCGCCGCCTCCGCCGACCTGCCCGACAATGCCATCGTGGTGGCCCGCCATATGGGGCCGGCCTCGCTGCTCGACTACGACCGCACGCGGCTGCGTGGCCTTGTGCTCGAGGAGGGCGGGGCGACCAGCCACGTGGCGATCGTCGCGCGGGCGCTCGGCATTCCCACCGTCGGCCAGGTGGAGAATGCCACCAGCCTCGCCGATCCGGGCGATGCCATCATCATCGACGGCGCCACCGGCGAGGTGCAGCTCAGGCCGACCAGCGACGTCGAGAACGCCTATGCCGAGAAGGTGCGCTTCCGCGCCCGGCGGCAGGCGCAATATCAGGCGATCCGCAACAAGCCGGCCGTGACCAGGGACGGCGTCGAGATCCGCCTGCTGCTGAATGCGGGCCTGTTCGTCGACCTGCCGTTCCTCGACGAGACGGGCGCCTCGGGCATCGGCCTGTTCCGCACCGAGCTGCAGTTCATGGTGGCCAATGCCCTGCCGCGCGTCGCCGAGCAATTGGACCTCTATCGCAAGGTGCTGGACGCCGCCGGCGACCGCCCCGTGACCTTCCGCACCCTTGATATCGGCGGCGACAAGGTGCTGCCCTATATGGAGGTGATCCAGGAGGAGAACCCGGCGCTCGGCTGGCGGGCGATCCGGCTCGGCCTCGACCGTCCGGGCCTGCTGCGCAGCCAGGTGCGCGCCATGCTGCGCGCCGGCGCCGGCCGGGAAGTCAGGATCATGTTCCCGATGATCGCCGCGGTCGAGGAGTTCGACGAGGCGAAAGCCATCGTCGAGCGCGAGCTGACCCATTTGCGCCGGCACGATCACCGCATGCCCGACCGGGTCCAGATCGGCGCCATGGTCGAGGTGCCGGCCCTGCTGTTCCAGCTCGACGAACTGCTGCCGCGGGTCGACTTCCTGTCGGTCGGGTCCAACGACCTGATCCAGTTCATGTTCGCCGTCGACCGCGGCAACAACCGCGTCGCCAACCGGTTCGACGTCCTGTCGCCGCCGATCCTCAGGGCGCTGCGGTCGCTGGCGGCCAAGGGCCGCGAGCACGGCAAGCCGGTGACGCTGTGCGGCGAGCTCGCCTCGCGGCCGCTCGAGGCCATGGTGCTTGCCGGGCTCGGCTATCGCTCGCTGTCGCTGTCGCCGGCAGCCATGGGGCCGGTCAAGTCCATGCTGCTCGAGCTCGATCTCGGGCGCCTGGAGGCCGTGCTGACCAAACTCATCGACGAGCCCAGGCAGGGCGTTTCGATCCGCGACAAGCTGATGGAGTTCGTCGAGGCCGAGGGCGTGACGCTCTGATGCTGCCGATCGCGAAGCTTGATACGCTGGTGACGCGCCATGCCGTCATCGAGGCGGAACTGTCCGGAGGCGTCGACGGCGACCGCTATGTGGCGCTGTCGCGCGAATTCGCCGAGCTGGATCCGGTGGTCGGTGCGGTCAAGGCCTACCGCGCGGCGCTCGCCGAGCGCGACGACCTCGACCAGATGATGGCCGACCCCGCGACCGATGCCGAGATGGCCGATCTCGCGCGCGTCGAACGCGACGCGCTGGAAACGCGCATCGCCACGCTGGAGGCCGATCTCCGCATCGCCCTGCTGCCCAAGGACGCGGCGGACGCCAAGAACGTCATTCTCGAAATCCGTGCCGGCACCGGCGGCGACGAAGCCTCGCTGTTCGCGGGCGACCTCTACCGCATGTACGAGCGCTTCGCCGCCCTGCAGGGCTGGACGGTCGAAACGATCTCGGCCAGCGAAGGCACGGTCGGCGGCTACAAGGAAATCGTCGCCGAGGTGCGCGGCGCCGGCGCCTATGCCAAGCTGAAATTCGAGAGCGGCGTGCACCGCGTGCAGCGCGTGCCGGCGACCGAGTCGGGCGGGCGCATCCATACCTCGGCCGCCACCGTCGCGGTCCTGCCCGAAGCCGAGGATGTCGATGTCGCGCTCAACGATGACGACCTGCGCATCGACACGATGCGCGCCGGCGGCGCCGGCGGCCAGCACGTCAACAAGACCGAGTCGGCGGTGCGCATCACCCACGTGCCGACGGGCACGGTGGTGCTGGTCCAGGACGAGCGGTCGCAGCACAAGAACAAGGCCCGCGCGCTTGCCATCCTGCGCGCGCGCCTGTTCGACGAGGAGCGTCGCCGCCAGGCGGCCGGCCGTGCCGCCGATCGTCGGCTGCAGGTCGGCTCCGGCGACCGCTCGGAACGCATCCGCACCTACAATTTCCCGCAAGGACGGGTCACCGACCACCGCATCGAGCTGACCCTTTACAAGCTGCCGGAGATCATGGCCGGCACGGCGCTGGGCGAGATCATCGACGCGCTGGTGGCCGATCATCAGGCGAGCCTGCTCGCGCTCGAGAACGCGGCTTGACCGCCGCCGCACCCGTTCTGCGCCCGGAGCTGACGGTGCGCGACGCGCGCCGGCTCCTTGCGCGGGCCTTTGCCGCCGGCGGCGTCGACGAGGCCGAGCTCGACGCCCGCGTGCTGGTGCGCCATGCGACCGGCCTCGACCCGGCCCTGCCGGGCGCGGCTTCGGACCGGCCGCTCGGCGTCGCGGCCGCGAAGCTCATCGAAGGTTTTGCCGGACGCCGGCTGGCCGGCGAGCCGGTGGCGCGCATCCTCGGCCGGCGCGAATTCCACGGCCACGATTTCGTGCTGAACGCGGCCTGCCTGGTGCCGCGGCCGGATACCGAAACCGTGGTCGAGGCCGCGCTCGAGCGGCTTCCCGGCGACCGCGCGGTGCGCGTGCTCGATCTCGGCACCGGGCCCGGCACGATCCTTCTCGCCCTGCTCGCCGAGCGGCCGGCCGCCCAAGGGCTCGGTCTCGACCGTTCGGTGGAGGCGCTGGAGGCGGCCCGGCTCAACGCGGCGGCGCTGGGGCTTGGCGACCGCGCCTGCTTCGTGGAAAGTGACTGGGCGGCGGCGGCCGAAGGACGCTTCGATCTCATCGTTTCCAATCCGCCCTATATTCCCTCGGCGACCTGCGATGGCCTGGCGCGCGAAGTGCGCGAGCACGATCCCCGCCTCGCGCTCGACGGCGGGCCGGACGGGCTCGATGCCTATCGCGCCATTCTCGCGGCCGTGCCCGGCCTCCTGGCGGGCGGCGGTCACGTCGTCCTGGAACTCGGCATCGGCCAGGCGGCGGCCGTCGCCGGCATCGGCCGTCTGCATGGCCTGGGCGTCGCGGGCCTCAGGTCCGATCTTGCCGGCGTGCCGCGCGCGCTGGTGCTGCGACAGGCCTGACCGCGTCATCGTCCTGTCAGTTTAGAGCTATCCTAAGTCGCGGTAAAATCTATGTAATTTGGCGAATGCCGGAAAGACGGGTCATGGTCTATAGCGGCCGCGGAAGGCCGGTTCCGCGAGGCCGGCTGGAGATGCGAGGTCCGCCATGAACGCCTGGTCGATCGCACTGCAGAGCGGCGCCATCCTGCTGCGCGAGGGGCTGGAAGCACTGCTCGTGGTGGCGGCGCTCGCCGCCTTCCTGCGCCGCGCGGGTGCCGCCGACCGGCTTGCCATGCTCTATTCGGGCGCGCTCGCCGCCATTCTCGCGAGCCTCGCCGCGGCCTATGTTTTCGAGACCTGGTTCGGCGGCGTCCATGACGACACCGTCGAAGGCGTGGTCATGCTGGCCGCCGCGGCCCTGCTCTTCTATGCGAGCGGCTGGCTGTTCCTGCGGCAGGACCCGCGACGCTGGCAGGCCGATCTCAATGCCGCGGCGGGCCGGGCGGTCGCCGCCGGCTCGGCGCTCTCCTTCGCTCTGCTCGCCTTTCTCGCGGTGTTCCGCGAGGGAGCCGAGACCGTCCTGTTCCTGCATGCGCTGGCCAAGAGTTCGGGCGGCTGGAGCCTTGCGCTCCTCGCCGGGCTCGCCGGCGCGATCGCGCTGCTGGCGGTGCTCTTCGCCGTCATGCAGGTCATCGCCTTCCGGTTGCCGCTGCGGCCGCTGTTCCTCCTCACCTCGCTGTTCCTCTTCGTCATGGGCCTGCGGTTCGTCGCCAGCGCCGTGCAGGAGTTCCAGGAGCAGGCCTATGTCGACGTGCATCCGGCGGTCGTGCCGCAATGGGTCGTGGACTATGGGCTCAACAACGGCTCCTGGGAGGCCATCGGCGCGCAGATCGCCCTGATCGTCGCCGCGCTCGCCGGCATGGCGATCGCCGCGGCGGGCAGCCGCAGCCCGGATCGGGCGTGAGCCGGATCGCCGGCGAATCTTTTCATCGCGCCGTCGTCTTTTGGCGAAACATTAAGGGTCGCCGTGGCTTGTCTCCGCCGGGGATTGTATGGGGGCGTCAAATGGTTGCGACCGCTGTCTCGGGGCTGGTGGCGGTAGTTCTCTCGCTCGTGCTGTTCGGTGGCCAGGTGCCGTTGACGCCGGCCGTGACGGACGTGCTGTTTCTCGGCCTTGCCGCCGCGACGCTGCATCTGATCTTCGGCCTGATCGCGGCCAAGGAATAGCGGCGTCCCGGTGCGCCGGCCTGCGCTCGCCTGAACGGATCCTGCCATCGTCTGGCCCCATATGCGGGGTCTACTTTCCTTCCCTTGCGTCACCTTAGAGGTTGGCGCGTCGTGAAGGAGATGATGATGAGGCTCATCCTGGTCTTTCTGGTCGCTGCCGGCCTCGGCGCGGCCTTTGTGACCTTTTGCACCGTGCTCGTCACGCCGGCGGCGGAGACCGGCACGGTCGGCAAGACCGAGATCGTCGAGCGCCGCGGGCGGCTGCGGTTCCTCGACAGCCCGGAAGCGCTGTGCCGGCGCTCGGGCATGGTGGCCAGCACCGGCTGCGGCCGCGCCGCCATGGCCGCCCAGCCGCCGGGCCGGACCTATCTGACCTTGCCCTATATCGACTTTCTCTACCAGCAGACGCTCAACTGATCGTCGGGCCTTCAGGCGGCTAAGGACCGCTCATGCCGGCTGCGCGGCCGGCGCATGCATGTCTGAGGCGCGGGCGGATCGGTTGATCGCGCCCGCCCCGACCCTTAGGCGAGGATCATGCTCCCGCGCGACTTCGCCATCCTGGTCTTCGTCTGCCTGACCTGGGCGTCCAACTTCATCATTTCCAAGATCGCGCTGACCGAGCTGCATACCCCGCCGCTGTTCTTCTCGGCGGTGCGGTTCGCCCTGGTCCTGCTCGCGACCCTGCCGTGGCTTCTGCCCATGCCGCGACCGCGCTGGCGCATGCTGGCCGTCGGCCTCCTGATGGGGGCGGGCGGTTTCGGCCTCGTCAGCATCGGCCTTCTGACGGCGAGCCCGTCGAGCGCGGCGGTCGTCACCCAGCTCGGCGTGCCGATCACCGCCCTGCTGTCGGTCGTCATGCTCGGCGAGCGCATCAGCTGGCGCAGGGGCATCGGCATAGCGCTCGCCTTTTCGGGGGCCATGGCCGTGATGTGGAACCCGAGCGGCCTGTCGCTCTCCTACGGCCTCATCTTCGTTCTGCTGAGCGCCTTCGCCTCGGCGCTGGGCATCGTGCTGGTGAAGCAGCTCGGCAGCGTCCAGCCGTTCCAGTTCCAGGCCTGGGTCGGGCTCGCCTCGGCCGTGCCGCTCGGCATCGCCTCGGCCATGCTCGAAACGGGGCAGGTGAGGCTGGCGCTGGACGCGGGCTGGTGGTTCGTCGCCACCGTCGTCTATGCGGCGCTGGCGGTTTCGCTCGCCGGTCATTCGCTGTTCTTCCGGCTCGTCCAGAAATACGAGGCGAACCTGATCTCGACGCTGACGCTGATGTGCCCGCTCATGGCCATCGGGCTCGGCGTGGTGCTGCTCGGCGACCGGTTCGACGGGCGCATGGCGGCGGGCACGGCGGTGGTGCTGGTCGGTGTGCTGATGATCGTGATCACGCCCCGCCGCGGCAAAGGCCGGCCGTGAGGCCGGGCGCGATCGTCAGGCGGCCGGTCGCGGCAGCGCGCCGCGGACGGTCTTGAGCAGCGTCACCAGCTGGCTCTGCTGGTTGGTGCCGGTCTTGCGGAAGATCTTTTCGAGATAGGATCTGGCGGTCGTGAACTTGATGCCGTTGGCCGCGGCGGCGGCTTTCAGCGGCGTGCCGCTGGTGAGCGCTGCGGCGAGCCGCGCCTCGGCCGGCGTCAGGTCGAACAGGCCAGCGAGCACGGCGGGCGAAGGAATGCCCTGATCCGCGCCGACCACCGACACCGCGACCAGGACGTCGGCGCCGGAAAAGATGTCGTGGGCCGAACGCTTCAGCGGCAGGATGTGGACGACCAGGGCGGGCGCGTCGTCCGCGGCGGGGACCGGGATCGAGCGGACGATGTCGTCATCGGTCCGGTGCGACAGCCTGACCGCGTCCTGGAACAGCCTGTTGGCCGATGGGTGGGCAATGGCCATGCCGCCGAAGGCGACCGGCACCAGCCGGTCGGCAATGCGTTCGAGCTCGTCGTTGCCGGCCAGAACCCGGCCCGACCGCGCAAGCACGGCGGCAGGTATGCCGAGCGCCTGCAAGGTCGAGACGGTCGCCCGCGCCTGCTCCATGCGCAGCCGGGCGGAGACCAGGGACGCGCGGGCGAGATGCGGGCGGAGCGCGTCGAGGCGCGCGATCTCCGCGGCGAGGAACGGGCCGTTCTCCGTTCGGCGGTCGAGGGACACCATGGCCAGCTCGCCCGATGGCAGGGGGATGTAGGTCGCCGCCTCCTCCGCCAGGCCATGCGTCTGCTTGATATGGATGAAAGGGTCGGTGTCGAGGATGTCCTGCGGAAAGAAGGTCGACGTGACGATGAAGCCCGGGGGCGGATCGGGACGGAGGTAGTCGAGGCGGCGAAATGTACGGGGATCGGGATTGCGCGCGAGATCGCCGCCGATCCGGCGGATGATCTCGCTGTTCCTGAGGCCGAGCAGCCGCTGGCCGTTGACCAGCGCGATGCAGCCGCCCGCCGCGCCGCCGACATCGCCGAGCCTATCCAGGACGGGCAGCCACTGGTCGGGATTGAAGGCGGCTTCGTAGATCAGGTCGGCTACCGCGTTCTCAGCCATTCAGCCTCCCATCCGGCCGGCGCGGCCTGTCTGGTCACAGCACCGCCCGTCGTCCGTAATCCCGGTTCGACGACCCCGGCGGTCGATGCACTGGACGGGCCCCGCGTCAGCCCGGATTCGCGGGCGGCAGAGCGCCGTGGACGGTTTTCAGGAGCGCCACGAGCTGGCTCTGCTGGTTGGTGCCGGTCTTGCGGAAGATCTTCTCGAGATAGGCCCGGGCGGTCGTGAACCTGATGCCGCCGGCGGCGGCGGCGGCCTTCAGCGGCATGCCGCTGGTGAGCGCCGAGGCGAGCCGCGCCTCGGCCGGAGTCAGGTCGAACAGGCCGGTGAGGATGCCCGGTGACGGCACGCCCTGGTCCGCGCCGACCACGGTCGCCGCGACCAGGACGTCGGCGCCGGAAAAGATGTCGTGGGCCGAGCGTTTCAGCGGCAGGACATGGACGACGAGGGCGGGCGCGCCCTCCTGCGCCGGCACCGGGATCGAGCGGACGATGCCGTCATGGGTCCGGTCCGAGAGCTTGATCGCCTCCTGGAACAGTCTGTTGGCCGGCGCATGGGCAATGGCCATGCCGCCGAAGGCGACGGGCATCAGCCGGTCGGTGATGCGCTCGAGCTCCTCGTTGCCGGCGAGGACCCGGCCCGAGCGGGCAAGCACGGCGGCCGGTATGCCGAGTGCCTGCAGGGTCGAGACGGCCGCCCGCGCCCGCTCCATGCGCAGCCTGGCCGACACCAGGGAGGCGCGGGCGAGATGCGGGCGGAGCCCATCGAGGCGCGCGATCTCCTCGGCGAGGAACGGCCCGTTCTCGCTCCGGCGGTCGAGCGAGAAGACGGCGGTTTCGCCCGAGGGCAGGGCGATGATCGTCGCGGCCTCTTCGGCCAGGCCTCGCATGAGCTTGATGCGCACGACGGGATCGGCGTCTTGCAGCTCTCTCGGAAAGAAGGCCGATGCGACGATGAAGCCCGGCGGTGCATTGGCGTGGAAATATCCGAAACGGCGAAGCGAGGCCGGGTCGGGATTGCGGGTCATCTCCTCGCCGAGCGCGCGCGTCGCCTCGCTGTTTTTCGCGCCGAGCGGCTCGTAGCCGTTGATCAGCGCCATGCAGCCTCCGATCGTCCGGCTGATATGGCCGAGGCCGTCGAGCACGGGCACCCATTGATCGGGATTGAAGGCGGCTTCGTAGATCAGGTCCGCGACGTCCTCGTCCGCCATTTGTCCTCCGTCCGGGTGAACCGTTCGGTCGCCGTGCGGCCGGGGCGCTCATGGTCCCCGGCAAGCACGCTAGCAGAGCATGGAAAGGCGGGGCACTGGCATTTGCCGGTAGGGAAGGGACGTCGGCGGTCGCGGGAGGTGCCGCGGCGCGGCTGGGAGACCCGTGCGGCTGCCGCATCCAGGCCGGCCGGGGATCACGAGATCGGCCCGGGCAACTCGGTCGGACATTGCGGGAAATGGTGCCGCGGAAGGGATTCGAACCCCCGACCCACGCATTACGAATGCGTTGCTCTACCAGCTGAGCTACCGCGGCGACACGCGCCGCCTTGTACAGGCGGTCCCTTCGATTTGCAATATAGCGTGCGTGCCGGCGTCACGGAAATGGCGCTGCCCCGTGGGAGGGGAACGACCTGCACATGAAAAAGCCCCCGGCCTGGGAAGGCCGGGGGCTGATCGTCCACTGCGAGGGCGATCCTGGCGCGATTACTCGCGGTTGCCGAGGATCGACATCAGGAACTGGAACATGCCGACGAAGTCGATGTAGAGCTGGAGGGCGCCGAAGATGGCGGCCTTCTGCACCAGCGAGCCATCATTGGCATAGGCAAGGCTGTAGATGTACTCGTTCTTGATGTTCTGCGTGTCGTAGGCGGTCAGGCCCGCGAAGACGAGAACGCCGACCACCGAGATGATCCACTGCAGCATGGTCGAGGCCGTGCCGGTGAAGGCGGCGATGCCGATATTGACGAGCGAGGCGATGATCAGGCCGAACAGGCCCATCATCAGGAAGGTGCCCATGCCGGACAGGTCGCGCTTGGTGGTGTAGCCCCAGAGCGACAGCGCGCCGAACGAGGCGGCCGTGATGAAGAACACGCGGGCGACCGAGGTGTGCGCATAGACCAGCAGGATGGTCGTCAGCGACACGCCGACCAGGGCGGCATAGACCCAGAAGGTCATCTGCGCGGCCGAGGCGCTCATCCGGTCGGCGCGGAACGACAGCAGCATCACGACGCCGAGCGGCGCCAGGATGACGACGAACTTGAACCAGCTGGCGAACAGGAAGGCGCCGAACTGGGTCAGATACTGGCCCTGCGAAACGGCCAGCGCGCCGCCGCGGGCACCGCGTGCCGCGAGCGAGGCGTCGCCGGTCACCGACAGCATGTAGATGCCGAGCGCGGCGAAGCCGGTGATGGCCAGGCCGAGCATCATGTAGTTGTAGACGCCGATCATGTACGACCGCAGGCCCTGGTCGACCTGGGCCTGCTGGGCGGCCGTGGCCTGGCCATAACCATAGCCACCATAGGCCTGGGCGTTGGGATCGTAATTGGTCATCGATGAACCTCTGGGTTTTCCCTCAGGACGTGGACGGCGCAGGCATAGCTGCCTTGGACGCTAAAATATGGCGGACGGGCAGGGCGGCACAAGTGCTCACGATGACGCGGCCAGAAAAACCGCTCCCAGCGCGGCCCTTTGTCGCAATTTCCGAGCGTCTCGCGGCGCCCCGGACGAGCATTAATCATGACAGCTATATGTAACGCTCACATGTTGCGCAGGACGGGAGCAGGTTTTTCTCCAAGCGCGCGCCAGGTTCCGAAGAGGCCGAAGCCGACGGTCAAGATGACGGCAAGACCGACGATGCCGATCGCCGCCGTGGCCGAGAAGGTGAAAGGAATGGTCATGACTTCGGTGGTGATCAGATAGGCGGCGAGACTGCCGGCGACGATGCCGAACAGCGCGGTGACCAGACCGAGCACGGCGTATTCGATTGCATAGGTGCCGATCAGCATGGCGCGGCTGGCCCCCAGCGTCTTCAGGATCACCGCGTCATAGACACGCGCGCGATGGCCGGCGGCGAGCGCCCCGGCCAGCACCAGGATGGAGGCGATCAGGGTCACGACGCTCGCGCCGCGAATGGCGGTGCCGATCTGGGTCGCAAGCTCGCCCACCGCCTCCAGCGCATCCTTGACCCTGACGGTGGTCACCGCCGGAAAGGCGCCGGCCACCGCCTGCAGCAGCTGGATCTCCGCCGCGGTCGACTGCTGGCGGGGATAGGTGAGGGTGGCCAGATGGCTGTGGGGCGCCCCGCGGAACGTGTTGGGCGAGAACACGACGATGAAGTTGATGCCGAGATTGTCCCACTGGATGCGCCGGAAATTGGCGATCCGCGCGGTCATGTTGCGGCCGAGCACATTGACCACGACCTCGTCGCCGAGCTTGAGGCCGAAACCCGCGCCCATCCGCTCGTCGAAGGAGACCAGCGGCGGCCCGGCATAGTCCGCCGGCCACCATGCGCCTTCGACGACATGCGAATTCTTCGGTACATCCGTCGAATAGGTGATGCCGCGATCGCCCGACAGCGCCCAGCGGATCTCGTCGCGGGCCCGGATCTCCTCGACCGGCCGGCCGCCGAGCCGGACGAAGCGGCCGCGCAGCATGGGCACGCGGTCGAGGACGGCCCCCGGCGCATGCTCGGCAATGAAGGCGTCGAAGCGCGGCACCTCGGAATTGGCGATGTCGACGAAGAAGAAGGACGGCGCCCGCTCCGGCAGGGCCGTCTCGATCTGGCGGCGGAAGCTGGAATCGACGAGTGCGATGACCGCGAGCAGGGTCAGGCCGAGGCCGAGGGACAGCACCACCGCCGGCGTCAGGGCGCCGGGCCGGTGGAGATTGCCGAGGGCGAGGCGCAGGCCGGTATGGCGGGGCCGCGGCAGGCGGCGCGCCAGCGCCATCAGGCCATGGGCGACGAGCCGCAGGATGACGAAGGCGCCGGCGGCCCCGGCAATGAACATCAGCGCGAGGCGCGGGTTGAAGGCGACCGCGACCGCCAGCGCGACCAGGCCGCCGAGGGCGGCGACCGTCATGGCGACATAACGCTTGCGGGGCAGCCGGCCGTCGCTGTCGACCGTGTCGCGAAACAGCGCGGCCACCGGCACGTCGTGGGCGCGGCCCAGCGGCCAGAGGGTGAAGGCGAGGGCGACGAGGAGACCGTAGCCGGCTGCGACCAGGAGCTCGCCGGGATAGATGTCGGCGGCGATCGGGATCGGAATGAGCGTACCGGCCAGCGAGACGATGGCATAGGGCAGCGCCGCGCCGAGGACGAGGCCGATCAGCGTGCCGATCAGGGCGAGGCCGCCGATCTGGGTGAGCGTGATGGAAAAGACCAGGCCGCCGGTCGCGCCGAGCGCCTTGAGGGTGGCGAAATCATTGCGCTTGCGGTCGATGAGGCTCGCCACCGCATTGGCCACCCCGACGCCGCCGACGAGCAGTGCGGTCAGCCCGACCAGGGTGAGGAACTGCGAGAAGCGCTGGACCTGGTTGGCGAGCTGGGGCGAGGCGTTCATGCGCGTGCGCACTTCGAAGCCGGCTTCCGGAAAGCGCTCGCGCATGTCGGCGACGACCCGGCGGACATCCGAATCGCCGGCCAGCCGGCCATCGAGGCGGAGCTGATAGAGCCAGCGGATCAGCGAGCCCGGCTGGATCAGGCCGGTCTTGCGAAAGCCGTCGAGCGAGATCATCAGGCGCGGCCCGAAGCCGACGCCGCCGGCGAGCCGGTCGGGCTCCTGGCGGATCACGCCGCGAATGGTGACGGGCAGGTCGCCGAGGATGAACTGGTCCCCGGCCTTGAGGTTGAGGCGCGCGAGCAGGGCTGGCTCCACCAGCACGCCGGGCCGGCCGCCGGTCTCCGCCAGCAGGTCGGCCGTGCTGCCGGACGGCTCGCTCTCCAGGCTGCCGATCAGGGGGTAGAGCACGGGATCTACGGCCTTCAGCTCGACCAGCGCCGAGCCGCCGTCGGTGCGTGCCATGGCGCGCGTCGTCGCCATGGTGGCGAGCGTGCCGTTGCGGGCGATGGCCGCGACGATGGCCGGCGGCAGTTCCTGGTGCATGACTTGGAATGAGACGTCGGCGCCCAGAATGGCACGGCCCTCGCGATGCAGGCCTTCGACGAGGCCGCGCGAGAACGATCCGACGCCGGCAATCGCGGTCACGCCGAGCGCGATGCAGGCCAGGAAGATGCCGAAGCCCCTGACGCCGCCGCGCAGTTCGCGCAGGCCGAGGCGGATGGGCGTGGGCAGGCGCGAGGGACGGGCGACGAAGCTCGTCATCCCACCCGCTCCGCCGGCCTGACATCCTCGACGATGGTGCCGGAGCGTAGCCGCACCACGCGGTCGCAGCGCTCCGCCAGGCCGCGGTCATGGGTCACCAGCACCAGGGTGGTGCCGCGCTCGGCCTGCTTGGCGAACATCAGGTCGATGATGTGGCGGCCTATGCCCTCGTCGAGATTGCCGGTGGGCTCGTCGGCGAACAGGATCTCCGGCCTGACCGACAGGGCACGCGCCAGCGCCGTGCGCTGCTGCTCGCCGCCCGACATCTGCGCGGGATAGTGATTGAGGCGGGAGCCGAGGCCGACCGCCTCGAGCTCGGCTGCCGCCTTGTCGAAGGCTTCGCCGTCGCCCGCCAGCTCCAGCGGCACCGCCACGTTCTCCAGCGCCGTCATGGTCGGGATGAGGTGAAACGACTGGAAGACGATGCCGACATGGCGGCCGCGGAAACGGGCAAGGCCGTCCTCGTCGAAACGCGTAATGTCTTCGCCGGCGACCATGACCGCGCCCGAATCGGGCCGTTCCAATCCCGCCATGACCATCAGCAGCGTCGACTTGCCCGAGCCGGACGGGCCGACCAGCCCGACGCTCTCGCCTGCGGCGATCGACAGCGTCAGGTCTTTCAGGATGTGGACGCGCGAGGCCCCGCGGCCGAGCGAGAGATCGACATGCTGCAGGCTGATCGACCGGCGTGTGGTGAGCGATGAGGGTGTCAGGGCATCCATGGTCACGTCGTCTGTCACATCGTCTGGCACGTCAACGGGGCTCGGCGATTGCGGCGGTCAATGAAGACTCTTAGATGGCGGTCTCAGCCGGCTTTGAAAGAGGCAATAGCATGCGCGGCCTGTTCACTTCGTTGTTGGTTGCCGGACTGTCGCTGGCCGGCCTGTGGCAGACTGCCGCACAGACGGCGGGCGCGCCGGGGCGTGAGGTGCGCATCGTCGTGCTCGGCGACAGCCTCAGCGCGGGCTATCAGCTGCCGGCCGCCGACGCCTTCCCGGCCAGGCTGCAGGCGGCGTTGAAGGCGCGTGGACAGGCCGTCCAGGTGGACAATGCCGGCGTCTCCGGGGACACCTCGACGGGCGGCCTCGAGCGGCTCGACTGGTCGGTGGGCGAAGGCACCGACGCGGTGATCCTGGAGCTCGGCGGCAATGACGCGCTGCGCGGCATCGACCCGGCCATCACCCGGCGCAACCTGGAGGCGATCATCGAGCGGCTGAAGGCGCGGCGGATCCCGATCCTCCTCGCCGGCATGCTCGCCCCGCCCAATATGGGCGCGGCCTATGCCGAGGCGTTCAATCCGATCTTTCCCGAACTGGCGGCGAAATACGGGCTGATCCTCGATCCGTTCTTTCTCGAAGGGGTGATGACCGTGGCGGGCATGACCCTGCCCGACGGCATGCATCCGAACGCGCGCGGCGTCGGCGTCATGGTCGAGCGCATCCTGCCGAAGGTCGAGGACCTGATCGCCCAGGCGCGATCCAGCGGCGGCTAGGGCCCGGCAAAGGCTTGCCGCCTGCATTTTCCGCCCGCGGGTTGCGGCGATGCCACAGCGCCGGCGCGAAAATGCGGCTAACCACGCCCATCCTCATCGAAAGAACGGCCCTTCATGCAGACCCGCCCTCTCGGCCGCACCGGTCTCAAGGTTTCCGCCATCTGCCTCGGCACCATGACCTTCGGCCAGCAGAACAGCGAGGCGGAAGGCCACGCCCAGATGGACTACGCCGTGTCGCGCGGCGTCACTTTCTTCGATACGGCCGAAATGTATTCGGTGCCGCCAAAGCCGGAAACCTACGGCGCGACCGAACGAATCGTCGGGTCGTGGCTCAAGCGGCGCGGCCGACGTGACGATATCGTGATCGCGACCAAGATCGCCGGCGCCGGCCCGATGGACTGGCTGCGCGCCGACCGGCGGCCGACCCGGCTCGACCGCCGGCAAATGACCGAGGCGCTCGACAACAGCCTGAAGCGGCTCGGCACCGACTATATCGATCTCTACCAGCTGCATTGGCCGGACCGGCCGGCGCCGTTCGGCGCCAATCCGACCCGGTTCGAGGCGGATCTGTGGGCGCCGCGCCCCGACGAGACCCCGATCGCCGAACAGCTTTCCGTGCTGGCCGACTTCGTTGCCGCCGGCAAGGTCCGCCATATCGGCCTCTCCAACGAAAGCGCCTGGGGCATCATGTCGTTCCTCGCCGCGAGCGACCGGCACGGCCATCCGCGGGTGCAGTCGGTGCAGAACGCCTATCATCTGCTGAACCGCACCTTCGAGACGGCCCTGGCCGAGGTCGCGCTGCGCGAGCAGGTGGGCCTGCTCGCCTATTCGCCGCTGGCGCAGGGCTTCCTGACCGGCAAATATCTCGATGGCGCGCGGCCGCCGGGCGCGCGCGTCACGCTGTTCGACCGCCAGCAGCGCTACCAGAAGCCGGGCGCGGAGGCGGCGATCAGGGATTATCTCGGCATCGCCCGCGAGGCCGGCATGGATGGCGCGACGCTGGCCATCGCCTTTGTCGCCAGCCGCAGCTTCGTCACCTCGACGATCATCGGGGCGACCTCGCTCGAGCAGCTGAAGATCGCGATCGATGCGGGGACACGGATTTTGCCCGCCGATGTGCTTGCGAAGGTCGATGCGGTGCACCAGTTAAGGGGTAACCCCTCGCCTTGATGACGACATTGCAGCAGAAACCGCTTGGAATCGGCGGAAGGACCGGCTAGCTTGAGGCCATGGGAATCGGTGCGGTCCGGGTAAAATCCGCGCATCGGCCAGAGATATCAAACAGATCTGGTGGGGTCGAAACTTCGGACACGCGACGCGAGGGGCGTCACGAGCCGAACCCGAGAAGGGACTTCGCAAGACGACAGCGAAGCAGGCCGGGCCAAGTGTCCGCGCCGGTCACCTGCAGGATCGAAGAACGCCGCGCGTGCGGCAGGACCGGGCCTTGACGGCCTGTGGTCTCTGTCGGCAGCGGCTCCGGAATCAGGCCGCACCGCGTGTATGGGGCGGCCAGTCCAGGTCGAAGAAGGACCGACATGAGAAACGGCAACAACAAGCGCATGCGCGGCCGCAACAATCGCGGCGGCAAGGGCCCGAATCCGCTCTCGCGCGGATATGAGTCGAACGGGCCGGACGTGAAAATCCGCGGCACTGCGCAGCATATCGCCGAAAAATACCTGCAGCTCGCGCGCGACGCCCATTCCTCGGGCGATCCGGTCGCGGCGGAGAATTACCTGCAGCACGCCGAGCACTATTTCCGCATCATCGCGGCCGCCCAGGAGGCGCTGCGCCAGCAGAACTCCTTCGGCCGGCAGGATGGCCAGCCGGCGAGCGAGGACGAGGGCGACGAGGGGGAGGACGACGACGAGTTCGCCAGCCCCTTCGACAAGCGCTTCGAATCGCCGCTGCAGACCCGCCAGGAGCAGCACGGCCAGCCGCAAGGCCAGCAGGGCGGCGGTCAGAACCGCGACTATCAAGGTCAGAACCGCGATTTCCAGGGCCAGAACCGGGAATTCCGCGAGCAGGGCCGCGACTACCAGGGCGAGCGCCGGGATTTCCAGGGCCAGGGCCGTGGCGACCGGTTCCCGGATCGCCAGCGTTTCCAGGACCGCCAGCGCTTCCAGGGTGACCCGGCCAATGCCGAGCAGCCCGACATTGCCGGTGGCCAGGGCGATGGTGAGGGCGGCGTCGCGCGCGAGGGCGGCCGCCCCGAGGGGCGGCCCTACGAGAGCCGCCGCGAGCGCTTCGAGCGCCGCCGCGCCGAGCGTTTCGCCGAGCGCAGCCGCCGTGACGGTGCGCCGGAAGGCGAAGGCCAGGCGCCGGTTCAGGCCCAGGACGGCCCGCCGGCTCCGGCCGCAGCGCCGGCTCCGGCGCCGCGCGAGGAGGATGTGAATATCGGCCTGCCGGCCTTCATCACTGGCGGCGGCACCGCCCCGGTGGCGGCCCAGGCGGTGGCGGAAGAGCCGGCTCTGGCGCCGAAGCCGCGGCGGCGGCGCACCCCGCGGATCAGCGCGAGCGAAGAAACCGCGGCGGAGACCAGCACCGAGAAGTCGACCGCCGAATAATCGGGGGCTGCGGCTCAAGATCTCAAAGGCGCATCCGGCGTGGCCGGGTGCGCCTTTTTCGTTCGGGCGGCCCGGCATTTTGGCATCTTGCGCCGGAGCCGTGAGGCACGCTAAAGCCGCCGGGCCTGCCAACAATGGAAGACAGTCATGGCCACGCAAAAGCTTCTCGTCCTGCCCGGCGACGGCATCGGTCCCGAGGTGATGGGCGAAGTCGAGAAGATCGTCGGCTGGTTCACCCGCCGGGGTGTCGCCGCGTTCGAGATCGAGCGCGGCCTGGTCGGCGGCTCGGCCTATGACGCCCATGGCGAGTCCATTTCCAATGCCGACATGGCCCTGGCCCAGGCGGCCGACGCGGTGCTGTTCGGTGCGGTCGGCGGACCGAAATGGGCCGATGTGCCCTATTCCAAGCGCCCGGAAGCGGGCCTGCTCAGGCTGCGCCGCGATCTCGGCCTGTTCGCCAATCTCCGGCCGGCGATCTGCTTCCCGGCGCTCGCAGCGGCCTCGTCGCTGAAGCCGGAAGTGGTCGAAGGCCTCGACATCCTCATCGTGCGCGAGCTGACCGGCGGCGTCTATTTCGGCGAGCCCAAGGAGATCGTGACGCTGGAGGACGGCTCGCAGCGCGCCGTCGACACCCAGCTCTACACGACCGGCGAGATCGAGCGGATCACCCGCGTCGCCTTCGAACTTGCCAAGACCCGGCGCAACAAGGTGTCGTCGGCCGAGAAGCACAATGTCATGAAGTCGGGCGTCCTGTGGAAGCAGGTCGTGACGCGCGTACACAAGGCCGAGTTCGCCGATGTCGAGCTCGAACATGTCCTCGCCGACAATTGCGCCATGCAGCTGGTGCGCCGGCCCAAGCAGTACGACGTGCTGGTCACCGACAACCTGTTCGGCGACATCCTCTCCGACATCGCCGCCATGCTCACCGGCTCGCTCGGCATGCTGCCGTCGGCCTCGCTCGGCGCCGAGGATCCGGCGACCGGCAAGCGCAAGGCGCTCTACGAGCCCGTGCACGGTTCGGCCCCCGACATTGCCGGCAAGGGCATCGCCAACCCGATCGCGACCGTCTCGTCCTTCTCGATGGCGCTGCGCTATTCGTTCAAGGCGATCGCGGCCGCCGACCTGCTCGACAAGGCGATCACCAACGTGCTGGCCGCCGGCCTGCGCACGGCCGACATCCAGTCGGACAACACCCACGTGGTCGGCACGGCCGCGATGGGCGACGCGATCCTGGCCGAACTCGAGCGCCTGTCGGCCTGAGAGGCCGGAGGAGCGCCGCTGCGATCCTGCGTGGGAGGGGCGGGCCGTCCGGCCCGTCAGATCCTGAGATCGATATTGCCGCCGGGCTTTTCCATGCTCTTCGGCTGTTTCGGCGTGCCGATCGTGGCGACGAAACCCTCGACCCGGGAGAGATGCTGGCGGGCTGCCGGCGACAGGGTCACGCGGACGTCGGTGCTGGCGAGCCGCTGCGGCGCGGCATTGCGCGCGCCGCCCGCGGCGCCTCCCGCGGACGGGCCGACCGGCGCCGCGGCGCCGGCACCCGGCGCACCCACCTGCCCGATAGCCATGGTCGTCTCCGATCCTGTTGCGGAGCAACATTGGCCCATCATGGTTAACCGTCGGTAAATGGGCCCCTTACAGCCGGCGCAGGCGCAGCCGCCCGGACAGGCTGTCGATGGTCCGGCCCGCGCCCGCGCTGGCGCCCGGCTGAGCGGGATTGCAGGGCCGCCGCTGCAGCTCCGCCTGGGCGAAGAGCCGCGTCAAAGACGCGTCGCCGGCACCGATGGTCACCAGGCGGTCGATGAAGCAGCTCGCCTCGGTGCGGCTGACGATTTCCGGTCCGGCGTTGCAGATCCAGCCGGCGACACGCAGCTCGGCCTCGGCCGAGCGCAGGGCGAAACCGAGGCAGGCCTTGGGCCCGTCCGGCCCGTCCATGGCGATGTCGGCGGTCGATAGCGGCCCGAACTTGCTGTCGAGCGCGAGATGGTTCGGCAGCAGCCGGGCCGGCAGGCCGAGATCGGCAAGAAGGGCGGCAAGGTCGGCGGCGGCGCTGGCCGTGCCGGTGGCGCCGCGATCGACCGCGAGCGCCGCATGGCGCCGGCTGCCGGTGGCATCGCCGAACAGGAAGAGATCACGGGTCAGGCCATCGGCACGACGCAGCACCCGGCTCGTCTGGCCGAGCGGCCGCCAGCGCGGCGCGTCGAGGTCGAAGCCGCCGTGACGCGGGCCGGCGATCTGCCAGGCCGGTACGGCCGGCGCGGCGCCGGCTGGCGGCTGGACCCCGCGCTCCGGCGATGCCGTCGACAGGGCGAGCGCGGGAACCGCCAAAGCGAGGCCGAACAGGGCGGCGAGCACGGCGAGGTTGCGCCGGGCCTTCGGCCACGGCGGCTGCGGCGTCGTCGCGCAACGTTCGGTACCGGTTTCGGCCACGGCAACTCCTGCTGGTGCACGAAGCATGAAGGCCGCCGATGAGGGAGGGGTTTCGCATCGTGGTTAAGGAAGCGTTCGCCGTCATCATGGTGAACGGAGTGTCATCAAGCTGACGCAACGTTGCACGGCGGCAACACGCTGTCGGAACCTTGGCGCGGCCAAGCAACCACTCGTTGACTCTTGTCGCCAAAAAACTTCACTCAACAACTGAATAGAAAGCGCAGCCCTGTTTCCTGGCGCTCGACCGCTGGGACGGAAGTAGCGGCGTGGGAGAGTGTTATGGGGACGAGTGCGAGGCGGCTGTTCGCCGCCGCATGTTGTGTTGCGCCAATATTCGGCGCGATGGGGCAAGTAGAAGCGCGCGAGATCGTGCCATTTCATATGCAGGCCGAGCCGGGCACGATCGTCATCCGCAATTCGGAGCGCCGGCTCTACCTGGTGCAGGGCGACGGCACGGCGATCCGCTACACGGTGGCGGTCGGCGCCAGCAGCCGGCAATGGGAAGGCGAAACGGTCATCAACGGCCGGCATGTCCGGCCCGCCTGGGCGCCTCCAGCGGTGGTGAAGCGGGATGTTCCCAACCTGCCGGACATGATCCCGGGCGGCGCGCCGAACAATCCGATGGGCGAGGCCGCGATGACGCTGGCCGGCGGCGAATATGCCATTCACGGCACCAATCTGCCGCGTTCGGTGGGGCGCGCCGTGTCCTATGGCTGCTTCCGCATGTTCAACGAGGACATCGTCGACCTGATGAACCGGGTGACCGTCGGCACGCGCGTGGTCGTGACGCGCTGATCCATCGCCGGCGCCCGCGAGGGGCCGGCGAAGCTCGGATGCCGGTCTCTGGCCCGCGCGCGCTCCGGCCGAGCGCTCCGGCCGGAGGGAGCAGCGCGACGTCAGCGTTTCGGGAAGACGTAGATATAGGTCGCCAGGTCCACCTCGGAGGTGGACTTGGGATCGCGGACATATTCCTCGACGAAGGAATCCTCGGCCTGAATCGAGCGCTCGTCGAGGAAATTGGTGATCTCGTCGTAGGTCTGTTCCATCGTGTCGTAGCCGCCGAAATGGACGAAGCGGTAGGCCTGCCCGCCGGGGGTCATGCCGGGCAGGGCAGGCAGCAGCTTGTCGGGCTGGTCGAGCGGGCTGGAGACCGGCAAGATCGCCTCGAAATCGGCCTGCTCGTCCGTCGACGACAGGAAGCGGATCATCGGCGGACCGGAACGGGTGAGGTTCTGCGCCGCTGCAATACCGGCCAGCTCGTCGAGGCTGCGGCGGAAGGTGCCGTAGAGATCATCCCATGTCGCCTTGCCCGGCAGGACCAGGGCCGGCCGTGCGGTGAGCGTCACCTCGTCGCCGAAGCCGGCGGCGTCGACACCGTCACCTGTCTGCGCGGTGGCGGCGTTGGGGGCTGGCGTCGCCGGCTGCGGCTGGGCCTGCGGGGCCGCCGGATCGGCCGGTGCCGGCGCGGCGGGAGCGGCCTGGGTCTGAGACGGCGCCGGTTCGGCGGGCTGCGTGGTCTGCGGGGCGGGGGCCGGTGCCTGCGCCGCAGCCTGGCCGAGCGGGGCAAAGGCCATCAGGCCGGCAACGGAAGCGAACAGAAGAACTGGCTTCATGGCAGTTGCCTCTCACACGCGTTCGGCGCGAACCCCGTATGCGGCATGCGCGACCGTTTTGGACAGATCGACGATAACCTATATAGAAGAGGCAAACCCCCGGCCGTGACTTTTTAGCGGCACGCCATTTTTGTTTGTGGCCTCAAGCTTTCTGGATAGAGCTCGTCCCATGAGCCCGCTCGGCAACCATCCGTTCTGGAAGATGAACGGTGCTGGAAATGAGATCGTGGTCGTCGACCTCAGGCGTTCGAGCCATGTCGTGACCGCCGCGGAGGCGCGCGCCATCGCCGCCGCCGAAGGCTCGCGTTTCGACCAGCTGATGGCGATGCATGCGCCGGTGACGGCTGGCACCGACGCCCTCATCCGGATCTACAATACCGACGGATCGGAAGCCGGCGCCTGCGGCAACGGCACGCGCTGCGTCGCCTGGGTGCTGACCGAGGGGACCGACCGCGACCGGCTGGTGGTCGAGACCAGGGCGGGTCTGCTCGCCTGCCGCCGGCTGGGCCCGGCCGTCTTCTCGGTCGACATGGGCGAACCCAGGTTCGACTGGCGCGACATTCCGCTTGCCGAGGAGTTCCGCGACACCCGCGCCATCGAGCTGCAGATCGGGCCGATCGACGCGCCCATCCTGCATTCCCCCTCGGTGGTCTCGATGGGCAATCCCCATGCGGTGTTCTGGGTCGAGGATCCCTATGCCTACGACCTCGCCAGGATCGGCCCGCTGCTCGAACACCATCCGATCTTTCCCGACCGCGCCAATATCTCGCTCGCGGCGGTGAAGGCACCCGATCATATCGTGCTCTGGGTCTGGGAGCGCGGCGCCGGCATCACCCGCGCCTGCGGTACCGCGGCCTGCGCGGCGCTCGTCTCGGCGGCGCGGACCCGGCGCACCGGCCGGTCGGCACGCGTGTCGCTGCCCGGCGGCGAGCTCACGATCGACTGGCGCGACGACAATCACGTGATCATGAGCGGCCCGACCGAGCTCGAACATCGCGGCCATTTCGACCCCGCCCTGTTCCAGGCGGCGGCCTGAGCCATGGCCGTCGAAGTCGTCACGTTCGGCTGCCGCCTGAACACCTCCGAGTCCGAGGTGATGCAGAAGCTCGCGGCCGAGGCGGGCCTTCAGGATGCGATCGTCATCAACACCTGCGCGGTGACGGCGGAAGCCACGCGCCAGGCGCGCCAGACGATCCGGCGGATGAAGCGCGAGAACCCGACGGCACGCATCGTCGTCACCGGCTGCGCGGCGCAGACCGAGCCGGAGATGTTCGCCGCCATGGGCGAGGTCGACCGCGTCATCGGCAATGACGAGAAGATGCAGGCATCGGCCTGGGGCGAGACCCGGCAGGCGCTGGCGCGCGGGCCCGATTTCGGCCTCGCGGCGAGCGAGAAGGTCGCGGTCAACGACATCATGGCCGTGCGCGAGCAGGCCCTGCATCTCGTCGACGGGCTGACGGGCCGCTCGCGCGCCTTCGTGCAGGTGCAGAACGGCTGCGACCACCGCTGCACCTTCTGCATCATCCCCTTCGGCCGCGGCAATTCACGCTCGGTGCCGATGGGCGAGGTCGTCGCCCAGGTGCGCCGGCTCGCCGAGAACGGCTATCGCGAGGTGGTGCTGACCGGCGTCGACATCACCAGCTACGGCCAGGGCCTGCCGGGCGAGCCGAAGCTCGGCGCGCTGGTCAAGGCGATCCTCCGGCACGTGCCGGAGCTGGAGCGGCTGAGGATCTCCTCGATCGATTCGGTGGAGGCCGACACCGACCTCTACGACGTGATCGCCGGCGAAGCCCGGTTCATGCCGCACCTGCACCTCTCCCTGCAGGCGGGCGACGACATGGTGCTGAAGCGCATGAAGCGCCGGCATCTGCGTGCCGACGCCATCGCCTTCTGCGACCAGGTGCGCCGCCTGCGCCCGGACATGGTGTTCGGCGCCGACATCATTGCCGGCTTTCCGACCGAGACCGAAGCCATGTTCGCCCGCTCGCTCGACATCGTCGGGGAATGCGGGTTGACCCATCTGCACGTCTTCCCGTTCTCGGCCCGGCCGGGCACGCCGGCGGCACGCATGCCGCAGGTGCCACGCGAGGTGGTGAAGGAACGCGCCCGCCGTCTGCGTGGCCGCGGGGAAGCGGCGCTTGCCGCCCATCTCGAGGCCATGGTCGGCCGGCAGGTGCAGGTGCTGACCGAAACGCGCGATCTCGGCCGCACCGAGCACTTCACCCCGGTGCGGTTCCGCAGCCCGGTCGAGCCCGGGCAGATCCTCGGCCTGACGGTTGCCGGCCACGACGGCCGCGAAGCGCTCGCCGCCTGAGCCGGCCGCGGCCGTCTGTCCTGCATGAAGGGCCGATCATCCTCAAATGATCGCGCTTTAACCCCCGGCCGCCTGGCGCACCAGCGGACCGTAGCGTTCGGCGTCGGCAGCGATTTCGGCCGTGAAGGCGGCGGGCGTCGTGGTGACGAGGTCGACGCCCTGCTCGGCGAAGCGCGTCCTGATATCGGCGTCGCCGAGGCTGGCGGCGATGTCGGCGGCGATCTGCCGGGTCAGCGCGGCGGGGAGGCCGGCGGGCGCCATGACGCCGAACCAGGCATCGTAATCGAAGTCGGCAAGGCCGGCCTCGCGGAAGGTCGGCACGTCGGGCAATTGCCGCATGCGGCTCGCCCCGGTGACGGCGAGGGCCCGCAAGCGTCCGGCCTGGATCAGGTCGCCGCCGACATTGAAGAAGGTGAAGCAGAAGACGCTGTCGCCGCGCAGCACGCTGGTCTGGCTTTCCGGCATGCCCCGATAGGGCACCAGCTGCATGCGGGTGCCGGTGACGTGGCGGAACAGCTCGGCCGCGATGCCGGTCGAGCTGCCGAGGCCGGCGGAACCGTAATTGAGCTGGCCTGGCTTCGCCTTGGCCGCGGCGATCAGGTCGTTCAGCGTCTTGATGTCGCCCTCCGCGGGCGCCACCATGATCGAGGGCATGGAGGCGACCTTGGCGATGGCGGTGAAATCCTTCACCGGGTCGAAGGTGACCTCGCGATTGACGCTGCGAATGACGGTGTGGCCGTTCGAGGTCAGCATCAGGGTCAGGCCGTCGGGTGCCGAGCGGGCGACGCCGCCAGTGCCGGCAATGCCCGGCCGGTTCTCGACGATGACCTGCTGGCGCCATCTCTCCCGCAGCTTCTCGGCGAGCGAGCGGGCGAGAATATCGGTCATGCTGCCGGCGCTGAACGGCACGATCAGCCGAACCATCTGGCTGGGGAAGCCGGTGGCGCCGGCGCCCTGCGCCACGGCCGCGCGGCGGGCGGCGAGAAAGGCCGCCACGGCGGCAAGGCCGAGCGCCGCGCGGCGGTCGAGGCGGGCTTTCGAGAGATCATCAAGGCACGGCATGGCGATTCCTCCGGATCACTGCTTGCCGCGCTCTTGCCGGCGCGTTCGGTTTCAACCGGTCATGACGGCGGCCGTCACGACGATGCTTTGGGCAGGGGCATGGCGATGAGCACCACGACGGTGCGGTTGGTCTGGTTCCTCAGCGCCCGCTTCTCGTTCGGCGCGATGCGGCAGCTGTCCCAGACGCCGAGCAGGGCCGAACCGGTCTCGGTCTCGACGGTCAACTCGCCTTCGAGCACGACATAGAACTTCTCGTCCGGCGAACCGGAGAGGTCGACGCGTCCGCCCGGCAGGATCTGCGAAACGCCGAGCCAGGTGGTGTCGGCGGGGCCGGCCTCGCGGCCCTGCATGCGCAGCATGCGCATGTCGTGATGGCCGGGCGCCTCGTAGGGCTTCAGATCGGCGAAGCGGTTGACGTGCATGGGCTCGTCCCTTCTCGGCTCATCCGTTGGGCAGGAAGACGACCCGGTCGCGGGCCGCGCTGAGCACTGCGACATAGGCCTCGCGCGCGCGGTCGAGCGGATAGATCGCCCGCGCCTCGATCGGGAAGGGCTTCAGCGCGCCGCTCGCGAAGCCGGGCACGAGATCGCGCAGGACCTCGGCGGTGGCGGTCGACGACAGCGCCAGCGTGTCGATGCCGACATAGGTGTGGCGGCCGCGGTAGAAGGAGAAGATGTCGAAGGGCACCGTCTGCTTGAGCGCTGCGATGAAGATCTGCCGGCCGGTGACGCGCAGCGAGCCGGTGCCGGCCGCAAAATAGGGCTCGCCCACCGTGTTGAACACGATGTCGGCGCCCTGGCCGCCGGTCAGCTCGCGCACCCGCGCCACCACGTCCTCGCGCGAGGAATCGATGACGGTCACCGCGGCGCTGGCATGGCCGGCATAGTCCTCGGCGCGGCGCACCACGCCGATGACGCGCGCGCCCTGCCAGGTGGCGATCTGCGTCGCCGCCTGGCCGACCTTGCCGTTGAGGCCGAGGATGAGCACGGTCTCGCCGGCCTTGGGCATGCCGGCGCGGCGGAAGCCCTCCTGGGCCGTGACGAAAGGCACGCCGATGCCGGCTGCCTCGGCAAGGCCGATGCCGGCGGGCTTCTCGACGAGGGCCGCCGCCTCGACCACCAGATGCGAGGCGTGGGTGCCGTCGCGCCGGATGCCGAGATCGCCGGAGGAGCCGAAGACCTCCTTGCCGACCAGCTCGGCCGGACCGTCGATCACGATGCCTGCGAAGTCGCGGCCCGGCGTGCGCGGAAACTTGGCATAGGGCATCAGGCCGATCGCCGCCTTGGCGTCGGACGGATTGACGGCGGCCGCGCGGATCTCGACCAGCGCGTCGGCCGGGCCGGCGCAGCCGAGCGGCAGGGTCTCGATGCTCGGCGCCACGGCCTCCACGGTTTCGGCCTTGGCGGTCAATCGCAGGCAGCGCGCGGCGATCGTCGCTGACGCCGCGCTGTCGATCCTGCCGCTGTCGGTCTTGGCGTGCATGAGGGGCTCCGGTTCAGGCCGCGGCCGAGGGCAGATGGAAAATCTCGCGCGCTTCGCCGGGCGTCGCGATCTGCACGCCCAGCTCCTCGACGATGCGCCGGGCCTTCTCGACCATGGCGGCGTTCGAGGGGGCGAGCACGCCGCGCTCGAGATAGACGCCGTCCTCGAGGCCGGTGCGGGCATGGCCGCCGGCCAGCACCGACTGCGCGACCATCGGGAAGCAGGAGCGGCCGGTGCCGATCACGGTGAACTCGGTCTCGGGCGGCAGCAGGTCGCGGGCGTAGATGACCGTCTCCGGGCTCGGCTGGAAGCCGTATTTCACGCCCAGCACGAAGGAGGCGATCGACGGACCGGAGATCGAGCCGTCCTTCAGGAGGTCGTGCATCAACGCGATGTCGCCGGAATCGAACAGCTCGATCTCCGGCTTGACGCCGGCCTCGCGGATCACCTTGGCCATGCGCCGGACATTGCCCGGCGTGTTGATCACCACCTGTCCGCCGGAGTTCATCGTGTTGAGGTCGAGCGTGCAGATGTCGGGCTTCAGCGCGGCGATGTGTTCGACGCGCTTTTCCGGCGCCAGCAGGGTGGTGCCGGCGGCGGCAACCTTCGGATCGTCCTCGGAGGGCACGAAACGGCCGCCCGGGCCGGTCGTGATGTTGAGGATCAGCTTCCTGTTGCGGGCGCGGATGCGGGCGACGACGTCCTGGTAATATTCGAGCGCCATGGACGGCCGGCCGGTGGCCGGGTCGCGGACATGGATATGGGTGACGGCCGCGCCGGCCTCCGCTGCGCCGAGGCAGGCCTCGGCGATCTCCTCGGGCGTGATCGGCAGGTGTGGCGTCTGGTCCGGTGTCGTCAGGTTGCCGGTGACGGCGCAGGTGATGACGATCTTGTTCCGCATCGGGCGCATGATCTGTTCCTTGTCGGGCCTCTGTAGCGTTTGCGAGCGAAGCGGGGACCGGTCCGCGCGAAGAAAACGCGTCAAAACAAAAACTGGGATCCTTTTGCCGTCTTCGTGAAACGGCAAAAGGATCTAGAGTGCGCGTCCGCCGTCGACGACGATCAGCGAGCCGGTGGAATAGGTGAGGTGGGTGGCACAGGCGACGATCGCCCGGCCGACATCGTCCGGCGTCGCGACCCGCTTCAGGGGAATGGTCGGGGCGATGCGGGCGAGCTGTTCGGCACCGCGGCCGGGCACGAAATCGGTATCGACCACGCCGGGCGAGACGCTCATGACGCGGATGTCGGGCGCCAGCGCGCGGGCCAGCGACTTGGTCAGCGTGTCCATGCCGGCCTTGACCGCGGCATAGGCGATGTTCGAGCCGACGCCGTTCAGCGCGGCGATCGAGGAGACGTTGACGACGAGCCCGGCGCCGCTCGCCTCGAGCAGCTTGCGGAAGGCGCGGATGGCGGCGAACTGGCCACGCCAGTTGACCTGGAACATCTTGTCGATGAAGGCATCGTCCAGCGCGTCGAGATCGCCAGCCGGCACCGGCTTGGTGAAGCCGGCCGAATTGACGAGGATGTCGGCCCGGCCGAAGGTCTCCGCGACCAGGGCGGCGAGCGCCTCGAGGGTGGGCGTGTCTTCCACCGTCGCCGTCGCCGCGAGATGGCCGCTGCCGGGCAGGCTCGCCACCACCACGTCGGCGCCGGCCTTGTCGTTGCGGTAGACCACCACGACCCGGGCGCCCTCGGCGGCGAACTGATAGGCCGCGGCGGCGCCGATGCCGCCGGATCCGCCCAGCACCACGGCGACCTTGTCCTTCAATGTCGTTCCTTGGCTCATGATCGTCCTCGCTTGATGGGCCGGGCCTTGCCCGATGCGCGGCACCTCATTCGATCGGCGCCGCCTCGCCTGGTGGCCGCAGCCTCACTTGATTGGCGGCACGGGCAGCACCGCCTCGCCTGGCTCCATCACGAAATCGTAGTTCAACGTATAGCCATCGGCAGCCCTGTCGATGCCGCCGATCAGCGCCTTGGTCACGCCGAACACCACGTCCGTCTCCAGATACTCGTCGCCGGGCACGAAGATCTGGGTGATGAGGGTCTTGAAGCCCGGCTTGTAGATCAGGAAATGAACATGGGCCGGCCGGAACGGATGGCGGTTCTGTGCCGCCAGGAGCTTGCCGACCACGCCATGGACCGGCACTGGGTAGCCTGCCGGCTTGACCGACCGGAACGCGAAGCGGCCGTCGGCATCGGTGGTGAACTTGCCGCGCAGGTTCATGTCGGCCTGGCTGTCGTCCTGGTTCTCGTACATGCCGACGGGCGAGGCCTGCCAGACGTCGACCTCCGCCCCGGCGATCGGCTGGCCCGTGCCGTCGAGCACGCGGCAGGTCGCGACGAGCTCATCGCCGGGCGTCGGCGAGCGGACGATGGAGCCACCGTTCTCCGTGCGCGGCGAGTTCATGCGCCAGAACGGTCCGAGCAGGGCGCTCGCCGCCTCGCTGTTGCCGGCATTGCCGTTGTTGAGAAGGCAGACCAGCGTCGAGAAGCCGACGGCATCGGAGGCGAGCACGGCCTCGTTGTGGGTGTCGTTGGTGAACTGGCCGAGGCCGACGACGAATTCGATCGCCTTCTCCCACTCCGCTTCGGTCAGGCGGACCTCGCGGGCAAAGGCGTGAAGGTGCCTGACGAAGGCGGTCATGATCTCGGCGAGGCGCGGATCCGGCGTTCCCGCCATGGCGGCTAGGACGGCCTCGGTTACCTGTTCCTGGCGTTCGATGATCATTCGTTTGCTCCCTGCTCAAGATCTATTGCAAACGATTGCAATGGTCAAGGCCGCGACTTTCACAGTCGCGCGAGCCGCAACGCCGGGATTTTTGGGGTTGTCGGCCGGGGGGCCGCGGCATGGCCGCTCCCGGCGTCGTCATGCCGGGGCCGGCCGATAGCCGGCCTCCGCCATCAGCCGCGCCGCGGAGGCCGCCAGCGCCTCGCCCAGCGCCTGGCGGCGATCGGTCGGGAACAGGAGGCGGCCCGCCTGCTTGCGCAGGATGCCGTCGACCATCACCGTGTCGACATTGCCGGCGTGCGCCTGCTCGACTGCCGCGTAGACCGGATCGTGGACCGGAAAGAGGTTCAGGTCGCCGCTGCGCAGCATGATCAGATCGGCCTTGAAGCCCGGCTTGAGCCGGCCGATCGTGTCGGCCATGCCGAGCGCCTGGGCACCGCCGACGGTCGCCCAGGCGAGCGCCTCGCGCGAGCGGATCATGGCCGGTCCGAGGCCGGCGGCTGCCCGCTCGCGGATCCCGCGGTTGCGCGCGAACAGCAAGGCCATCTGCATTTCGCGCCACATGTCGCCCGACACCATCGGCTCGACATCGATGCCGATCGAGGGCATGCCGCCGCGGGCGCGCACCTTGGTCAGAGCCGAGCCGTGCGGATAGTCGTGCAGCTCGTTCATGTTGGTCGAGGTGATCGAGCAGCCGGCATCCAGGAGCCGGCCGATCTCCTCCTCGTCCAGGAGGTTGCAGTGCACGAGATTGTGGTCTGGGCCGAGCAGGCCCATGGCCGCCAGCCGGTCATAGCCGTCGGGCACGACGGCGTCACGCCGCGCCTTGGTGACGTGCGAGGAGGCGAGGAGGCCGAGATCGCGGGCGAGGCGGACGTTGGCGAGCGAGGCTTCCCAGTCGGCCCAGTGCGGGCCGGCAATGCCGAGCGCCAGCGTGACGCGTCCGCCATGGGCGGCCTTGCCTGCGCCCGAGAAACGGCTGTCGACGAGCGCGGCGACACGCTCGCGCGGATGCAGCCGGCGTTCCGGCAGCCGGCCGGGGGCGGCCGGCTCGCGCAGGCCGTCGCCATGGACGAAGACGGCGCGCAGGCCGGCATCGGCGAGCGCATCGACCGAGCGTTCCGCCTGTTCCAGCGAGCGGATGTTGTGGCAATAGTCGAACAGCGTGGTGACGCCGCTGTCGAGCTGGTTCAGGGCGCCGAAGAGGGTGCCGAGATAATTGTCCTCGGGGCCGAAGCGGGTGGCGATATCGCCGTAGAAGTGGCGGAAATAGTCCGGCGCCAGCCATTGCGAGCCGATCGCCCGCAGGCCGGCCTGGAACGTGTGCAGATGCATGTTGACGAGGCCGGGCATGACGATCATGTCCGACGCGTCGATGACGGTTTCGGCCCCGGCGCCGAGCCGGTGCCCGACCGCCGCGATGCGGTCGCCCTCCACCAGGATCTCGGCCCCGGCGAGATCGCCGAGGGCCTCGTCCATGGTGATCACCCAGCCGCAGCGGATCAGCGTGCGGGTCATGGCGGTCAGCGTCCGAACGGCACGTAGCCGGCTTCACCCATGATCCGCTCCACCGACTGGGCGAGCTCGGCCATGCGTCGGCGCCTGACATCCTCGGGGAAGACCAGCTTGCCGCCGCGCTTGCGCACCACGCCGCCGATGAAGACGGTGTCGACATTGCCGGCATTGGCCTGCTCGACGATCGACAGGACGGGGTCGTGGACCGGGAAGAGGTTGAGATCGGTGCCGCGCAGCAGCACGATGTCGGCCTGCTTCTTCGGCGTCAGCGTGCCGATGCGGTGGCCGAGGCCGAGCGCCTCGGCGCCGCCGATGGTCGCCCAGGCCAGCGCCTCGCGCGAGCGGATCGGCACGACCTGGAACGGCGGCTTCATGTCGCGGGCATTCTCGCGCTGGCAGACCGACAGCGCATAGAGCAGCGCGATCTGCATTTCCCGGAACATCTCGCCGGAGACGCGCGGCTCGACGTCGACGCCGAGCGAGGGCATGCCGCCGAGCGCGCGGACACGCCCGACCAGCGGGTCGCCGGCATAGCCGCGCAACTCGGTCTGGACAGTGGCGCAGGCGGTGACGCCGGCGCCGACGAGCCGCCGCAACTCCTCGTCGCCGAGATAGTTGCCGTGCACCACGGTGTGGTCGGCGCCGATCAGCCCCTCGTCGAGCAGCGGGAAATAGCCGCGGGGATCGACTGCCAATTCCGGCCGCTTGGTGGCATGGCTCGATGAGCGCAGGCCGAGCTCGCGGGCGAGCCGCAGATTGATGCGGGTCGGCTCCATTTCGGCCCAGTGCGGGCCGGCGACGCCGAGCGCCATGGTGACCAGGGCATCGTCGCTGGCGAGCCGCCCCCTGCGGAAGCGCTCGACCCGCTCGCGCGGATTGATGCGCTTTTCGAAGGGCTCGAGCGCCTCGCGCTCGGGCGGCAGCTTGCCGGCGCCGAGCGTGAAGACCGCGCGGATGCCGCTGTCCACCAGCGCGTCGATCGAGCGCTCGGCCTGCTCGGTCGAGGTGATGTTGTGGCAGTAGTCGTTGAGCGTGGTGACGCCGCCGTCGATCTGGTTGAGCGCGCCGATCAGGTTGCCGAGGTAATTGTCCTCGGGGCCGTAGCGCGTCGCCATGCCGCCGTGCAGATACTTGAAATATTCGCCATGGGCCCATTCGCAGCCGATGGCGCGCAGGCCCGTCTGCCAGGTGTGCAGATGGGCGTTCACCATGCCGGGCATGGCGATCATCTCGCCGGCCTCGACGACCGTTGCCGCCGTCGCCTCGAGGTTCCGGCCGACCGCGACGATGCGGTCGTCCTCGATCAGGATCTCGCCGCCGATGAGGTCGCCGATGGCCGGATCCATGGAGACGATCCAGCCGCACTTGATCAATGTCCGCGTCATGACCGCTGCTCCTCAGGCCGGCTTGATCGTGAAGCCGCCGTCGCGCATGACGCGCTCGACGGAGGCGACGAGCTCGGCCTTGCGGCGCGCCAGCACGTCGTCGGCGAAGAGGCGCCGGCCGGCCTGCTTGCGCACCACGCCGTCGACGATGACGGTGTCGACATTGCCGGCATGGGCCTGCTCGACGATCGACAGAAGCGGGTCGTGCACCGGGAAGAGGTTGAGGTCGTTCGCCCTGAGCATGACGATGTCGGCCTTCTTGCCGGGGGTGAGCGAGCCGATCTCGTTCTCCAGGCCGATCGCCCGGGCGTTGCCGATGGTCGCCCAGGTCAACGCCTCGCGCGAGCGGATCGGAATGGTCTTCAGCGGCGGCCTGCCGGCAGCGGCATTGTCGCGCAGCGAAGCCCAGCGGGCGTGCAGGAGCGCGGCCTGCATCTCGCGGAACATCTCGCCGGTGACGATCGGCTCGACGTCGATGCCGATCGACGGCATGCCGCCGAAATTGCGCACGCGCAGCGTCACCGGTTCGGCGGCATGGCCGTGCAGCTCGACCAGCACCGTGCCGGTGACCGAGGCGCCGGCCTCGACCAGGGCTTTCAGCTCGTCGTCCTCGATGTAGTTGCCGTGGACGAGATTGTGGTCGGGGCCGATGAGGCCGGCCGCCACGAGCTTGCCGTAGCCGCCGGGCGCCACCTGGTCGGGGATCTTGCGGGTCGCGTGGGAGCTCGACAGGAGATTCAGCTCGCGGGCGAGCCTGAGGTCCTGCTCGGCCACCTCATAGGTGCCCCAGTGGGGGCCGAGAATGGCCATGGCGAGCGTCACCCGCCGGTCGTCGGAGGCAAAGCGCCCCCTGCGCAGAGCCTCGATGCGGTCGCGCGGGTGCGGCACGTGGGTATAGGGCAGTTCGCCGGGCTTTGCCGGCGGTTTGGCGGTGCCGTGGGCGAAGACCGCGCGGATGCCGGATTCCTCCAGGCCGTCGACCGAACGCTCGGCATGGTCGAGCGAGGTCAGGTTGTGGCACCAGTCGAGAATGGTGGTGGTGCCGCCGTCGATCTTGCCGAGGGCGCCGATGAGGTTGCCGATATAGTTGTCGTCGGGGCCGTAGCGGGTGGCGAGATTGGCATGGATATTGGCGTGATAGTCCGGTCCGAGCCATTCCGAGCCGATGGCGCGCAGGCCGGTCTGCCAGGTGTGGACATGGGCGTCGATCAGGCCGGGCATGACGATCTTGTCGCGTGCGTCGATCACCTCGTCGGCGTCCGCCTCGATGCCCTTGCCGGCGGCGAGGATGCGATTGCCCTCGATCAGGATGCGGGCGTCGCGGTGGTCGCCGATGGTTTCGTCCATCGTGACCAGCCAGCCGCATTCGATCAGCGTCCGTTTCATGGCGTCTCTCCCATCGTGCCGTGATCGCGAATGCCGGCCGGTCGCGCTGCTTGGGGGCGCAGGGCAGGGCGTCGCGGTCGAGACGGCACTCACATCAATCAATGACCGGCGCGGCCGGCTTCGGTCCGCAGGCGGTGCGGACGAGCGGCCGGGTGCGATCCTTCACATGGCGGCGGCCGGTCTAGGAACGGCCGCCGTCGTCGGTCTCATCCGGCCTCAGCGGGTGCGCCAGCGGTTGATCTTGCCGTCGAGATATTGCTGGCCCTTGGTCAGCAGGATGCCGAGGATCGCGAGCAGCAGCAGGATGGCGAAGACCTGGCCGGTTTCCAGGATCTGGCCGGCGAGCTGCAGCTTGGCGCCCAGCCCATAGCGGGCGGTCTGCATTTCGGCCGCGACGACCAGGATGATGGAAATGCCGAGCGCCAGACGCAGGCCGCCGAAGATGGCGGGCACGGCGGCCGGCAGCACCACCTTGCGCTGGATCTGCACGGCGCTGGCGCCGAGATCGCGCGCCGCCAGGATCAGGCCCTCGTCGCACTGGCGCACGCCGATGATGGTGTTGACCAGGATCGGGAAGATGCAGCCGAGCGCCGAGAGGGCGATCTGGAAGGCGTTGCCGCTGCCGAGCCAGATGACCAGGAGCGGCACGAGGGCGATCTTCGGCACCGGATAGAGCGCGGCCACGAAGACGTCGCAGATCGCATAGATGCGGCGCGACATGCCCATCAGCAGACCGAGGGCGATGCCGATCACGGCCGCCAGGAAGAAGCCGGCGAAGATGCGGTAGAGCGTCAGCACCAGGTCGTAGGCGAGCGCCTTGGTGGCAAACAGGTCATAGAGCGTGACGATGACGAGGGATGGCCGCGGCAGGAAGATCTCGGGCACGTCGAAGAGCGGGACCGAGAGTTCCCAGAAGGCCAGGAACAGGGCCATCGCGACCGGCCCGTAATACCAGGTGTCGTCGCGCAGCCTTTCGTCCTTGACGTCGGGCTGCGGCTTGCTCTGGGCGGTGGTTCGGGTGTCCATCATGGCCTTGGGGTCGGCCAGCGCCGACCGGTTGGTGTCCGACATCGCGCTTGCCTCTTCAGTTCATCATCGCCTTGCGGACTTCGTCGCGCAGCAGCCCGTAGATCTCGGAGAAATATTCGCCGAAGCGCTTGTCGTTCTGCACGTCGATGCCGCGCGGCCGGGCGAGATCGATGTCGAGGCTCTTGGCGATCCGGCCGGGGCGGGCGGTCATGACGACGACGTGGTCGGCGAGGAAGATCGCCTCCTCGATCGAGTGGGTGATGAGGATGACGGTCTTGGCGCTGGTCTCGACCAGGCTCGAGAGCTGCTCCTGCAGGTAGAGCCGCGTCTGCGCGTCGAGCGCGCCGAAAGGCTCGTCCAGGAACAGGATGTCGGGGGACTGGACGAGGCCGCGGGCGAGGCCGACGCGCTGCTTCATGCCGCCCGACAGCTGGCCCGGATAGTGTTTCTCGAAACCGGCGAGCTCGACCGCCTTGATCGCCTCGGCGGCCTTGGCCTGGCGTTCGGCCAGCGGCACGCCGGCGAGCTCCAGGCCGAAGGCGACATTGTCGAGGACCGAGCGCCAGGGCAGGAGGTTGAACGACTGCCAGACCGTGGCCATGCGCGGCGCCTCGCCGGCGCTGCGCTGGCCGGAGCCGTCGCCGTAGAGGAAGCGGACCTTGCCGCTGCTGGCCTCGACGAGACCGCGCAGGATCAGGAGCAGGGTCGACTTGCCGCAGCCGCTGGGCCCGACGATCGCGGTGACCTTGCCGGCCGGAAAGATGCAGTTGACGTCGGTCAGCGCAGTGGTCGGCGGGCGCGTCCGGCTGAGGAACCGGTGCGACAGACCTTCGATCGAGATCGCTTCGAATTGCATGGTGCGGCAAGCGCCTCCCTCGCGCTCTTTCCTATGCCTCGTCGCCGTTCGGGGCCGCGGCGCAGCGCGCGGCCCCGATACGGTCAGATGAACGGGTTCTTCTCGGTCATGCGCTGCTTGGCCTCCTTGATCGCGCGGTCGTCGAACAGCTTGTCGTCGGGCACGGCACGGGCCAGCAGGTCGGTGCGTTCGCGCCAGAATTTCTGCTGGGCGATGATCGAGGGCATGTTGGGCGTGCCGTCGACGGTCATGAAGGTCCAGCGCGGCCGTGTCTCGTCGATGACCGGCGGGGTCAGGCCGGTGCCGTCGGCAATGATCTTCAGCACCTCGGCATTGCCGTCCTTGGCGGCGGCCATGAAGTCGGCATTGCCCTGCATGATCGCCATGGAGAAGCGGACCGCCGCGGAATGCTGGTCGCGCAGGAACTTCTCGCTCGCCACCGAACAGGCGAGCACGAAATCGGGCGCCAGTTCGTCGCTCCAGGTCGCGACCTTGCCGATGCCCTGCTTCTGTGCCGCATAGGCGCCGGGCAGCGGCATGTTGATGATGCCGACGCGGTTCTGCTTCATCAGCGGCAGGCTGACGCTCGGTGTCATGCCCCACGACCATTCGACGTCGTCGGCCTTCAGGCCGGCCCGTTCGAGGCCCATCGTGTGCAGATAATGGGCGACGCTGCCGCGCGAGGAGATGCCGATGACGGCGCCCTTGGCATGGCGGTAGCCCTCCGGTCCGCGGAAGCCCTTCTCCCAGAGCTCGTTCGACACCATGATCGAATTGGAGCCCCAGCCGGCCGCCTCGCGGCCGCGCTCGAAGAACATCCTGAGGCCCGCGCCCTTGGCCATCAGGTTGAACAGGCCGGCGCTCAGCGTCGCGCCTGTGATGTCGAGCTCGCCCGCGGCGAGCGCCGGCATCGACAGGCTGCCGTCGACATGGCTCGAGGGCACGATCTCGACGTTCAGCTTCTTGAAGTAGCCGCGGGCCTCGGCGATCAGATAGGGGCCGGCCGAAATATAGGGCGCGAAGCCCATGCGGATGCGCACCGGGTCCATGAAGTTGGACTGCGCGAAAACCAGCGGGCTCTGCACCAGGCCCGCTGCTGCGACCGATGCACCCACGAACCCGCGCCGCGTGATCCTGGCCATAGCACCCCTCTTGTCATTTTCTGTGTGTCGTCAAACCGAGCCCATCACGCGGAACGCCTCCGAGCGGCCCGAATGATCGACTACAATCGATTGCAAGCTAGGTCGAGACGGCGCGGCGAGTCAATCGGAGTTTGTCGTACGGGACCGGGTTCCAGCAATGCGGCAGGCTGGGCGCTGCCGCCCGGCGGCGGCGCGGCCGCCCCGGCACGACGGGCGTCCGGACCGCGGCAGAACGGCTTGGACCGTCCCTGCGGCGGCACCGGGCGAAGCCGCTATCCGCCTTTGGGGACAGCCGAAACGGCCGGCGCGGCCGGTCAGGCGCCGGCGCGCGGCGGCGCAGTGGAGGCGCGCTCGACGAGATCGGGGGCGAGAACGATGCGCCGCGCCGGCAGGGTCGAGCCGGTCATGCGTTCGAGCAGCAGGCGTGCGGCATCGCGTCCCATGTCGCGCGGTCCGATGCGGATCGTGGTCAGCGGCGGCTCGACCATGTCGACCAGCGGCATGTCGTTGTGGCCGACGACCGAAACGTCGCGCGGGCAGGCGAGGCCGCGGGCGGCGAGCGCCTTGTAGGCCCCGAGCGCGAGCAGGTCGTTGGCGGCGGCGATGGCGGTGACGCCGGGGCAGGCGTCGAGCATGGCGGCGGTGGCGCGTTCGCCCTCGTCGCGGTCGTAGCTGCGCGCCTCGACGATGGCCCCGGCCGGCACCGCGAGGCCGTGCTCGCGCATCACCTGTTCGAAGCCAAGGCGCCTCAGATGGCCGGTCGACAGTGTCGACGGGCCGGCGAGATGACCGATCGCCCGGTGGCCGAGCCGGTGGAGATGCTCGACAGCCACGCGCATGCCGGCGACATCGTCGGAGACGACCGACGGCGCGCGGTCGGCATCGTCGGCGCGGTTGACCAGCACGACGTGGATGCCTTCCGCAAGGCAATGCTCCAGCATCGGGTCGTCGCGGCTCACCGTCGCCAGAACGAGGCCGTCGACACGGCGGGCGATCAGTTCGTCGATGAGCGCCATGCGGGCGCCGAACTCGCTGCCGGCATCGGCGACGATGGTCGAATAGCCCTCGGCGCCGAGCACTTCGGCAATGCCCGATATGATCGGCGAAAAGACCGGATTGGTGATGTCGGGAACCAGCACGCCGACCAGGGTCGAGCGGCGGGTGCGCAGGCTCGCCGCCACCGGGTTCGGCCGGTAGCCGAGCTCGCGCGCGGCCGCGATGATCCGGTCGGCCACGTCGTCGGCGACGAGATGGCGCTTGGCCGGATCGAGGGCGCGCGAGACGGTGGAGGGATGGACGCCGACCGCGTCGGCGAGGCGGCGCAGATTGACCCGGGGCCTTGGTTCGCTGACGGAGCTCGTCATCCGCTGCCTTTTGCAACCTCTCGTGCGGATTCCTCTGCCGCCGGACGGCGGCGGCAATCGCCTCGTTGAAATTGCATGAGCGAACAACCGATTGCAAATGCCTTCGGCAATTTGCATTATCAATTGTCCGGTCGTGGGAATTCGGCCACATGAAAAATTGCCCCGCGCGCCGTGGCAACGGCTGCGGGGCATGGCGTTCAGGCACGGAGCGGCCGATCGCCGGCCGGCCTCGGTCAGTTGGTGCGGGCCGCGTAGCGCCGCTTGGCGTCCTGGACCGCGTCGTAGAGCTCGCGCGCACGGCCCGGCAGGGCGGCGAGCAGGCTGTCGTGGACATTGCCGACGCGCTGCGCCCAGACCGCGCGCTGCTCGGCCGAGAGCTGCACCACCGTGCCGCCATTGGCGGTGAACAGCTCGGCCTGCCGGGTCTCGTCCTCGTCCTGGCGCCGGCGCATCTCGTCGGTCGACGGCATGGCGCTCTTCAGGAGCGCCTGGATGCGCGGCGGCAGCTTCTCGTAGAAGCGCTTGTTCACGAAGAACACCTGTTCGTGGTGATAGGCGCGGGTCAGCACGTAGCGGCGGGCGAACTGCGCAGCCGGGGTCGTGACGAAGAAGGTGAGCGGCAGGTCGCCGCCCTCGATCATGCCCTGCTCCAGCCCGGTGAAGAAATCGGGCAGCGAGAGCTGGACGCCGTTGACGCCGACCTTTTCCCAGAACGCGCGGGCGGAAGCCGCCGGCGGCACGCGGAAGCGCCGGCCGCGCAGTTCGTCGGGCGTGTCGCAGGTGCCCTTGCAGAAAATGTTGGACCAGCCGGCGTCACCGACGCCGATCAGCACCAGGCCGTTGCCGGCGAAGATGCTTTCCAGCACCGGGCGCACGACATTGTCGGTGCCCCAGCGGCGCTGGGCGTCGTTGTCCCAGAGATAGGGCATGGACAGGACGGCGCCCGGCGGGATCGAGACCGCCGCGCCGGCAAGGCCGGTCGTGCCGATCTCGAGCCGGCCGCGGATGACCTGCTGGGTCATCTCCTGGTCGTTGGCGACCAGCTGGTACTCCATGCGGTAGTCCGGCCCGGCCTCCTTGTTGAAGTTGGTGATGAAGGTCTGGATGATGCCATCCATCATCGAGCCGGGACGGAGCGAGCCGGCGATGCGGATCGTCTCCGCCGCGGTGGCGGCCGATGTCATCAGGGCCGATGCGGCGAGCGCGAGCAGCGCTGCCTTCATGGTGCGTCGGTTCATGGCTGGTCCTCGATCGGGAACGGTGGAATTGGGTTTTCCGGGCCGATGGCGCGGAGGCGGCGGGGCGCCCCTCCGCGCCGGGCTCATTTGACGAACAGGAAGACGATCGCCGGGTAGTAGGTGACGATCAGCAGCGGAATGATCATCAGGACGACGAAAGGCCAGGCGCCGCGCACGATGGTGCCGAAGCTCTCCTTGAACACCGCCATGGCGACGAACAGGTTGAGCCCGACCGGCGGCGTGATGTAGCCGATCTCCAGGTTCATCGTGGTGATCACGCCGACATGGACCGGGTCGAAGCCCTGGGCCTTCATCAGCGGCAGCAGGAGCGGCGACAGGATCAGGATCGCCGAGCCGACATCCATGAAGCAGCCGGCGATCAGAAGGATCACGTTCAGCGTCAGGCCGGCGGTCAGCGGGCTGTGGATCCACTGGCTCAGCCATTCGACCATCAGCTTGGGAATGCCCTCGTAGTCGAGGATGGTGTTGAAGCTGCCCGCGAGCGCCAGCAGCGGCAGGAGCGTGCCGAACAGCTTCACCGTCTCGCCGATCATGCCGAGCAGTACCGGCCAGGTCAGGTCACGGTAGTAGAGGCCCTCCACCAGCAGCGCGTAGATCAGCGAGACGACCGCCGCCTCCGTGGTTGTGAAGTGTCCGGAATAGATGCCGCCGAGCAGGATGATCGGCAGCAGCAGGGCCGGGCCGCCGCGCCCGAGCGCGCGCAGGAAGCCCCTGGGCGAGAAGCGGCCGCGCGCCGCGACCGGCGAGGCCTTCACGCAATAGAGCGCCAGGACCACGGTCAGCAGCAGGCCGGGCCCGATGCCGCCCATGAACAGCTTGATGATCGAGGTGTCGGTGATGATGCCGTAGAGCATCATCGGGATCGACGGCGGGATCAGGATGCCGAGCGTTCCCGCCGAGCACAGCAGGCCGAGCGAGAACTGCTTCGAATAGCCTTCCTTGAGCAGCGCCGGATACATGATCGAGCCGATCGCCGCGAGGGTGACGATCGACGAGCCGGAAATGGCGGCGAAGGCGGCGCAGGCGAGCACAGCGGCGACCGCGAGGCCGCCCCGGATACCGCCGGTCAGCTCGACCATGATGTCGATGAGGCGCTGGGCGATCTCGCCGCGGCTCATGATGTTGCCGGCCAGGATGAACATCGGGATCGGCAGCAGCACGTCGCGGTCGATGGTGAACCAGAAGTCCTGGATCAGGAATTCGGCCGAGGAGTTGCGCGCGACGAACTGGTGGATCGCGGCGACGGCCACGGCGAGCACCAGCACGACCGGCTGGCGCAGGATGAGCAGCAGCAGGCTGCCGAACGTGATCGCGGCGCCGGTCATAGTTCGGAACTCGCTTCCTGCGGCCGCAGCGCGGGCGACAGGACGAAGAGGAAATATTTGAGCGCGGCGAGACCGAAGGCGATCGGCAGCACGATCTGCACCGTCCAGATCGGGATCGGCAGCGTCATGCTGTATTCGCCGAGCCCGTAGGTGCCGTCGACGAACAGCGCCGCGGCATAGGCGAGCCCCGCGCAGATGAGGCCGGAGACGAAATCGCCGATGCGGCTCATGAGCGGGTCGAGATGGCGCGGCAGCAGCTTGTCGACGATGTTCGGGCGCAGGTGGCCGCCCTGCGAGACGACATAGGAAAAGCCGAGGACACCGGCGACCGCCATGCAGTAGACGGCGGTGCGCTGGGCACCGAAAATGCCCTGGCCGAGGATCTCGCGGCCGACAATGTCGGCGAACAGGGCGAGCGTGCCGGCCATCAGCGCGGCGAAGCAGATGAAGGCCTCGACCTTCTGGAGGGCGGCATAGGCCTTGGCGAGGCCGCCCGAGGGAGCGGCGGCGGCCGCCGCCGGGTCACTGTTGGGCTGCATAGCGGCGCTTGCCTTCCATGACCGTGTCGTAGAGCGCCCGCGACTGGCCGGGCAGGCTGGCGACGAGGGCGCCAAGGCCGTCGACGACCTTGGCGGCCCAGGCGGCGCGCTCATCGTCGGTCAGCGCGACGATGGTGCCGCCGGCGGCGACGAAGGCGTCCATCCGCTCCTTCAGGTCGGCGTCCTGGCGCCGGCGCATTTCGGCGGCCGAGGGCATGGCGCTGCGCACCAGCGCCTGAATGTTTGCCGGCAACCCATCGAAGAAGCGCTTGTTGACGAAAAAGACCTGGTCGTGGTGATAGTTCTGGGTCAGCACATAGTGGCGGGCGATCTGGGCGGCCGGCGTCGTCACGTAGAAGGTGAAGGGCAGGTCGCCGCCCTCGACCATGCCCTGCTCGAGGCCGGTGAAGAAATCCGGCAGCGACAGCTGCACGCCGTTCACGCCGAGGCGGTCCCAGAACATCTTGGCGGCGGTTGCCGGCGGCAGGCGGAAACGCCGGCCGGCGAGCTCGGCCGGGCTGTCGCAGCGCGCCTTGCAGAACACGTTGGACCAGCCGGTATCGCCGAGCCCGATCACCACCAGTCCGCGCTGGCGGTAGAGATCGGCGATCGCGGGAAGCGCGACATTGTCGATGACCCAGCGCCGCTCGGCGTCGGTCTTCCACAGATAGGGCATGGACAGCACGCCGCCCTCCGGCACCGTCACCGAGGCGCCGGCGAGCGAGGTCGTGCCGATCTCCAGGCGGCCGCGCACGACCTGCTGGGTCAGCTCCTGGTCGGAGCCGACGAACTGATATTCCATCCGGTAGGCGCCGCCGGCCTTGGCGTTGAAGTCGTCCATGAAGGTCTTGATGATGCCTTCCATGACCGAGCCAGGCTGGGCGGCGGCGGCGATACGGATGCGCTCCTGGGCGGCGGCCGCGCCCGACAGGGTCACGAGCGCCAGGAGAGCTGCGAGCGTTTTCCTCATCCCGAGAATGTCCTCAATTTTTTGAAGGTGTTGATGGGTGGCTGAGCCGCGCGGCGAGGTCGGCGACGGCGGCAAGGTCCGGCCAGAGCGGCGCGATGCGCTCCATCAGGCTGGCGTAGAGCGCGTATTTGCGCGCGATATAGGTGCCGAAGGGTCCGTCGTCCGGTGCGTCGACCACCGGCTTCCCGCCGAGCCAGCGGCCGGCATGGTCGGCCAGGCGGCCGCCGGCGAGATGGCGCATGCCGACAAGGCCGAGGCCGGTGAGCGATGCGTGGCGCGCCGGTGGGCGCAGCACCGGCCGCCCGAGCGTCGCCGCCATGATGCGGGCGAAGTCGGCGTCGGCGGCGAGGCCGCCGCCGAGCACGACCGGACCCGGCTCCAGGCCCATCAGGTCGTGGCTCATGCGGGCGGCGAAGGCGAGGCCCTCGCGGGCTGCGGCGGCAAGGGCGGCCGGCTCCTCGCCGGCGGCCCAGCCGAGCACCGTGCCGCGGGCATGAGGCGACGTCACCGGAGCGCGCTCGCCGACCGGCTCGAAGAAGGACTGCACGAGCAGGCCCGACGGCCGATAGGGCGAGGCCTGCGTGTCGCCGACGAGAGGCGCGAGATGGGCGAGAGCCGCGGCGCCGTTGAGCGAGGGCATCAGGCGCAGGAACTGGCCGGGCTCGGCGAAGGGGAGGAGCATCGCGCCGGGCGGCTCGGCCCGCACGTCGGCGAGATCGGCGAGGTGGCGGATGTGGATGGCGCTGGTGCCGAACAGCGAGACGCGCGCGATGCCGGGCAGGAGGCCGATGCCGAGCCCGAGCGCCGAGGCCTGGGCATCGCCCGGCCCGAGCAGGACCGGCAGCCCGGCGGGCAGGCCGGTCGCCGCCGCGGCGGCTGCCGAAAGCGGCCGCACGGCTTCGGCCATGGCGACCATGTCGGGCAGGAGATCGACGCCGCGGGCAAGGCCGAGGCAGGTTTCGACCTCGCGCGAAAGCATCTGGCGGCGCCAGTCGCCCCAGCTCGGCAGCACGGCCGAGGGATCGGTCAGGGTGGCGCCGGTGAGGGCGAGCTGCAGCCATTCCTTGCAGCGCAGGGCGCGGTGGACCGCGGCGAAGCGGGCCGGCTCGCGGCGTGCGAGCCAGAGCAGCTGCAGCGGCTGCGAGGCGGCGGTCGGCTGCGACAGGGTGACCTGCCTGATCCGGTCGAGCGCGCCGGCTGCCTCGAGCTCCGGCAGCAGCTCGGCGGCGCGGCCGTCGAGCCAGGTCATGGCGGGGCCGGCCGGGCGGCCCGCCGCATCGACCGGCCAGAGGCCGTCGCCCTGGCCGGTGACGACGAGGACGCCGGGCCCATGGCCGCCGAGGCGTTGCGCGAGGCGGGCGAGCAGGCTCATGGCGATGGCCGCGGTTGCGGCCATGTCCTGCTCGACATGCAGGCGGGCGCGCCGCAGCGCGGGGTTCGGCGCCTCCTCCAGCGCGACGAGATGGCCGTCGGCGGAGAACAGGGCCGCCTTCACCACCGTCGTGCCGGAATCGAGACAGAGGATGGCGCCGGTCATGGTGCCGCTCAGTCCTGCCGCTTCGGCTGCTGGCCGTAGCTGCGGAATTTCTCGATGACGCGGGCGATCTCGTCCGGCGCGAGCACCGGCGGCTCGCCATGCGGCAGGCAGAGCAGATATTGCTGGGCGAGCTCCTCGACCGTGCCGGCAAGCGCCAGCGCGCGCGCCATGCTGACATGGCCGGCGATCACGCCGTGGTGGGCGAGCAGGCAGGCGCGCCGGCCGGCCATGGCCTCGAGCACCGCATCGGCCAGCTCCTGGGTGCCGAAAGTGGCATAGGGCGCGCAGCGAATGTCCGGGCCGCCGGCCGCGGCGATCATGTAGTGGATGGCCGGAATGCCACGGCCCATGATGGCGACGGCGGTCGCATGCACCGAATGGGTGTGCACGACGGCGTTGAGGTCGGGCCTCGCCGCGAGGATGTCGCGGTGAAAGCGCCATTCGCTGGTCGGCAGGACGTCGCCGTCGAAACCGCCGTCCCAGTCGAGCTGCACGACATCCTCGGGGCGCATCGCGTCGTAGCCGATGCCCGTCGGCGAGACGAGCAGGCCCTTGCCGTGGCGCACGCTGACATTGCCCGACGTGCCCTTGTTGATGCCGAGCCGGTTCATGCCGCGGCAGGTCTCGATCAGCTCGAGCCGAAGCTTCAGTTCACTGTCGGTCATTGGCCGTCACACGGGTTGAGCAGGACTTCGCCCGAGAGGAAGCGCGCGACGTCCTCGGCGATCATCACGGCGGCCTTGCGGATGGTGTAGCGCGAGGCGCCGGCAATATGCGGCGACAGCGTCACGTTGGGCAGTTTCAGAAGCGGCCAGTCGGCGGGCGGCGGCTCGAACTCGAACGTGTCGAGGGCGGCGCCGGCAAGCTGGCCGGAGGTCAGCGCCTCGTAGAGCGCGGCATAGTCGACGAGCGGGCCGCGTGCCGTGTTGACGAAATAGGCACCGCGCTTCATCGCCGCGAACTCGGCGGCGCCGATCATGCCGCGCGTCTCCCTGGTGACGCGCGGATGCAGGGTGACGATGTCGCTCGAGGCGATGAGCGTATCGAGGTCGACCATGGTGACGCCGTCGTCCTGGTCGGCGCGCGAGAGCTGCTTGTAGGGATCGTGGACCAGGATGCGGCAGCCGAAACCCTTGAGCATCCTGACCACCAGCGTGCCGACATGGCCATAGCCGATGACGCCGACGGTCAGCTCGCACAGCTCGGGACCGGCAATGTCGCGATGGTAGAGGTCGCCGCGATAGTCGCCGGCGGCGAGCGCCACGTGGCCGCGGATGAGATTGCGGGTCTCGGCGAGCAGCGAGGCGATGGTGAATTCGGCCACCGCCGAGGCATTGCGGCCGGGCGTGTTGACGACCCGGACGCCGTGCTCGCGCGCGGCCGCCATGTCGATATTGATCGGGCCGCCGCGCGACACCGCGATCAGCTTCAGCTTCGGCGCGCGGGCGAAGGTCTCGCGGGTCACCGGGGCGAGGTGATTGATCAGGATCTCGGCGCGGCCGATGAAGTCGTAGAACTGCTCGGGGCGGCCGACGAATTCCTGGACCGAGAGCTCGGGGTCGACCTTGGTGATGTTGCGCTCGATCGGCCAGTTGAGCGCCATGGTCTCGATGGCGAGGGCACGGCCGGCGAGACGCTCGTTCAGCGCATCGACGAAATAGGACGGCTGCATGAAGCCGTCGCCGATGACGCCGACGGCAAGGGCTGGTGCGGGGGAGGGTGCGGTCATGACCGGCATCGTCTTTCGGAGCAGCCGGAGCCGTTGCCGGGCGGACCGTGCAAGGTCAGCCGGCTCGCCGGGCTTCGGCTCGGGCAGGGGATCGGGGCTAAGGGGTCAGGCGCGTCCGAGCGTGTAGAACTCGTCGTTGGGGCGCATGCTGGTGACGTTGGCGAGGCGGTTCGACATGCCGAAGAAGGCCGCGATCGCGCTGATGTCCCAGGCGTCCTCGTCGGTGAAGCCGTGGGACTTGAGGGTGGCGAGATCCGCATCGGAGATCGCGTAGGCCTCGAACGCCACCTTCATGGCGTAGTCGAGCATGGCCTTCTGCTTCTCGGTGATGTCGGCCTTGCGGTAGTTGATGGCGACCTGGTCGGCGATCAGCGGGTTCTTGGCGCGGATGCGCAGGATGGCGCCGTGGGCGACCACGCAGTACTGGCACTGGTTGGCATTGCTGGTGGCCACCACGATCATCTCGCGTTCGGCCTTGGTCAGGTTGCCGGGCTTGTCCATCAGCGCGTCGTGATAGGCGAAGAACGCGCGGAATTCGTCCGGCCGGTGTGCCAGGACGAGGAAGACATTGGGCACGAAGCCGGACTTCTCCTGCACCGCGAGGATGCGGGTGCGGATATCCTCGGGCATGTCGGCAATGGCGGGAACCGGAAACCGGCTGATCGGATGCTGGCTCATGATGGCCTCGCTGGTCGGGTGGAAACGGGGGCGTAAGGGGCTGGTCAGGCGCTGGGGTCGACGACCACGCGGCCGCGGACCTTGCCGGCGATGAGATCGGATGCGACGCCTTGCGCGTCGGCAAGGCCGATGCGGCTCGTCATGGCGGCGAGGCGCGGCCGGTCGATCTCGGCATCGAGCAGGCGCCAGGCCGTCTCGCGCAGCGCCTTGGGCGCCATCACGCTGTCGATGCCGGCAAGCGTCACGCCGCGCAGGATGAAGGGCGCGACGGTAGCCGGGAAATCCAGGCCCTGGGCGAGGCCGCAGGCGGCCACGGCGCCGCCGTAGCGCGTGCCGGCGCAGACATTGGCGAGCGTGTGGCTGCCGACCGTGTCGACGGCGCCGGCCCAGCGCTCCTTGCCGAGCGGCTTGCCCGGACCGGAGAGTTCGGCGCGGTCGATCAGGTCCTTCGCGCCGAGCTCCTTCAGATAGGCCTCCTCCTCGCGCCGGCCGGTCGCGGCGATCACGCCGTAGCCGCGCCTGGCGAGCAGCGCGATGGCCACCGAGCCGACGCCGCCACAGGCACCGGTCACCAGCACGTCGCCCTTGTCGGGCGTCACGCCCTGGCGCTCCAGCGCCATGACGCAGAGCATGGCGGTATAGCCGGCGGTGCCCAGCGCCATGCAGTCCTCGGCCGTGAGGCCGGCCGGCCGGCGGATCAGCCAGTCGCCCTTGACCCGGGAGAGTTCGGCAAGGCCACCCCAATGGGTTTCGCCGACGCCCCAGCCGTTGAGCACGACGGCATCGCCAGCCTTCCAGGCGGGATCGTCGCTCGCCTCGACCGTGCCGGCGAGGTCGATGCCCGGCACCATCGGGAAGCTGCGGACGACCGGCGCCTTGCCGGTGATGGCGAGGGCATCCTTGTAGTTGAGCGTCGAGCGCTCGACGCGGACCGTGACATTGCCGCTGGCTGGCAGGGCGGACCGGTCGAGCATGTCGAGCCGGCAGCCATAGCCGGCTTCGGATTTGTCGACGACGAGGGCGCGGAAGGCGGACATGGAACGAAGGCTCACTGGCTGCGGGAACGGGTCGGCGGGGCCGGCCGGTTCAGGTGACGGGTTTGCGCGGCAGGACCGGCGCGTAGGTGGTCGCGTCGACGCCCGCCGCGGCGAGGATCTCGTCGACATGCTCGGCGAAGGCCGGGGGTTTGAGACGGTAGCTCGCCGGCGTCCGCGACAGCTTGATCGGGCTGCCGGTGCCGCGATAGTCGCCGATGTCGACGACCATCTCGCGGGCATGGGTGTGCGGGTCGGCGACCACGGCATCGATCGAGCGGACCGGCCCGCAGGGCACGCCGGCCTTGATCAGGGTTTCGGCCACCTCGGCGCAGTCGCGTTTCGACAGCGCCTGTTCCAGCAGCACCTTCAGCGCGTCACGGTTGACGTTGCGCGCGGCATTGCTGGCGAAGCGCTCATCCGCCGGAATGGCCTCGACCCCGAGCACCCGGCAGAGCGAGGCGAACTGCCTGTTGTTGCCGACGGCGAGGAACAGCGGGTCGGTGGCGGTGGCATAGGTGTCGTAGGGACAGATGTTCGGATGGGCGTTGCCCGACGGTTTCGGCACCTTGCCGTTGAGATAGAAGTTCGGCAGGTGCGGGTGCAGCAGCGAGAAGCCGCAATCGTAGAGCGTCGCCTCGACGAACTGGCCGCGGCCGCTGCGCTCGCGTTCCTGCAGCGCCATCAGGACGCCGAGCGCGGCATTGAGGCCGGTGACCATGTCGACGACCGGCAGGCCGACGCGCAGGCCTTCGCCGCCGCGTTCGCCGTTGACGCTCATGATGCCCGACAGGGCCTGGATGGCGGCGTCATAGCCGGGGCGGCCGCCATAGGGGCCGTCGGCGCCGAAGCCCGAGACGCGGCAGTGGATCAGGCGCGGAAAACGCTCCCGGAGCACGTCCTGGCCGAGGCCCCATTTCTCCAGCGTGCCGATCTTGAAGTTCTCGACGAAGACGTCGGCATCGGCGAGCAGGTGCAGCAGCAGCTCCTGGCCGGCGGCCTGCGAGAAGTCGATGGCCATCGCCTTCTTGTTGCGGTTGAGGCCAAGGAAGTAGCTCGCCGCGTCGCCCTGGAACGGCGGTCCCCAGCCGCGCGTCTCGTCGCCCTGGGGCGGCTCGATCTTGATCACCTCGGCGCCGTGGTCGGCCAGGATCTGGGTGCTGTAGGGGCCGCCCAGGACCCGGCTGACATCGATGACCTTAAGGCCCGCAAGCGCGCCCGGCGGCGTTTCGGTCGGGGTGCCCGCGTCCTGGCTGGCGCTCGTCATCCTCTGCAACTCCGTCATCATGCCGCGGCGTCGGCGCCGGCGAGTTCGGCCTTCAGGAGGCCGGCGAAATGGGGATAGGTTTCCGCGAGCTCGTCGAGGATCCGGCCGCGGATCAGCGCGAGAGTGTCCGGGTCGGGATCCGGCGTCGCCGGCACCGTGTCGGGCGCGTCGAAGGCGAAGCCGGTGGCCGCCTGGACCTCGGCGAGGTCGTGGCCGGGATGGATGCTGGTCAGCCGGAAGCGGCCCCTGTCCTTGTCGAAGGCGAACAGCGCCAGACTGGTCAGCAGGGCGTGAGGTCCACCGGTCCGGTGGACGCCGGGCGCGCTGGTGCCCGGCGCGCTGATGAAGTCGACCTTCTCGACCAGCACCCGCGGCGTATGCTCCTCGCGGAACAGGATGACCCGCGGCACGACAAAATAGAGGTAGCTCGAGCCGAACGAGCCGGGCCAGCGCACCTTGGTGTTGGGATAGTCGCCGACGCCGACGAGATTGATGTTGCCGGCGCCGTCGATCTGGCCGCCGCCGAGGAAGAAGGCGTCGATGCGGCCCTGGCCGGCGCAGTCGAACAGTTCGGCGCTGCCGTTGGTGAAGAAGTTGTGCTCGACCGAGCCGAGGATCGAGAGCCGGACGTCGTCGCCTCCGGCCGCCTCCTGGCGGGCCCGCAGCAGCATGGCCGCCGCCGCGGGTATCGGCGAGGAGGCGCCGACCGCGACATGGCGGACGCCGGCGAGCAGGTCGGCGATGGTCGCGATCAGCCGTTCGCGGTGGCTTGCCGGTTTCATGCCGCGCTCCTCAGCTTCTCGCCGCGTGCCGCGACATAGGCCCGGAAGCCGTCGGGGCTGCGGGCGGCCTCCGCATAACGCACGAGCTCGGCGGTATCCGGCGCATATTCGCCCCACAGGCCATAGGGCCAGGCACCGTTCGGCGCGACCGCGATCCGGTCGATATAGAGCGCCGGAATGATGCCGGCGGCGGTCTTCTCGTCGGCCAGCAGCGAGGTCTCGCTGATCCGCTCGACGGTCACGAGGCTGCGGCGGGCGGCATAGGCCATGGCCGCGAGCTCGCGCCGGCGGCCGATCCAGACATTGCCCGCGCGGTCGGCGACCGGCGCGTGGAACAGGGCGACGTCGGGATGGATGGCCGGGATCGCGACGATCGGATCGTCGGGCGCGAAGGGATTGGCGATGGTCAGCCAGTCCGGCCGGTTGGCCAGCACGTCGGTGCCGATCAGGCCGCGCATGGGCATGAACGGAACGCCCTTCTGCGCCGCCATCAGGCCGGCATGGACGGCGGGGCAGGTGGCGTCGATGATCTTGATCGCAGCCTCGCGCACCGCGCGGTTGAAGCAGGGCGCGCCGCCCGCTTCGCCGAGGCTGACCGCGCTGGTCTCGACCGACGCGACGAGGCCGGCGCCGATGAGGAGGTCGACCTGCATGCCGCCGGTCGGCACGCAGACGAGCCTGAGGTCGCCGGTTTCCCGGCGCATGATCTCGTCCGTCACCGCCATGGCGACACCGGCATAGTCGACCGGGACGGCCAGGCGCTGGCCCGGCGTGATGCTGGCGGCAAGCTCCGCCACGCTGATGAAGGCGGTCATGGTCCATGGTCTCCCGCGCTCTGGAAATGCACCGGCAGCGCCGCCGCCGGGAACACGCCCTTGCTGGTGACGATACCGGAAACGAGGTCCGGCGGCGTCACGTCGAAAGCGGGATACCAGCCCTGCGCCAGCGGTGTTGCCGTGCGCTGGCCCATGCAGGTGAGGCTCTCCTGCGGATCGCGCTCCTCCATGGGCACGTCGGCCGGTCCCGCCGCGCGCGGATCGGGAGCCTGGACCATGGCGAAATAGGGGATCCGGTAGCGCTGGGCGGCGATGGCGAGCTGCAGCGTGCCGACCTTGTTGACCACATGGCCGGACATGGTGACCCGGTCGGCGGCGGTCATCAGCCGCTGCACCAGGCCGCGATCCATGGCATGGGCGCCCATATTGTCGGTGATGACGGTGACATGGAGGCCCATCTCGGCGAGGCTGTGGGCGGTCAGCCGCGCGCCCTGCAGATAGGGCCGGGTCTCGGTGCAGATGACCTTGACCGTCTTGCCGGCCCGGATCGCCGCGGCCATGGTCTCGACGATGGTCGCCTCGGCCCAGCAATGGGTCATGACGGTGTCGCCGTCGGCGATGACCGAGGCGCCGTGGCGGCCGAGGCTGCGGCCGCGTTCGCGGCGCGCCTCCCAGGCGGCGCGCGTCGCGGCCTCGAAGGCCGCGGCGAAATCGACATCGGTGCCGGCCAGAGCCTCGGCCTCGCCGATCAGGCTCTTCACGACGCCCGCAATATGGTCGTTGGTCGCGCGGGTTGCGACCAGCCGGCGGCCGGCGGCGCGCAGGTGATCCAGACGGGCCTCCGCGGTCGCCAGCGACGCCGCCTCGCGCGCGGCGAGGACGAGGCCGGCGCTGGCGGCATAGAACGGGCCGCCGCTCTGCGTGACCATCTCCTCGATGGCCCGGGCGACCGCCTCGACCGTGGCGCAGTCGACGAAGCGCGTCTCGAAGGGGAAGACCCGCCGGTCGAGGATGCGCACGCGATCGGGCTCGAGCAGCACGCTCTCGCGCATCAGGGTCGGCATGGTCACGGCTATGTCGGACATCGGGCACCTGGGATCGGCGGCTGCATGCGGCAGCCGGCGCCGGAACGGTCCGGGCGCCGGATAATTACAATATGATAATTCAAAATATCAATATCAATTCAGCAGAGCTGCCGCGACAGCGCCGGCCGTGGCCGGGCGGCGACAGCGCCCGGCGCAGCCGTCAGCCCGCGCGCTCGTCGCCGTCGCGCCGGCGGCGCCAGTCCTGGGCCTCGGCATAGCGGGCACGCAGGTAGTCCATCAGCTCGGTGAAGGCCTCTTCGCCGGCGCGTGGGTTGCGGGCGTGGACCGCCAGCAGGATGCGCCGGTGATAGGCGGCGATCTTCTCGCGGTCGCGGAACTTGAACACCACCATGTTGGCCGGTGGCATCAGCGCGTCGAGCAGGACCTGCATGACGAAGCTCATCACGCTGTTGCCCGCGGCGCCGGCGATGGCGCGGTGGAAGCCGACGTCTGCAGCGCAGAATTCGGTATCGGAAAGGGAGGCGTCCTCCTGCAGCAGGAGCTGGCTCTCCATGGCCGCGAGGTCGTCATTGCTGCGGCGCTGGATGGCGTAGCGCAGGCAGACCATGCCGAGATCGTGGCGCACCTCGGCAATGTCGACCAGCGAGAACGAGCCCATGCTGCTGAGCAGCGCCATCATGCCGACCACGCTCTCGCGCGTCTGCTCGAGGCTCGGCCGGTTGACGAAGACGCCGCCGCCCGGGCCGCGCTTGGAGCGAATCAGATGCTGGGCGGCGAGCCGCTTCAGGGCCTCGCGAATGGTCGGGCGGGAGACCCCGAAGGTCTCGGCGAGCTCGTCCTCGGTCGGCAGCCGCTCGTCGCTCTTCAGCCCGCCTGCCAGAATGCGGGCGCGGATGCTGTCGGCGATATGACGGGTGACGCCGCCGGGCGCCGGCGCGGCCTGCTGCTCGGCAGGATGTGATTCGGGGGCTTGGTCGTTCATGGCGCTTCTTCCAGGACCTCCGCCGCTATCGCCGTTCCGGCCCGCGCGCAATGGGGCGTGGACAATGCCGCCCGCATGGCGCCGCATCGGCAGCACCATATTGACGCATGTTGGCGCTATTGTGATATTTCTTTTTCGAGTTTCAACCGGATTCAGCTTATCGGGTCCCCGATAGCGGAGGTCCGGGCGCGGCGCGCCGGATGCGAGGCCGCAGGACCTGCCCCTATTCCCGCGCCGCGCCGTCCCCGGGACGGCCGGCCAGCCGTTCGACCGACGAGACCTCCCCATGACAGCCTCTCCGGCCATCGCCGCCCCGTCCCAGCCGCTCGATGCCGCGGCGCTCGCCGCGCACATTGCCGCCGATCCCGGGCTGTCCGCCTTCTTCGGCGCGGACATGGCCAACCTCAGCATCCGCGAGATCGGCGACGGCAATCTCAATTTCGTCTTTCATGTCGCCGGCGGCGGCCGGGCGCTGGCGATCAAGCAGGCCATGCCCTATTCGCGCATGTCGGGCGGTGCGCGGGCGCTGACCGCCGAGCGGCTGACCTACGAGAAGCTCGCCCTCGAGGAGTTCGCCCGCCATGCGCCGGCCCATGTGCCGGCCATCCATCATTTCGACGCCGAGCGCGCCCTGCTCGGCCAGGAATTCCTCAGCCCGCACGTGATCATGCGCAAGGGCATGATGGACGGCGTCGTCTATCCGCATTTCGCCGAGCATATGGCGGCCTATCTGTCGGCCTGCCTGTTCGCCACCTCCGACTTCGCGCTCACCGCCTCGGACAAGCGACGGAAGGTTGCCCGCTTCGCCGGCAATGTCGAGCTGTGCGAGATCACCGAGCGCCTCGTCTTCACCGAGCCGTTCACGCTGTCCGACAACAACCGCTGGACGAGCCCCGAGCTCGACGCGGAGGCCGCGGCGATCCGCGGCGACGAGGTGCTGAAACAGGCGGTCAGCGCGCTGAAGCTCGCCTTCCTGACGCGCAGCGACGCCCTGCTTCATGCCGACCTCCATACCGGCTCGATCATGCTGACCGAGACCGATACGCGCGTGATCGATCCCGAATTCGCGGTGTTCGGCCCGATGGGTTTCGACATCGGCATGCTGATCGGCAACCTCTTCCTCAATTGCTTCGCCCAGCTCGCCTACGAGACCGAGCCAGGCGGCCGCGCCGCCTACCGCGCCTTCGTGCTCGGCGCGGTCGAGGAGATCTGGACCGGTTTTGCCGCGCGCTTCGCGGCGCTCTGGCGCGAAAAGCGCACGGGCGACGCCTATCCCATGCGCCTTTTCCCCGAGGCGGCGGCGCTCGAGGCGGTGCTGGCGCGCTATCTCCAGGACGTGCTCGCCGATGCCCTCGGCTTTGCCGGCGTCGAGATGATCCGCCGCACGCTCGGCCGGGCGCATACGCCCGACTATGACGCCATCACCGACCGGCAGCGGCGCTGCCTGAGCGAAAAGCTGGCGCTCAGCCATGGCGTCATGCTGCTGCGCGCGCCGCGCGGCGGCATGAGCATGACCGAGGCCACCGACGCCGCGCGCCGGCTGATCGGCGCGGCGCCGGGCCGATGAAGGTCAGGCCGGGCCGCGCGCCCGGCCGGCCGGGCTGACCTGGCCGATGATCCAGGCCGAGAAGGCCTGGGTCAGCGCGCTGCCGGCGCGGTTGTCGGGCACGGCGAGATAGTAGCGGCTGTCGGTCTGCAGCGGCCGGTCGAAGACGGCCGCCAGCGTGCCGGCCTCCAGCTCCTTCTCGATGAGATAGCGCGGCAGCAGGGCGAGGCCGAGCCCGGCGGTCACCGCCTCGATGACCAGCGCGAACTGGTCGAGCCGGTGGCCGCGATAGGCGCTGCCGGTCTCGACGCCATTGTCGGCGAACCATTGGGCCCAGAGCCCCGGGCGCGTCGACAGGTGCAGCAGCGGCAGCGCGGCGAGATCGCCCGGGCCGGCGGGCCGGTGCGCGGCGATGACCGCGGGAGCTGCCACCGGCAGGATCCATTCGTCGCACAGGAAGGTGCAGGTCGCGCCCGGCCAGGCCGGCTTGCCGTGATGGATGGCAAGATCGAAGGGTTCGTCCTCGAAGCTGAACGGGGCGTCGCGCGTCGCCATGTGCAGCACGGTGCCGGGATGGGCCGCGAGAAAGCGCGGAAGCCGCGGCATCAGCCAGCGGCTGCCGAAGGTCGACAGCGCCGCGATGTCGAGCGAGACCGCGGCATGGGCGGTCGCCATGGCGCGCATCACCGCATCCTCGGTCTGGACCAGCAGCTTCTGCGCGTCGCGCAGCAGCGCCTCGCCGCTCGCGGTCAGCACCACGCGCTGGCGCACCCGCTCGAACAGCGCGACGCCGAGCTGGACTTCGAGCTCGCGGATCTGCCGGCTGACGGCGCTCTGGGTCAGGTTCAGCTCGACCGCCGCACGGGTGAAGCTGAGATGCCGCGCGGCGCATTCGAAGGCCTGCAGCGTCCGGATGTCGGGGACGAGCCGTCTGTTGAGCCGCATGCCTCGCTCTCCGTGCGGTCCGGCATCCGCCGGGGCGGGGCCGTCGGCCCGCCGTGGCCCTTGTCGGTCCAAATCGCGCGCCAGTCCAGCGCGGCGGGCAGGGCTGCGCGCCGTCCGGCCGCCTTGTCCTGCCGGCGGGCCCGCGGACCTGGCGCGAGAGCGGTCGAACCCTAGCCCGGGCGGCGTCCGGCGAGCAGGCGTGTGCCGTGGTCGTAGAGCCCGGTGAGCAGACCGAGCGTGTCGGTCAGCGCACGGAGCTGGCCGTCGAGCCCGGGGATCGCGCCGGTCGGCCGCATCAACAGCTCGCGCCGCGCGGCCACCAGCCGCCCGGTGACGGCAAGGCCCTCGCCGGTGACGGCATAGGCGGCGTCGCGGTTGGTGGCACCGCGGATGAGGCGGACGAGCCCGGCCTTGATCAGCTTGCGCAGGCTGTACTGCACGTTCGAGACGTCCTCGCGATTGGCGAAGCGCAGGAGGTCGGCGACCCGCCGGGGCTCGCCGGCGGTGACCAGCTGCTGCAGGATCACGCAGTCCTGGCCGGAAAGATTGTGCTCGCGCGCCTCGGGACCGAGCAGGGCGCCGGCGAAGCGCACGAAGGCTTCGCCCGCGCAGATCAGCGCCTGCTCGAACTCGGTCACCGCCGCCTCGTGATCGCCCGAGGCAAGATGCGCCGGCGCCGGCGGGGCGGAACGCCGGCCTGCCGCCTTGCCGTCGGTGGCCTCGATCCGGGCGGGGGCCTTGCGATGCGCCGGCATGGTCATTGACTCACTGAAAGTGCGACGTAAAATCAGTGATGACTTAAGCACGGAACCGGTGCGGTTGCCATGACCCTGATCCTCTACGAGCTCGGTGGGCTGGACGGGCGCCGCTACAGCCAGTTCTCCTGGCGGACACGACTCGCCCTGGCCCACAAGGGGCTTGCCGCGGACGTCCGGCCGGTTGCCGTCAGCGACAAGCAGGCCATCGCCTTCAGCGGCCAGGACAAGGTGCCGATCCTGGTCGACGGCGACACGGTCGTGTCCGATTCCTGGGCCATCGCGGCCTATCTCGAGCAGGCCTGGCCGGACCGGCCGAGCCTGTTCGGCGGACCGATCGGCACGGGCCTCAGCCGCTTCGTCAATACCTATGTCGACCGCAGCCTGGTGCCCCAGCTCGTGCCGCTGGTGATGGTCGACGTCGTCGCCTGCGTCGGGCCCGAAGATGCCGGGCATCTGCGCGGTCAGATCGAGGGCCTGTTCCGCCGCTCGCTCGAGGAGCTCGCCGCGGCGCGCGACACCGATATCCTCGGCTTCCGCAAGCTGCTGGATCCGTTCCGCGCCACCCTGCGCGGCCAGCCGTTCCTCTGCGGGGCGCAGCCGGCCTATGCCGACTACATCCTGTTCAGCCTGTTCCAGTGGGCGCGCATCGTCAGCCGGTTCGAGCTGCTCGATCCGGCCGACCGGCTGGCGGCCTGGCGCGAGGCCATGCTGGACCTCCATGGCGGGCTGGCCCGACGGGAGCCGGCGCGCGCCGCCTGACACGATCGACGAGGGAGGCCGGTCATGGTTGCCGCAGTGCAGGATGTGGCGCCGGTGCCGGACACGCTCGCCGCCTGGCTCGACCGTCATGCCGCGATGCACGCCGATGCCCCGGCGCTTGCGGGGCCCGACGGCACGTTCAGCTACGGCGCGCTGCGGGCGGCGGCCATGTCGCTCGCGGCCGGGCTTGCGGCCCACGGCATCGGCCGGGGCGATGTCGTTGCGGTGCAGCTGCCGAACGGCGCCGCCTTCGTCACGACCTATCTCGCCTGCGGCTATCTCGGCGCCGTGCTGCAGACCGTTCACATGCCCTATCGCGCGGGTGAGATCGAGCCGCTCGTCGCCCACTCGCGCGCCAGGGCGATGATCTGCCTCGGCGCCGGCAAGGACGGCAGCCCGGCCCGGCTGGTCCTGTCGCTGCGGCCGCGCCTGCCGCATCTGCGCCTGGTGGCGGCGGTCGGGGCGGGCACGCCCGAGGCGATCGCCTTCGAGGCGCTGAGGGCCGCGCCCACGGCGCTGCCCGATGCGCGGCCAGGCCCCGACGACCGTTTCGTCCTGCTCTACACGTCGGGCACGACGGCCGCGCCCAAGGGCGTGCCCGTGCCGGCGCGCAGGTTCCTCGCCAATGCCCGGCTGAGCGCGGCCGAGCTCGGCATCGACGCGCGCGCCGTGCTGCTGTCGGCGGCCCCGTTCAGCCATCTCTACGGCCTGTTCTCGGTCAATCTCGCGCTCGCCGCCGGCGCCGCCACAGCGATCCTGCCCGCCTATACGCCCGCCGGCCTCGCCGAGGCGCTGACCTGCCACCGGCCGAGTGGCCTGTTCGTCGCGCCGGCGCATCTGGCGGCCGGCCTCGCTCAGGGGCTGATCGACCGCGACAGGCTGGCTTCGCTGCGCTTCGTGCTGATTTCCGGCAGCCTCTGCCCGCCGGACCTCGCGCGGGCGCTGCAGGACCTCATGCCCGACGGCAAGGTGTGCCAGCTCTGGGGCATGAGCGAGCTGCAGGCGGGCAGCTTCACCCGGCCCGGCGATGCCGAGGCGGCGCGGCTCGGCACGGTCGGCCGGGCGAGCCCGGGCACCGAGCTGCGCATTGCCGGCGAGGCGGGGCCGGCGGCCGCGGACGAGGAGGGCGAGCTGCAGGTGCGTGGTGTCTCGGTTTTTGCCGGCTATCTCGACAATACCGAAGCGAGCGCGGCGGCCTTCACCGCGGACGGCTGGTTCCGCACCGGCGACCTCGGCCGCCTCGATGCCGGTGGCAATCTCACCCTGACCGGCCGGCTCAAGGAGGTGATCAACCGCGGCGGCGTCAAGTTCAATCCGGCCGATGTCGAGGCGACGATCGCGCGCCACCCGGCCGTCGAGATCTGCGCCATCGTGCCGATGCCCGATCCGGTTCTGGGCGAACGGGCCTGCTGCTTCGCAGTGGCGCGCGAGGGGACACAGCTCGACCTTGCCGGGCTCCGTGCCTTTCTCGAGGCCGAGGGCGTGGCACGGCTGCGCTGGCCGGAGCGGCTGGAGCTGATCGACGACATGCCGATGACGCCGACCCGCAAGATCCGCAAGGCTGAGCTGGTGACGCGCGCAGCGGCTCTGGGCTAGAGGCTTTCCGACGCGTTTCGGTCACGCGAAGCGTAGCCTTCGTCCGCAAGCGCCATGGGGCGCGTTCAGTCGCCTGCGTCGCGCACGCTTCGGACGGCCAGGGCGACAGCGAGCTCGCGCGCTTCGTCCTCGTCGCTCCCGTCCTCGGCGTGCCAGGCGGCCGACAGGCAGGCATGGACGAAGGCGTGGTCGAGGAGGCGGCGGGGCGCAATGCCGAGCGCTTCCCCGAGGATCGCGGCCATGCCGGCAATGCGCTCCGGGCTGAGGCAGAGATCGTCGCGGTCGAGCGGATTGGAAAAGAGGTTGGCGGCGTCATAGGCGGGATCGCCAATGAGACCGACGGGATCGATGATCAGCCAGCCGCGCGGCCCTTTCAGGATGTTCTCGTGGTGCACGTCGCCGTGCAGCGGCACACTGCGCGCCGGCGCGGCGGTGAGCCGCTCGGCGAGCGCGGCGGCCTCGCCATAGAGCCCCGGCCGGCCCGCCTTGCGGTCGGCATCGGCCTTGGCGAACAGGCCGGCGAAGCGCCGGCGCAGCGGCTGGAAGTCCGCGGCATCGGGCACCGGCGCAGGGGCCAGCAGGCGCGCCAGCAGATCGGCGGCGATGCGCGTGGCCGCAGCATCGCCCGCCGTTGCGATCTCCTCGGCGAGCATATGGTCGCCGGCATGTTCGATGAGCATCATCCGGCCATGTTCGGCGAGGAGCCGGGCCGCCCCGTCGCCCTCGCGCCAGGCAAGATAGCGGGCGCCGCGCAGCACGTCGGCGAGATCGGGGATCGGCTTGCCGTCCTTGACCACGGCGCGGCCGCCGTCGGCCCGGTGCACCAGCCAGACATGGCTCGAGACGGTGTCGGCCATGAGTTCGGCCGCGACGATGCGCCATTCGGCGGGAAAGGCGGGCGGAGCAGGGGCTGCTTCGGTCATGGAATGCGTGCCGTGGGCGGGGACCGCCGACGGCCGGTGAGACACAGGACGAATCGGGCCGCATGATGGCCGGTCGCTCGCCGGCGCCCGCCTCCCGAACGGGATCAGGCGCGGCGCACCGTGCGGAAGCAGTCGCGCAGTTCCCGCGTGAACAAGGCCGGCTGCTCGAAGGCGGCGAAATGGCCGCCCCGGTCGAGCTCGTTCCAGTGGATGAGGTTCGGATAGGTCCTGTCGGCCCAGCTGCGCGGCGTGCGGAAGATCTCCTTCGGAAAGATGCTGAGGCCGACCGGAAAGTCGACGACGCCCTGGCTCATGCCGAGCTTGGCGTTCTCGCGGTAGAGCCGTGCGGACGACGCGCCGGTATTGGTCAGCCAGTAGAGCGTGATGTCGTCGAGCATGTCGTCGCGCGACAGCGCGGTTTCGGGATCGCCGTCATTGTCGGTCCAGGTGGCGAATTTTTCGTAGATCCAGGCGGCGAGCGCGACCGGCGAATCGGCCAGCGCGTAGCCGATGGTCTGCGGCCTGGTCTGCTGCATGAGGTTGTAGCCCCAGCCGTCGGTGACGAAACGCCGGAGCGCGGCGAGTGCTGCGCCTTCCGCTGGCGTCGCGCCTTCGCCCTCGAGGCTCGCGGGGATGGCGAGCGGCAGGTTGAGATGGATGGCGGCAAGGCCCGGCGGTTTCTGCAGGGCCAGCACATTGGTGACGACCGCGCCCCAGTCGCCGCCCTGGGCGACCCAGCGGGTGTAGCCGAGCCGCGCCATCAGGTCGGTCCAGGCGCGCGCGATGCGGCGCGCGTCCCAGCCGGCGGCCGAAGGCCGGTCGGAAAAGCCGTAGCCCGGCAGCGAGGGAATGACGAGGTGGAAGGCGTCCTCCGCCCGTCCGCCATGGGCCGTCGGGTCGCTGAGCGGGCCGATCACCTTCAGGAACTCCACGACCGAGCCGGGCCAGCCATGGGTCAGGATAATGGGCAAGGCGTTTTCGTGTTTCGAGCGCACATGCAGGAAATGGAAGCCGAGCCCGTCGATCTCGGTGCGAAATTGCGGAAAGGCGTTGATCCTGGCTTCGAAGCCTCGCCAGTCGTAACCGGCCTGCCAGAAGTCGACGAGCCGCCGCAGCCTGTCGACCGGCACGCCCTGCGACCATCCCGGTTCGGTGGCCGGCTCCGGCCAGCGGGTCATGGCGAGCCGCCGCTTGAGATCCTCGAGGGCGGCTTCCGGCACCGCCACCTTGAACGGCGTGAGGCCCGCGAGGCTCGCTGCGCGGCCGTCGGCGAGAGCCGGGCCGGCCGTCGCGGCGGTTGCGAGGGTGGCGGCGGCCTGGACGACGTGCCGCCGCGATATGGCATCGCGGGGCGTGCGATCGGATGGCGTGGACATGATGGTCTCCTGAAACGGGAACGGCGGCGGAGCGGTCACCTGGCCGCGGCGAGGGCGTCGTCGCGCGGCGTGCCGGGCGACGACCGGCCGGCGATGAGGACTGCGGCCGTGAGGCCGCAGGCGGCGGTGATGCCGAGCGGCACGGTCGGGCCGTAGTGGTCGACCGCCACGCCGCCGCCGATGGCGCCGAGCGCGATGGCGAACTGCAGGGCGGCGAGGAACAGGCCGCCGACGCCTTCGAGCTGATCGGGCGCGGAGCGGCCCATCCAGGTCTGGATCATCACCGGCGCAGCGCCGAAGCCGAGCCCCCAGAGCGCGCTGAAGAGGAGGGCGGGCGCGAGGCTGCCGCCGAGGGCCGCGAGGCCGAACGCGGCGGCGCCGAGCACCAGTCCGGTCAGGGCGAAGCCGCTGCGCAGGGACCGGTCGGCCAACGGGCCGGCGACGGCATTGCCGACGAGGCTCGCCAGGCCATAGGCGAAGAGGACGGCGGCGATCGCGCCGGCGCCGAGCTGCGTGCCGGTTTCGAGATAGGGGCGGATGAAGGTGAAGCCGGCAAAATGACCGCCGACGATCAGCAGGGCGGCAACCAGGCCGACACGCACGTCGACGCGGGCCGTCAGGCCGAACAGGGCGGCAAGGCTGGTGGCGCCGCCTGCCGGCACGCGCGGCAGCCAAACCGCCTGGAGCGCCAGCGCGACGAGGCCGAAGCCGGCCGCCGCGAGGAAGGCGGCACGCCAGCCATAGGCCTCGGTGATCAGGGCGCCGAGCGGCGGCGCGGCGACGGTTGCCGCCGACACGCCGAGGAAGACGATCGACATGCCGCGGCCGAAACCGTCCATCGAGACGATGCGGGCGACGGTGGCGCCGGCGAGCGCGAAGAAGCCGCCGATCGCAATGCCGAGCAGAATCCGGGCGCCGAGCAGCGCCCAGTAGGTCCAGGCGAAAGCGGCCGCGACATTGGATGCGGTCACCAGCAGGCAGAGCGCGAGCATGATGAGCTTGCGGTCGGTGCGGCCGATGAGGAGGGCGATGGTGGGGGCGGCGATGCCGGCGAAGATCGCGGTCAGTGTGACGGCCTGGCCCGCGGCGCCCTCGCTCACACCGATGTCGCGGGCAAGCGGGGTGAGCAGGCCCATGGGCAGGAGCTCGCTCGACACCAGCGCGAGGCTGCCGAAGGCGAGCGAGGCGACGGCAGCCCAGGTCGAGGGCGACCAGGGAGGGGTCTGATGCATGGGCGCGGACATCGGCAACTCCAACGGGTGGGGGCGTCGGAGCGCAGGCTAGGTCCGCTCGCGCGGGCCCCGTGAGTGACAAGTGTGGCGGGATTGGCTTTTGCCGTTTCAGATGCCTGGGCGGGCGGGATCGACAGCGGCGCGGCAGGCGCGCCGCAGCGCCGCAAAGTCGCGCCGCCGGGGCGACCGGCGGCGAAGACGGTCTTTGCCGGCCCCGGTATCGGTGCCGGTGACGCTGATGCGTGGGACCGGCGCCAGCGCGGTCACGGCGCCCGCGTCGCTCCGGCGTCGAGCGCCGCCGGCCTCAGGCCAAGCCGGGCCATGAGCTCGGCATCCTTCGAGCGCGCGGGATTGGCGGTGGTCAGCAGCACGTCGCCGGTGAAGATCGAGCCGGCGCCGGCGAGGAAGCAGAGCGCCTGCCATTCGTCGCTCATGGCCTGCCGACCGGCCGACAGTCTGACGACACTGGCCGGCATCAGGATGCGGGCCAGCGCGACGAGGCGCACGAAGGCGATCGGCTCGGCCGGCTCGGCCCGGTCCATGACCGGCGTGCCAGCTACCGGGTTCCACAGGTTGATGGGCACGCTTTCGGGATGGGCCGGAAGGCTGGCGAGCGTGACCAGCATGGCGATGCGATCGTCGATGGTCTCACCCATGCCGACGATGCCGCCGCAGCAGACCTTGATGCCGCCGGCCCTGACATGGCCGAGCGTCTCCAGCCGGTCGTCGATCGTCCGGGTGGTGATGATCTCGGGATAGAAGGCCGGCGAGGTGTCGATGTTGTGGCTGTAGTAGTCGAGGCCGGCGGCCGCGAGCCGTCCGACCTGCGCCGGCGTCAGCATGCCGAGCGTCACGCAGGTTTGGAGGCCCAGCGCCTTGACGTCCGCGACCATGGCGCAGACCGCGTCGAGATCACGGTCCTTCGGACTGCGCCAGGCGGCGCCCATGCAGAAGCGGGTGGCGCCCGCCTCCTTTGCGCGCCGTGCTTCCGCCAGCACGGCCTCGCGCGGCATCAGCTTGGTCGCCTTGACGCCGGTCCGATAGCGGGCGCTCTGCGAGCAATAGCCGCAATCCTCGGGACAGCCGCCGGTCTTGATCGACAGCAGCGTCGCCGTTTCGATCGCGGTCGGATCGAAATGGCGGCGATGGATCGCCTGGGCGCGGAACATCAGGTCCGGAAAGGGCAGGTCGTAGATCGCCCGGGCCTCTGCCTGGCTCCAGTCGCCGCGCGGCGGCGCCGCCGGCTCCGGCGGCCGGCCGGCCGGTTTCGTCGGTGCCTCGGCGCAGCTCATCGGCCGAGCCTCGCGGCAAGACGGGCGGGCAGGACGAGGGCGCCGGTCGCGACCATGGCGATGTTGACGAGGTCGCCTCCGATGAAGGGCATGAAGCCGAGCGCCATGACGTCGCGGAGCGGTACGAACAGCGCGAGCCAGGCCAGGCCGGCGAGATAGGTCACGGCGAGGCCCGCCAGCATGGCGAGCGTGCGGCCGAGGGTGCGGCGGCCGAGCGCCAGCGTGCCCGTGACCCATGAGGCGGCGAGATAGCCGGCGAGATAGCCCCCGGTCGGCCCCATCAGATAGGCAAGGCCGATGCCGCGCTCGGGCGAGCCGGAGAAGACCGGCAGGCCGGCCGCGCCGACGGCGAGATAGGTGAGGAAGGTCGCGGTCGCGAGCCTTGGCCCGAAACCGACCGCCAATGTCATGACCGCCAGGGTGTGCAGGGTCATCGGCACCGGCCAGGAGGGCACGCGCAGCTTGGCGCAGATGGTGATGAAGACGACGCCGAGGGCAATCGTTGCGATGGTGCGCGCGGCCGATTGCGGGCGTGGCTTGTTCGTCGAGACGATCTCCGTCATATCTGGTCCTGTAAATTATAGATAATATTGATCATCATCTATAGCGAATCCACAGGATGATCGGATTCGCAAGCGCGAAAGTCGATTTTATAGATAATCTAGCCGACGATCGCGAAGACCTTGCGCGGGCGCCCGCCGGCTGTGACGACCGGGCGGTGGCCGACCCACTGGACGTGGCGGGCCAGGGTTGCGCAGGCGGTCTCGACGTCGCCCTGGCGCAGGGCGGCCAGGATGGCACGGTGGTCGTGGTCGGTGCGGGCTTCCCAGTCGGAGCGCCAGGCGGCGAACAGGAAACGCGCGCTCGCCGCGTGCAGATCGTCGATGGAGGCCATCAGGCGGGCCATGCCGCAAGGCGCGAGGATCAGCCGATGGAAGCCGCGATTGGCCGCTTCCCAGGACCGCACGTCGCGCGAATTGTCGCCCGCGCGCGTCGCATCCTCCGCCGCGGCGAGAATGGCCGGCGTCAGGTTCGGCGCGGCATGGCGCAGGGCGAGCGCCTCGAGCGCCGCGCGCATCTCCGCCACTTCCTTCACCTCGGCAAGGGCGAAGGAGGCGACCTTCACGCCACGGCGCGGCTCGCTGACCGCCAGGCCCTGCGCCTCCAGGCGGCGGAAAGCCTCCCGCACCGGCACATGGCTCGCGCCGAATTCTGCCGCGACATGGTCCTGGCGCAGCCGCGCGCCGGGCGCGATCTCACCGGCAATGATGCGGTCGGCCAGGATGCGGCTGATGCGCGCGGCAAGTGTTTCTTCGGTCGGCTTGCTCATGTATTTATAGATAATTTGAGCAAGGGCGATTGTCGATTGGCCGCGACGCCGATCGCGGTATCCCGGCGAGGAGCGACTGCGATGAGCCTGAGAGAGATCCGCATCTGCGACTACATCATCCTGCTCTGCGACAGGATGACCGAGACGCGCCGCTTCTATGCCGACGTCATGGGCTTTCCGATCGGCCATGACGGCGAGAGATGGGTCGAGTTCCGGGTCGGGTCGACCTTGCTCACCCTCCGGCCGCGCGGCCCATGGCTCGGCTGGGAGGACGGTCCCGCCGTGCCCGGCTCGGCCGCCGTGCAGCTCGCCTTCCGCGTTCCGCCCTCGGCGATCGAGGCCTGTCATGCCGAGCTCGTCGCCAAGGGCGCGGAGATCATCAACGGCCCGATCGACCTGCCGCGGCCCCGTCATCGTGCCATTTTCGTGCGCGATCCGGAGGGAAACGTCGTCGAGGTCTATGCCGAGTTCTGAGAGCGCGCGAAGGCGGTCCGCCAAGCGCATCGCCGAAGGCCGCTAAACCCGCGCGGCCGGCTTTTCGCGCGTCATAGCCGGCGCTCAGGCCGCGGTGCGCTGGCGCCCGCGCTCCAGAAGGGGCGTCTTGCTGGCGATGATCGCCGCAGCCTTCAGCTGATCGATATCGCGCGTGCCGCGATCGAACGCGAAGAGCACGGCCTTGGCGATGATATGCCGGCCATCCAGGTCGTCGCAGCCAATATCGAGCATGCCGCATACGGCAAGATATATGCACTCGAGCGTGGCGAGCGCCTCGGCGTCATAGACGCCGCGCTCGGTGAGATTGCGCAAGGTTTGGGGCATGGAAAAATTCCCTTCCCGCGCTGACGGCAAATCGGCGCGCTGACCTGCTTGGAGAATGTCCGTCTGCTTCCCCACCGGCGCACCAAATTGCGCAGCCGGAGACGGCCGGATGGCTCGGCGTGATGTTGCTGCGCTGGAGAAGAGGGAAGGCGGCCGAAAGCTCATAGAGCCGCCTGCGAGATCCACTATTGGTAGGCGAGTATTCACGCCATTGCAAGCCAAGGTATCATGGTGTAGCCGCGCCGGCTTCTTCTGATTTTTCTGCAGGAAATATTGTTTTGCCGGGAACCTATTGGGGCCCGCCGCGTTCGGCGACATACAGTGTCCCGACCCCGCCCTCCGCACATGCGGAGACGGGACACCGTAGCCCGGACGCTCCGTTCGCTCACGAGGCGCGTGACGCTCGAAGGGCTCCCTTGAATGCCGCATTCTTAGCCCTCAAGTCACTTGGCCCGCCTTTCCTTCCCCCAAAGGCGGGCCTTTTTCTGTCCGTGGCCCACCCAGGTCGAATGCGGCCCCACGGCGCCGCGGGCGCGGATCGACCCGGCGGGCTTTCCATCTCTCGACGGTAGGGATGCGCCATTTCCTTGGCGCGGCTCGTCAAGCCGTGGCCCGGTCGCGGCTTGCCCGGCAGGTGCCGGGGTCGCGAGCGGGCGGGCGGTTGTCCGTTTGGGTGCGTCCGAGTTCACCTGCAATTTACGGGCGATGTGCTATCGCGCCGTTGCAGAGTGAAGGCGGGTGCGAGAGTTGGTCACCATGCGTGGCGAAGCATGACTTATAGGGATGTGATCGGGCTTCTGAATTCCAGCATGCCCGCACTCTTCTGCGCCGCGCTCTCCGCCCTTTGGTATCATCACCGCGATCTGGCCTATATCAGGGTGCTCGCGCTGTCATATGCGACGCGGGCCCTGGGCTTCGGCATCTTCTATTTCGCCTTTGCACTGCAGGATCCGGTGCTTCGGTTCTCGGCCAACGTGTTCCTGATGCTGTCGATGACCTTGCTGTCCGCCGGTCTGTCCGCCCGGCGCGGGCAGCCGCCACGCCATGGCGTCCTGCTGGTCGTCGCCGCCGTCACATTGGGAATTCTCTATTATTATCAGTTCGTCGAACCCAGCCTGCTGGCGAGAGTCGTTTGCCTCAATTCGGGGCTCACTGCCGTCGGCCTGCTGATGCTGTTTGACGTCAGGAAGCGCGCGGGCGCCACGCCTGTCGAGCACGTGCTCTTTGGACTGATCATCGTTTCGTGCGTCGGCTTCATTCTTCGTCCCTTCTTTCTGCTCGCGTCCGGCATCGCGGACGAGCAGTTCGAGGGTGCCTATTGGCTGATCGTCTCGATCTCCGATGCGCTCATCTGCGCGATGATGGCGGTGGGGATATTCGCGGTGATCGCGAGCGACGTCATGGACAGCATCAAGTCGGATGCGCAGGTCGACGCCTTGTCGGGGCTGTTCAATCGCCGCGGCTTCGAGCCGCGCGCGCTCAAAGCGCTGGCGCGGCAGACCGCCGGCGCGCCGGTCGCGATGATCCTGAGCGATCTCGATCACTTCAAATCGATCAACGATCGGTTCGGCCATATCAGCGGCGACAGGATCATCCAGAGCTTTTCCGAGGTCCTCAAGAAGACGGCGCCGCGCGACGCGATCATGGCCCGCCTCGGCGGCGAGGAATTCGCCATCCTGCTTTCGCCAGGCAAGGGCCTCACCGCACAGGCGCTGGCCGAACAGGCCCGGTCGGCATTCAAGGACGTCGCACCAGGCATCGTTTCGGGCGAAGCGCGCCCGACCGCCAGCTTCGGCATCGCCATCGCGCGCGAGAACGAAGACCTTTACGCGCTGCTGAATCGGGCCGATCGCGCGCTCTACCAGGCCAAAAGCGATGGGCGCGACTGTGTTCGCCTGATTGACTAGAGAGGTCGTCGGGTGCGCTGCTCGACTGTCGAAAATGCACCCGTTGCCGGCGATGGTCCCGCCGCCCTTCCGCGCCCCGGCCGGCGACCGAGCGTCGCCGCCGTGCCTGCCGCTCGCAAGGACGTTTCGCTGTGCCGTATCTCGCTGGAGCAGGGTCATGGCCGGCAGGCAGCCACGCTTCCGTGGCATCACGGCGAGGCTCGGGCTGATATCAGGACCGTCGTCGCGTCCGCGACGGCGATGGTGGTATCGCCGCCGGCCATCGGGCCGCATACCACCAGCCGTGCCAACAGGCTGGACGGGAATCCGCCCCCCACGGCGTGCAGTCGGTGCCGCGGAACAATCGGCTCATCGTTTTGATTTTAATATAAAATCCGGTCTCCGGCGGACGCCGCTGGAAATCAGGATGGTGCCCCTAGCCGGGATCGAACCAGCACTCCTTGCGGAACTCGATTTTGAGTCGAGCGCGTCTACCAATTCCGCCATAGGGGCAACGCGCGGCGGACTATAGCGGGCCGCCGCGAGCGGTCAACGGCGGCCGCTTGACTTTGTACGGCGCCGGGCGTTTCTCATGCCGCCATGACCGGAAACCCACGTTTTTCGACCGCGGTCGAGGTGGCTCAGCCCTCGACGCTCGCGGCGCCCGACGCGCCGAAGGTGTTGAGCGAAGCGGCCAAGCGCGCGCTCGCCGAAGCCGCCGAACGGCGCGCCGCCCTCGAAGCCAAGGCGGCCGAGCTCGCCCGCAATCCCGAACATCACGGCCGCGGCGGCGCCGATCCCGTGCGTTATGACGACTGGGAGGTCGGCGGCATCGCCGTCGACTTCTAGACCGTCGTCCTGACGCGCTTTCTTCGCGGATCGGCCGCCGCTTCGCTCGGAAAACGCCACAGGCCGGCGGATCAGCCGCGGTTCTTGCGCTCGCGCAGCTCAGTGAACACGGCGAGCGGCGTCGCGCCGGCCATGCCGAGCGCGGCGGCGATGGCCGGATCGCCGGCGCGCAGGAACGGGTTGGTCGCCTTTTCGAGCGCGATGGTGGTCGGAATGGTCGGCCGGCCGGCGGCCCGCAGCTCGGCCACCGCCTTGGCGCGCGCCTGAAGCGCCGCATTGCCGGGATCGACGGTCAGCGCGAAGCGGGCATTGGACTCGGTATATTCGTGGCCGCAATAGACCTGCGTCTCCGGCGGCAGCGCCGCAAGCGCCTGCAGCGCGGCCCACATCTGCGCCGGCGTGCCCTCGAACAGGCGGCCGCAGCCGAGCGCGAACAGGGTGTCGCCGGCGAACAGCAGGCTCTCCGCGCCGAAATGATAGGCGATATGGCCGACGGTGTGGCCCGGCGTATCGATGATGTCGGCGCTCTGGTTGCCGAACCGCGCCGTGCCGCCGGCGAGCACGGTCTCGTCGACCAGCGGGATGCGATGGGCGTCGGCGGCATTGGCGATGACCCGCGCGCCGGTCGCCTGCTTCACCTCGGCAATGCCCTGGACATGGTCGGGATGATGATGGGTCACCAGGATATGGCTGATCGTCCAGCCGCGCCGGGCCGCGGCGGCGAGCACGGGCGCCGCCTCCGGCACGTCGATCGCGGCGGTCGCGCCGGTCGCGGGATCATGCATCAGCACGCCGTAATTGTCGCTGAGGCAGGTGAAGAGCTCGATGTCGGCAGCCATGATCGTCTCCCTCGGCTTTGACCTTCCGCGGCGCGGCTCGGCGGTTTATGTCATTGCCGGCGGCCTTGCGCCATTTCATTCTCGGCAAAGCTTGCCTGAAAGTTCTGTAGCCCAAGGTTCCCGGCTCACGTGTCCGACGTCATCGACCTGCGCGCCTTCTACTCCTCCTCGCTCGGCATGGTGGCCCGGCGCGTGGTCAACAATGCCATCCAGGCGCACTGGCCGACGGCGCGCGGCCTGAGCCTCGTCGGCCTCGGCTACTGCACGCCCTATCTCGGCCTGTTCCGCGAGGATGCGGAACGGTCGATCGCCTTCATGCCGGCGCGTCAGGGCGTGATCCACTGGCCGACCGCGCGGCCGAGCAAGGCGGCGCTGGTGGAAGAGGATCGCCTGCCGCTCGCCGATGCCGCGGTCGACCGGGTGCTGATCGTCCACAGCCTGGAGGTGGCGGACGACGTCCAGGCCGTGCTCGGCGAAGTCTGGCGGGTGCTGGCGGCCGGCGGCCGGGTGCTCGCCGTCGTGCCCAACCGGCGCGGGCTCTGGGCCCAGCGCGACACGACGCCGTTCGGACAGGGCCGGCCCTATTCGTCGAGCCAGCTCACCGAGCTGATGCGCGAAAGCTCGTTCACGCCGGTGGCCTGGAGCCAGGCGCTGTGGGTGCCGCCGGTGACGAAATCGCTGGTGCTCGGCTCGGCCAGCGCCTGGGAGAAGGTCGGCTCGGCGCTGTCCCTGCCGTTTGCCGGGGTCCATCTCGTCGAGGCGACCAAGCAGGTCTACCGGCCGGCGCCGGTCCGGCGCGAGCGGGCGATCCAGATCTTCAAGCCGGCGCTGCGGCCGAGCCCGGCGGTGCGCCAGGGCCTCGGCTGAGCACTTGCCACCCGCCTTCTCCAGGCCGCTGTCAGCTTCCCGGCAGTTTCGACTTCAGCACGAACAGCAGCTCGGCGATCTCGGCATCGGCGAGCAGGTTGATGCGGCGGGCGAGCAGGTTGGCAAGCTCGGTCGCCTGGGGCGACAGGCCCGACGTGTCGATGACGATGCGCGGATGGGAGATCTCGGCGAGCTTGGCGAGCTCCTCCGCCTCGTCCCAGATGATGCCGAAATAGGCGATGATGCGCTGCACGAGATACCAGCTCGGCCGGCCGCGCTTGCCGTGCTCCAGCGCCGAGAGATAGGCGGCCGAGACGCCGATCGCCTCGGCCATGGCGGTGAGCGTCGCGCCCTTGGCCTCGCGCAGCTGGCGGACGCGGGCGCCGAACGGGGTCAAGGCCGGTGCGCCTCGACGGCGGTGAGCGCCGCCGCGAAGGCCTCCTCGATGCCGAGCGCGGTCGTGTCGATGGTCACGGCGTCGTCGGCGACCTTCAGCGGCGCCGCGGCGCGGCCGGAATCGCGGGCATCGCGCTGCCTGATATCGGCGAGGACGCCGGCAAGGCCTTCGGGTGTGTCGGCAAGCTCGCCGCGGCCGACCAGTTCCCTGAACCGGCGACGGGCGCGCTCCTCGGCGCTCGCCGTGACGAACAGCTTCGCCGGCGCTTCCGGCGCGATCACCGTGCCGATGTCGCGGCCGTCGAGCACCGCGCCCCCCGGCTGGGCGGCAAAGGCGCGCTGCAGGGCGATCAGCGCCTGGCGCACCGCGGGATGGGCGGCGACGACGGAGGCTGCCGCGCCGACCGGGCCGGTGCGCAGCGCCTCCGGATCGAGGCCGTCGAGATCGAGCTGGGCCGCGACGCCGGCAGCCGCCGCTGCGTCATCGAGCGGCAGGCCGCGGTCGAGCATGGCTCGCCCGACGGCACGATAGAGCAGGCCGGTATCGAGATGAGGCAGGCCGTAGTGGCCGGCCAGGCGCCGCGCCAGCGTGCCCTTGCCCGATGCGGCCGGCCCGTCGATCGCGATGATCATGAAAGATCCGCCCCAAGTCCACGCATCAGGGGAACGAAGTCCGGGAAGCTCGTCGCGATGAAGCCGGTATCGTCGACGGTGACGGGCGTGTCCGCGGCCAGACCCATGACCAGGAAGCTCATGGCGATGCGGTGGTCCATGTGGGTCGCGACCGTGCCGCCGCCGCGCACCCGGCCGGTGCCGCGCACGACCAGGTCGTCGCCCTCGATCGCGTGATCGACGCCGGCGGCGGCGAGGCCGTCGGCCACCGCCGCGAGGCGGTCGGATTCCTTCACCCGCAGCTCGTGCAGGCCGCGCATGCGCGTCGTGCCCTCGGCGAAGGCCGCCGCCACCGCCAGCACCGGATATTCGTCGATCATCGCCGGCGCCCGATGGGCCGGCACGTCGACGCCGGCAAGCCGGCCGCCGGTCACGCGCAGATCGGCGATCTCCTCGCCCGATTCGACGCGCGGGTTCAGCTTCTCGATCCGCGCGCCCATCTCGATCAGCGTGGTGATGAGGCCGGTGCGCAGGCTGTTCATCATCACGCCCGTAATGGTGACGTCGGAGCCCGGCACGATGGCCGCGGCCACCAGCGGAAAGGCGGCGGAGGAGGGATCGGCCGGCACCACGACGGGTGCCGGCTTCAGCTCCGGCTGGCCGACGAGGTCGATGCGCCGGCCATGGGCGCCATGCGGCGTCACCGTCACCTTGGCGCCGAAATGCGCCAGCATGCGCTCGGTATGGTCGCGTGTCGCCTCCGTCTCGATCACGCTGGTGACGCCGGGCGCGTTGAGGCCGGCGAGCAGCACGGCCGATTTGACCTGGGCGGAGGCGACGGGCGATTCGTAGACGACCGGCACGGCATTGGCCGGTCCCTCGATGGTGATCGGCAGGCGGCCGCCGTCGCCCTGTTCGACGACACGCACGCCGAACAGCGCCAGCGGGTCGAGCGCGCGCCGCATCGGCCGCTTCCTGAGCGAGGCGTCGCCGTCGAAGGTCGCGCGGATCGGATGGCAGCCGACGACACCCATCATCAGGCGGCAGCCGGTGCCGGAATTGCCGAAGTCGAGCGGGGTGGACGGCTGGACCAGGCCGCCGACGCCGACGCCGTGCACCGACCATGCGCCGGGCCCGGTCCGCTCCACCCGCGCGCCGAGCGCCCGGCAGGCCTTGGCGGTGTTGATGACGTCCTCGCCCTCCAGGAGGCCGGTGATGCGGGTCTCGCCGACGGTCAGGAGGCCGAACATCAGCGCCCGGTGCGAAATCGACTTGTCGCCGGGGACGGTCACCGTTCCGGCGAGAGGCTTGCCGCGCCTCGCCGTCATCGGCATCTTGGTTTCGGTTGCGCTCATCGGGGGGCCTTCCATGCGGGCAAACGGACGAATGCGCTCTATCCCCCGCTTCATCCCTCTTGACAAGCGGACATCGTGGGCCCAACTGACCGGCCTTCAAGAGAAGCCCTGGATTGTCTGAAGGAGCCCGCTTTGGCGAGACCCGAACTCGGCGTGAAGCGCATCTGCCCGACCACGGGCAAGAAATTCTACGACCTGAACCGCGACCCGATCGTTTCGCCCTATACGGGCGAGGTGCTGCAGCGCGCCATGTTCGAGCCGGCCGCGCGGCGCGGCGCGGCGGCCGCGAAGCCCGCTCCGGCCGAGGAAGAGGACACGGAGCTTGAGAATTCCGACGTCGAACTCGTCAGCCTCGAGGAGGCCGACGACGAGGCGGCGGCGCCGGGCAAGGCGGCGCCGGTCGACGACGACGATCTCGACGTCGAGGTCGAGGATGACGGCAACGACGACGATGCCTTCCTCGAGGAAGACGAGGACGAGGGCGACGACGTCTCCGACCTGATCGGCGACGGCATCGAGACCGACGACGAACAGTGAGCTTTCGGCAAGGGGCGCCGGCGCCTCTTGCGAAAACCGCCGATCCGGCGTATGTGAGAGCCGACTTCACGTCATCTCATAACGTCCATTGGACGCGATCATGAGAGTGGGTTCCCTCGGGGGCCCGCTCTTTTTGTTTCGGGAATCCACTCAAAGCCCTGGAGCTCCTCATTGTCGGCGGACGACCCGCGCCTCATCGTCGAAACCGGAATGGCCGCCCGCGTCGCGGCCATCGTCGAGCCCGTTCTCGACGGCATGGGCTTCCGGCTGGTGCGCGTGCGCCTGTCGGGTGCGGCCGGTGGCGGCTCGACCGTGCAGATCATGGCCGAGCGGCCCGACGGCACCTTCACCATCGACGATTGCGAGGCGGCGAGCCGCGCGCTGTCGCCGGTGCTCGACGTGGAAGACCCGATCGTCCAGGCCTACAACCTGGAAATCTCGTCGCCGGGCATCGACCGGCCGCTGGTTCGCGCCGGTGATTTCGATCGCTGGGCCGGCTACGAGGCCCGCATCGAGATGGCGGTGGCCCAGGCCGGCCGCAAGCGTTTCAAGGGCATCGTGCTCGGCGCCGAGGGCGCCACGGCGCGCCTCAGGCGGACGGATGCCAGGGAGGACGAGCCGGCGGAGGTCGCCCTGCCGATCGAGGAGATCGGCGAGGCCCGCCTGGTCCTGACCGACGAGCTCATCCGCGAGGCGCTGCGCCGCGGCAAGGCCGCGGGCCGCGCTCTCGATGACGACGAGGATGACGAGGACGCGGCGGACGGTCCTGCCGACGAGGCCTTCGACGATGATGCGGCCGACGACATCCTGGTGATCCGCCAGCCGTCGCCGCGGCCGGTCAGGACGACGCCGCAGCCGAAAAAATTGAAGCCCGGCCGGCCCAGCGCCGGTCCCCGAGGCCCGCAGCCGAAAGGCCCGGGCCGCTATGCCAAACCAAAGCCGACCCGCTAAAGGGGAGAGAGACATGGCCGTCTCAGCCAACCGCCTCGAATTGCTTCAGATCGCCGACGCCGTCGCTCGCGAGAAACAGATCGACCGGCAGATCGTGCTCGAAGCCATGGAGGACGCGATCCAGAAGGCCGCGCGCTCGCGCTACGGCCAGGAGACCGAGGTCCGCGCCGAGATCAACGGCAAGACCGGCGAGATCAGGCTGTCGCGCCTCCTCCTGGTGGTCGACGACGTCGAGAACCTCGCCACCCAGATCGCGACCGAGGACGCCCGCCGGCGCAATCCGGCCGCCCAGCCGGGCGACTGGATCGCCGAAACGCTGCCGCCCTTCGATTTCGGCCGCATCGCCGCCCAGTCGGCCAAGCAGGTCATCGTCCAGAAGGTGCGCGAGGCCGAGCGCGACCGCCAGTTCGACGAGTACAAGGACCGCGTCGGCGAGATCGTCAACGGCCTGGTGCGCCGGGTCGAATACGGCAATGTCATCGTCGATCTCGGCCGCGGCGAAGGCATCATTCGCCGCGACGAGCTGATCCCGCGCGAAATGTTCCGCAACGGCGACCGTGTGCGCGCCTATCTGTTCGACGTCCGCCGCGAGCAGCGCGGGCCGCAGATCTTCCTGTCGCGCACCCATCCGCAGTTCATGGCCAAGCTGTTCGGCCAGGAAGTGCCCGAGATCTATGACGGCATCGTCGAGATCAAGGCGGTCGCCCGCGATCCCGGTTCGCGCGCCAAGATCGCCGTCGTCTCGCGCGATTCCTCGATCGACCCGGTCGGCGCCTGCGTCGGCATGCGCGGCTCGCGCGTCCAGGCGGTGGTCGCCGAGCTGCAGGGCGAGAAGGTCGACATCATCCCCTGGAACCCCGACATCGCCACCTTCGTGGTCAATGCTCTGGCGCCCGCCGAGGTCGCCAAGGTGGTGCTCGACGAGGACCGCGAGCGCATCGAGGTGGTCGTGCCCGATCCGCAGCTGTCGCTGGCGATCGGCCGGCGCGGCCAGAACGTCCGCCTCGCCTCGCAGCTCACCGGCTGGGACATCGACATCCTGACCGAGCAGGAGGAGAGCGAGCGGCGCCAGGCCGAGTTCGAGGCCCGCACCAAGCTGTTCATGGGCGCGCTCGACGTCGACGAGGTGGTCGGCCAGCTGCTGACCTCCGAGGGCTTCCGCACGGTCGAGGAGGTCGCCTATGTCGAGGCGTCCGATCTCTCCGGGATCGAAGGCTTCGACGAGGAGACCGCCGAGGAGCTGCAGCGCCGCGCCCGCGACTATCTCGCCAAGGTCGAAGCCGAGCACGATGCCCGGCGCAAGGAGCTCGGCGTTGCCGACGACCTGCGCGAGGTCGAGGGCATGACCACGGCCATGATGGTCAAGCTCGGCGAGAACGACGTCAAATCCCTGGAGGACTTCGCCGGCTGCGTGCCCGACGATCTCATCGGCTGGTCCGAGCGCAAGGACGGCCAGACCACCAAGCATGCCGGCTTCCTCGACGGCTTCGAGCTGTCGAAGGACGAGGCCGAGGCCATGATCATGTCGGCGCGCGTCAAGGCGGGCTGGATCGAGGCCGCCGCCGAGACCGAGGCCGAGCCGGCGCAGGAAGAGGCCGAGGCCTGAGCTTCGGAGACGCTAACCACCCATGATGACAGCGCATGACGACATCAAGGAGCTGTGGCTCGACGCGGGACCCAAGGTCCGCCGCGGCGCGAGCGAGCGCACCTGCATCGTCAACCGCCGGGCGGGAACGCCCGGCGAGCTCATGCGTTTCGTCGTCGGCCCCGACGAGGCCGTCGTGCCGGATCTCAAGGCGCGCCTGCCCGGCCGCGGGGCCTGGCTGACGCCGACCCGGGCGGCGCTCGAGGAGGCCGTCCGGCGCAATCTGTTCGCCCGCGCGTTCAAGCGGCCGGTGACGGCGGCGGCGGGACTTGCCGATCTCGTCGATCATCTCCTGGAGGCCCAGGCGCTCGATGCCCTTTCGCTCGCCAACAAGGCGGGCACGGTGGTGACGGGCTTCGCCAAGGTGGACGCGGCGATCGCGTCGGGCCATCTTGCCGCGCTCGTCCACGCCAGCGATGCCGGGGACGACGGGGTGAGAAAGATGGCCCAGGCCGTCCGCCGCAGCCGGGATGACGGGGAGGACAGGCTGCCGCGTGTCGCCCTGTTCACCTCGACACAATTGGATTTGGCATTGGGGCGCATGAATGTGGTACATGCAGCGCTGCTCGCCGGCGGGCCGAGCTCACATTTTCTCGCGCGCTGCACGGCCCTCGAGGTTTTCCGCACCGGTGACATGACGGGCGGAGCACTTCCGGCTCCCGTCAACGAGCCGAAACACTGAAATTCTTAAGGACCAGCCGCTAGGCGCAGGACCAGAACCGAATGACCGATGAGAAGACCCCTGGCGAGAAGACCATCAGCCTGACCGGTAAAACGCTCAGTCTGAAGAAACCCGCCGGACCCGAACACAGCACGGTTCGCCAGAGCTTCAGCCATGGCCGCAGCAAGGCGGTCGTGGTGGAGAAGGTCTCGGCGAAGCCGCGCAGGAAAATGACGAGATCGCCGTCATCGCCGGCTTCATGCCGC
>NZ_JAPSET010000013.1:0-143637 GCF_026847585.1 Phreatobacter sp. AB_2022a
CGCGCAGGGCCGCCTGCTCGGCACGTTCGCGTTCGCGGGCCCGGCGGTCGTCGGCGACGCGTGCGCGTTCGCTCGCCTGGCTGCTTTCCCGGGCGCGGCGCTCCATGTCCTGCTGCATGGCGGCGAGCTGCTGCTGCAACTGCTCGAGACGGGCGTTCTGCGCCGCGAGCGCCGCCCGCGCGGCGGCTTCGGCCTCGCCCCGCGCCTGCCGTTCGGCCGGGTCCGCAGGAGGTCGATCCATCATGTCGAGACGAAGCCTGGCGTCCGCCGCATGGACGCTGAGCGGATGGTCGCGCAGGAAGGCGGTGATCTGCTCGCGCGAGCCGTCGCGCACACGCTGCCAGATCTGGCTGTCGGTCTCACGCTGGTTGAGCACGAACTGGCCGCCGCCGGAAGCGGTGAATTCCGGCACCTGGCGCCCGGATGTCGCGCGCGAAACGGAATCCGCGACCCGGGTCAGCATGTCCGCGACCTTCAGTCCGGGCTCGCGGGCCTGGCTGATGAAGGCCTCGGTGAACGGGCTGTTCCGGCCTGCGCCGTCGGCCGCGACATTGTTCGGCTGCGTTGCGTAGACGACGACCATGCCGCGGATCTGCTCGTTGGCGAGGCCGAGATTGAACATGGCGCCGCGTGTCGCCGCGCGGCTCTGCAGCCGCTCGGCGACCGGATTGTTGCGGCAGGCATCGAGGATCATGATCTTCAAGCCGGAAACACCGGCGAGCGCATCCCGCGCGACGTCGAGCCCGACCATCTCGAAACGGATCGAGATGTCGTCCTCGACCTTGGCATCGACGGGCATGAGGAAATTGCGGCCCTCGCGCTGGATGCCATGGCCGGCATAGTAGAACAGCGCGGCGTCGGCATCCTGTGCCGCCCGGGCAAAGCGCGCGAAAGCCATGTCCATGCCGCGCTTGTCGATGTCGAGCTCGAGCTGCACCTCGAAGCCGAGCTCGCGCAGGAGACCGGCAATGTCCTCGGCGTCGTTGCGCGGATTGGCGAGGGCCGGCGTGCTCGCATAGTTGGCATTGCCGATGACGAGCGCGACGCGCCGCTCGGCCAGGGCCGGGCTTGCCGTCCAGCCGATCGCCGCGGCCAGAACGAAAAGGCGAAGGGCAAAGCCAACGATCCGCAACATCTCTCGACCACTCCCGCACGCGGACGATGAGCGAGGCTAGATAACGGCAAAGAATAGCCTAGCATTATCGCCAAGGCAACGTAAGGGAAGCTCGAACATCGCGCTGCGCGCCGGCGCACAGCGCGTTCAGCGCGCGCGTGCGGGGGCTTGGGCCGGCGATCGGACAGGTGGCGCGCCGGCTGGCCCCCCGGTCCCGCCGTGCAGCCAATTCGTCTCAGTGCAGGAATGGGCCATTCAGGAACGGCTCGTCATCGTCGACGAGATCGCCCAGGATTTCCAGGAGGACCGGGGCAATGCGCGCCTCGCGCTCGCGGTGGCTGAACGATGCCGCGTCGAGCAGCAGGCAACCCGCATAGAAGGTGATGGCCCGTGTCAGCTCTTCCGGAATGCCGTCGACGCCAGTCCCGGTCCGTGGCCAGCTATGGGCCTGCCGCGGGTCCTGCTTGCGGCCGCGGAAGCGGAAGGTCCGGTCAATGAAGGCGGTTGCGAGCCGCAATGCATCGTCCTGTTGCCGACGCGTTGCTCGCGCGAATGCTGAGGCAACATTCGTGTGGAAGTCGGACGAAGAAGGATGATCGAAAGACATGCGCGAATCCCGTAGGTAAGGGCAGTGGTACCGTTAGGGAATGCGGGTGTCCAGACACCACAGGCTGCGGAGTTTACCTGATACGGAAGGTAGGACTAATGCGGGTGACCTTTCAGGGCAGGCAGCAGGTGCAGCGCGTCCCGCGACAATTTTGCGCGGCACGTCCGGGGCGCGCACCACAGCGCTTTGGTCATCCGCGCGCCGTTCCTAGCCGGTCGTCGACCGGCGGCCTCCGATGCACCTGTTCGAGCAGGAGCGTCGTGCTCGCAGCGCTCGCCGCCGCGGTCAGGAGATCCACGTCCCGCTCGCCGCCGTCAAAGGCGAAGAAGACCGCCTTGGCGACGATTCCGCGGCCCTCCGCATCGTCGGCGGCGACGGCGAGCGTGTCGCATATCGTGCGATAGATCGCCTCGAGCGAGGCGAGGTCCTCGGGATCGTATACGCCGCGGACGACGAGGCTTCGAAGGGAATTGGGCATAGAAAAGCCCTTTGCGCGCTGATCCTGGTGCTGCTCGGTTCTCAGCGCGCAGTCGTTTTCGCTCGTGCCGGTGCGCCATCGCGCAGCAGCCTGTGCGCACGCGCGGGGGAGCCCGCGCGGTCGACGACAACTGGGCCGTTCCTTGTGGAAGGGGGCGGTAGCAGTGCAGCTGGGAAGACAGGCGCGAAAAGCAATCGAAGCAAGGACTGCGCCTGGGATGAAGACTGAACGCTATGCCGATGTTGCGGTCGGCGCAAGGTCGGAATGCGCCTGTTCAGCCGGTCCGGCTTTTGTCCGCGGCCGAGCCTTGCGGCCCGGCCTCGTTGCGCTCGACAGACAGCTGGAGCGCCCGTTCCTGCAGCGGCGTCTTGCTTGCAATGATCGCTTCCGCCTTGATCTGATCGACATCGCGGATGCCGCGATCGAACACGAACAGGACGGCTTTCGCGACGATCTGCCGGGCTCCGGTATCGTCGGCCGCGACATCGAGCATGTCGCAGACCGTCAGGTAGATGCTCTCCAGAGAGACGAGATCGCGTTGTTCATAAACGCCACGCTCTACCAGATTTCGCAGTATTTCCGGCATGGCCCCCTCGCACACCGTCTGTCGTTCCGCCCGCGCAAATCTCCCGGCATGTCGCGCGCAGAGGCGTCGGCGGGGCGAGCGCACGGCATGGCGCGGCCGGCACCTGCTCGTCCGGTCCCTTCGGAAAAGTGCCGCAACAGTGCGATTGCCACGACAGTCGCCACCCCAACCGTATGCATGAAAACGGTATGCCGCCCCGCCGCGCCGCGCAAGCCGAGGAAGCGCGTTCGGCGTAAAGGCCTGCGGCCCGGCCAGGCCTGCCACGGGCATGCCCGCAAAGATCCGGCATCGGTCGCGATGGGAAATGATATCAATAGCTTGGCGTGAAATCGAATGGTGCCGGCAGCGGGACTCGAACTCGCGACCTACCGCTTACAAGGCGGTTGCTCTACCAACTGAGCTATGCCGGCCCATGACCCGCATGGCCCTAGCAATGCGCGGCCTCGGACGCAAGGGAGCCGCTGCGTCTTTCTGCCGGGCGAAGGCGGGAATGGCCCGGAAAAAACGCATGAAAAAACGCCGGGGTGGAGGCGCCCCGGCGTTCTTTCCGGTCGGGCTGGCGGCGGCGCCGGCCCATCCGGTTGCATGCGATAAGACGACGATCAGTTCGTCGGGAAAGCCGACGACGGAACAGCTTCGCGCTGGATCAGGCTACGCTCGGCATTGCTGACGCCGACCGGCTGCGTGCCGGCGCGATGCGCGCTGAACTCGCGCAGCTGGTTCGGCGCATAGGTGGTGACGGCCGGGGTCTCGATGAAACCGGCGGCGTCCTGCTGGGCCAGGGCCGGGGCAGCGACGGCGAACGGGGCGACGAGGGTCGCGGCGAGGATGAGCTTCTTCATGACGGGAATTCTCCAAAAAAACAGCCGGCCGCCGCATTGCGCGGGCGCGATACGTCGAGGCAGGCCAAGAGGCGGCGGAAGGGCGCCGCGGGATCAGTTGCTGGTCGAGAAGGCCGACGAGGGGACCGCGTCGCGGTTGATCAGAACCTGGCCGGCCACCGGGGCGCGCTCGGCGCGTGCGGTGAACTCGCGGGCCTGGTTCGGCGCGTAGGTCGTGACGGCGGGGGTCTCGATGAAACCGGCGGCGTCCTGCTGGGCAAGGGCCGGGGCAGCGACGGCGAGAGGGGCGACGAGGGTCGCAGCGAGGATCAGCTTCTTCATGACAGTCTCCATTAGAAAACCCGGTGGTGGGAGGGACACGCCAGATCCGGGATGTTTGGCCTGCTGCCGACGGGAGGTGTCCGCCGCCGACAGCGGTGAGATAGGTGCTGCACTGCAAAATTGCCAATCACGAAATTGGGAAAATGCATGTTACAAAACATTGCAGCCATTGTTGGATTGCATTGTCGCAATTTTGACAATTGCATGAAACGCGAGCCAAATCGCGCACTTACCGGAAATCGGCGGTCGGCGAGAGGCGATCGCCAGCGATCTGCGATGCGAAAAGAGACCATTTTATGCGCGAATTTGCCGCAGTTGAGCAAATCGCTCCCGATCGAATGTCCCGCGCCGCTGCGGGAGCGGGCGTCTCGCTGTGCGTCCGCGCAACAGATTCGCGCCATGTTGCGCCGCAGCATGCGCGTTCTTGCGCGAGGCCAAAAAGAAACGCCGGGGTGGAGGCATCCCCGGCGTCGCCAGAACCGGCCGGCGGCGGCTGGCCATCATGTTCTGGGCGGAGTGATCAGGCCGTTGCGGCCGCAGGTTCAATTGTTGGTCGGGAAGGCCGACGACGGCACCGCCTCGCGCAGGATCTGGTTGCGCTCGTCGCGGGTCACGCTGACCCCGTCCTGAACCGGTGCGCGACGGAGCGTGAACTCGCGCAGCTGCAGCTGGTTCGGCGCATAGGTGGTCACGGCCGGGGTCTCGATGAAGCCGGCCGCATCACCAGCGCCCTGGGCCAGGGCGGGAGCGGCGGCGAGGGGAGCCATAAGGGCGGCGGCGAGGATGAGCTTCTTCACTGTCAATCTCCATGGTTGGCCGCGGCAAAGGCCGGCGGCGTTGAGTCGAGGCGGTCGGGAGTCGTGCGGCCGCCGTCAGTTGCTGGTCGAGAACGCCGAGGACGGCACCGCGTCGCGGCTGATCAGGACCTGGCCGGAGGCCGGCACATGGTTCGCGCGAGCGCTGAATTCACGCAGCTGGTTCGGCGCGTAGGTCGTCACCGCCGGCGTTTCGACGAAACCCGCGGCATCCTGTTGGGCGAAGGCCGGGGCGGCGCTCAGCGGGGCCACCAGGGCGACGGCAAAAAACAGCTTCTTCATGGTGGTCTCCTTTCCAGGTCCGCCATCGGCAACTGGTCCCGAGGGGGCAGCGCCAGCGTCGAAACCTTGGTTTCGCGCCGCCGGGGAAGATCCCCGCCGGCCACTGACAGATAGGCGGCGGCCCGAGGAATTGCCAATCACAAAACTGAGAAAATGCATGTAACAGAATGTTGCAGGACTTTGATAATTGCATTTATGCATTTTTCCGCATTGAGCGGATCAAGCGAGGATCGACAGCCAGGCAGCGCCGCGTGAACGCTTCCGAGCGCCCGGCGGATGGGTGTGCGGTCACTCGAAGAGCGCTGGAAACGACAGAAAGCCGTCCCGGCACAAACGCTTGGCAGGAAGGCGCGGGATCGGGTCAGGACGCGCCGAGGACAATGCCACCGGCGGGCCGGTCACGCGCCGATCACGGAAATGAGAATTTGCAATCGGTTACAGGAAACGAACTATTTATGAATGCGCCGATGCAGCGTCCCGTTCAGAGCCGGCTTCTTGCCCGGCTGCAAACAAAAAAATGCCGGGGCAGGGCCCCGGCATCGTCTGGGTTGGGTCCGGCGGGCGAGCCGCCGGCGGTGCCGCGTTTCGGCGCGCTCACTTCTCCTCGTAGGTGAAGATGTCGCGGTCCTTGGTTTCCGGCACGAAGAAGAGGCCGATCACGAAGGTCATCATGGCGAAGATGATCGGGTACCAGAGGCCGGAATAGATGTCGCCGGTGGCCGCCACGATGGCGAAGGCGGTGGGCGGCAGGAAGCCGCCGAACCAGCCGTTGCCGATGTGATAGGGCAGCGACATGCCGGTGTAGCGGATGCGGGTCGGGAACAGCTCGACAAGCATGGCGGCGATCGGGCCGTAGACCATGGTCACATAGAGGACCAGGATGAACAGCAGGCCGGTCAGCGCCCACATCTGGCCGTTCATGCCGGTGCGGGCGATGTTGGCGACATTGGCGTCGTCGGCCTTGGGATAGCCGGCCGCCTGAGCCGCCGCGATGATGCCGCGCGTGAAGTTTGCATCGACCGGAACCTCGGTGCCGCCGATCGTCACCTTGACGGGCGACCCGGCCGGAGCCGTTACCAGATCATATTTGATGGTGGCGCGGGCGAGGGCCTGGCGGGCGACGTCGCAGGGCTGGGTGAAGGTGCGCACGTTCACCGGATCGAACAGCGAGCCGCAGGAGGCGGGATCGGCCGAGACGGTGGCATGGACGTTCTGCACGGCGGCGGCGAGAGTCGGATTGCCGACCTTGGCGATCTGCCCGAACAGCGGGAAGTAGGTCACCGCGGCAATCAGGCAGCCCGCGAGGATGATCGGCTTGCGGCCGATCTTGTCCGATAGCGAGCCGAAGAAGATGAAGAACGGCGTGCCGATGAGCAGCGCCAGGGCGATCAGCACATTGGCGGTGGTGCCGTCGATCTTCAGCGTCTGGGTGAGGAAGAACAGGGCGTAGAACTGGCCGCAATACCAGACGACGGCCTGGCCGGCAGTGCCGCCGAGCAGCGCGAAGATGGCGATCTTGGCGTTCTTCCAGTTGCCGAAGGCTTCCGACAGCGGCGCCTTCGAGCCCGTACCCTCTTCCTTCATCTTCTTGAAGGCCGGCGATTCGTTGAGCTGCAGCCGGATCCAGATCGACACGCCGAGGAGCAGGATCGAGACCAGGAACGGAATGCGCCAGCCCCAGGCGTTGAACGCTTCCGTCGTCATCGACAGGCGCAGGCCGAGAATGACGAGGAGCGACAGGAACAGGCCGACCGTGGCCGTCGTCTGGATCCAGCTCGTATAATAACCGCGCCGGCCCTGCGGCGCGTGCTCGGCGACATAGGTCGCGGCGCCGCCATATTCACCGCCGAGCGCAAGACCCTGCAGCAGGCGGCAGATGATGAAGCCGATCGGGGCGAGAATGCCGATCGAGGCATAGCCGGGCAGGATGCCGACCACGAAGGTCGCGATGCCCATGATCGTCATGGTGACGAGGAAAGTATATTTGCGGCCGATGAGGTCGCCGAGGCGGCCGAAGAACAGGGCGCCGAACGGCCGGACCGCGAAGCCGGCGGCAAAGGCCAGAAGCGTGAAGATGAAGCCGGCGGTCGGGTTCACGCCGGAGAAGAAATTGGCGTTGATGTTGGCGGCCAGCGATCCGGCGAGGTAGAAATCATACCATTCGAAGATCGTGCCGGTCGACGACGCGAGGATGACCTTCTTTTCCTCTTTCGTCATGGGGCGTGGCGCGGTCTGCGCGCCCGCGGCGGAGCTCATCGTCATTGTGGTTTTCATCCCCTGGGCTGGGCCGCCGGGCAAAACCCGGCCGTTGCCGCAAGCGATGCGCTTGCGGAGCCGGGGATGCGCCCTGACGGCAGATGTGAACTTATGGGCGAGCCTCTGGGCGCCGGGTCGCTTCGGCGAGACGTCGGGGGGCGCCTGTCCCATTTCCTCCACGACCCGTCCGCCCCGCGAGGACGGGTTCGAGCGTGCCGGGTTTGCCGGCCTCGTCCGGCCGTCCCGATCCTATTGATCGCTCGCATTCACCCTGTCGGTCGAAGGTTTGGGAATGGTGGCCCGATTCCCTTCACCCACCCCGAGAGTCACGCTAAGACTAACGCCGTTGCGGCATTCAAGTCACGGGGATGGGCCATGAGACCTTGGTCTATAATCCTTTCGGCGATTGCTGTGTCGGCCGGCGCAGCCTGGTTCGCACGGCCGGCCAATGCTGAATTCTACCGGCGCGTGACGATCACCGATGGGCGAACGGGCGACACCGCCGTGGTCCGCCATCGCTACGAATGCAGCCATTGCCGGGGCGTGCGCAGCTACCGGGCCGGCACCTTCCGCTATGCCGTGCCGGTGCCGGTCGTCGTCGACTACGGCATGGTGCTGCCGATCTATCAGCCGCCGCTCTACACGGTGCCGCGCACGGCCTATCCCGTCTATCCCGTCTATCCGCGGTCCGGGCCCTACATCGTCAGCTCGCCGCGCCAGCAGCAGGCGCTGCTGCCGGTCCGGCCCTGGTATCCGACCGGCGGGGAAGCGCGGGTCATCGGTCTCGACGAGATGCCATCGGCAACGCCGCCGCGCGAGCAGCGGCCACGCCGTCGGCGCTGAGCTCAGCCGCGCAGTCCGAGCCGCGTGGTGGCCGCATAGAGCGCGAGCGCCGCGGCATTGGAGACGTTGAGGCTCTTGATCGCGCCGGGCATGTCGATGCGGGCGAGCGCGTCGCAGGTCTCGCGCGTCAGCTGGCGCAGGCCCTTGCCTTCGGCGCCCAGCACCAGCGCGAGCGGCGTGCGCAGCCCGATCTTGTCGAGGTCGGCTTCGCCCTCGCTGTCGAGCCCGACGATCAGGAAGCCGCTCTCACGCAGTTCCAGCATCGCCCGCGCGAGGTTCTGCACGGTCACGAAGGGCACGTGCTCGAGCCCGCCGGACGCGCTTTTCGCCAGCACGCCGGTCGCCTCGGGCGAGTGGCGGTTGGTGGTGACGATCGCCTTGACGCCGAAGGCCGCGGCCGAGCGCACGATGGCGCCGACATTGTGCGGGTCGGTGATCTGGTCGAGCAGCAGCAGAACACCATCGGCCGGCATGCGCTTGAGATCGGGCGCATCCAGCGGTTCGGCTTCCGCGAACAATCCCTGATGCACGGCGTCGGGCGTCGCCGCCAGCCGCTTGTCGATCTCCCGCACCGGCACGATCTGAGCCTTGTGCGGAATGCCTTCCTCATCGAGTCGCTTGGCGGCGTTTTCGGTCGCCAGCAGCAGGCGGATGCGACGCTTGCCGTTGCGCAGCGCCTCCGAGACCGTATGCCAGCCGTAGAGCAGCACAGTGCCGGTCTCGAATTCCGGGGCGGCCTCGCGCAGCACGCGGCCGCCGCGGCCCTTGAACGGCCGGCCGGGTTTCGAAAACGGGCGGAAGGGCTTCTTGTCGCCCCGTGGCGGTGTCGTCGTCATCGCGTCCTCTTCCCACGGCGCGCGGCGCGGCGCAATCGCCGCGACGACTGCGCAGCCGCGCTCTCGGCATGCCGGGCCGCGGCCCGTCAACAGGTCATGTCGGGCGCATGACGTTTCCAGGTTGACAGGGCAGGGAGGCGTCCCTATCAAGCGCGCCACGCCCGGCGGCCATGGCCCTCGGGACCTGGGACGGGGGAATGTCCCGAGCGGCAAAGGGGGCGGACTGTAAATCCGCTGGCTACGCCTTCGTAGGTTCGAGTCCTACTTCCCCCACCACCCACCTTTCCTTTTCAGATCAGCGCTTCGCCGTATCGGCCCGATGGCCGGGCGCGTTCAGGCGCGCCGCGTGAGCGTCGCACGGCGAAGGTTTTCAGCCGCGCGCGGAACCAAGGGAACCGCGTGCGGCACCGGAACGTTCTGGATAGCGCAAGATCATTGAAGGAGAGCCCCATGAACGAAGTTCAAATCGGCTGGCTTGCGGCCATCGTGATTGGCGGATTGGCCGGTTGGATCGCGTCGAGCGTCATGCGCAGCGATACCGGAATCTTCGCCAATATCATTCTCGGCATCATCGGCGCGGCCGTTGCAAGCTTCCTGCTGGGCCTCGTCGGCGTCAGCTTCGGCGGTTGGATCGGCTATCTCGTCGCCGGTGTCGTCGGCGCCTGCATCCTGATCGGCGGCGCACGGGCGATCAGGACGTAACGCGCCGCATTGCGAAAGGGGCGCCGCGCCTGCGGCGTCCCCGGCGAGGTGGCGTTCAGGCGAGGACATTGCCGCGCTCGCGCGGCATCCGCCACAAATACCAGGACGCGACCGTGCGATGCGGCGCCCAGGCCTTGCCGATCTCGCGCAGCAGCCGCGGACTTGGCTGGTGCGGCAGCGACTTCAGGGCGCGGTAGCCTTCGCGGACGCCGAAATCGTCGACCGGCAGCACATCCATCCGTTCCAGCGAATACATCAGCAGCATCTCGACGGTCCATCGGCCGATGCCCTTGATGGTGATCAGGCGATCGACCAGCGCCTCATCGCCGAGACCGTCGGCGGTCTCGCGCGAGGGAACCAGCCCCGAGAGCGCCCCGTCCGCGATGGCCTTGATCGTCGCGATCTTGGCAGCCGAGAAGCCGCACGCCCTCAACGTCTCGACATCGGCGGCAAGCAACGCCTCCGGCCGCGGAAAGCCGTCGTCGGTCGCGATGGCCTTCAGCCGGCCGATGATCGCGTCGCCCGCCTTGGCGGTCAGCTGCTGATAGGCGATGGCGCGCACCAGCGCCTCATAGGGTTCGCGGGCGGCCTTGGGATCGTGCCGGCATGGCCCGACATGATCGATGAGGCGCGCCCAGTCGGCATCGACGGCGCGCAGGAAGGCGGTGGAGGCTTCATAGCGGCTGGTGGTGTTCATGACCGGGAGCGCTTGCCGGCGACACGGGCGAATCGCACTCCATATCTTGCGCTCAAATCGGCGGACCTCGCCATCGCGCCTTCCGGGCCGCGCGGCGGCCCGGCCCGGAAGGTTTCGGCGTCAGGCGGCCTTCAGGAGGCCGAGCTGGGTGAGGGCGGTGACGCCGTCATCGAGGCCGATCTCCTCGGCTATGCGTCCGTCCTGCAGGCGCAGCACGGTCATGCCCGTGAAATGCATCGTCCGGCCGCTGGCGGCCGGTAGCGCACCGGCCAGGAAATCGCTGAAAGCCGGCCCCGAATGGGTCCCGCCGCCCTCCCATTGGCCGACCACGTAATCGCCTTCGGCGATCAGCTCGGCCGTGCCCCGGAAATGGAGATCCGGAAAGGCCGCGCGGAAGTCGGTCATGAACGCCTTGATGTCGTCGCGGCCGCGACGCGGTTCATGCAGCGAATAGCGCAGCAGCATGTCCGGCGCGGCCAGGGCGTCGACCACGGCAAGGTCGACCTTCTCGCCCCAGAATTCCGTGAACCAGCGACCGACGACCGCCTTGTTGTCCTCTTCGAGCTTTCCCATCGTCTTGTTCCTCATCGGCTGAAACGTCTCGGACGGCGCTCATGGCGATCGAATGGCGATCCATGAGCGCCGATGCGAGGGATAGGCCGACGAGGCCGCGGGCGAACTCCGCTTCTTGCCGCGCAATCGCGGCGGTCGATCAGCCGTGAGCGTCGCGCAGTTCGCGCTTCAACACCTTGCCGGCGGTGTTGCGCGGCAGGTCGGCGCGGAAGATGACCCGCTTCGGCACCTTGAACGGGGCGAGCCGCTCGCGGCAATGCGCGATCAAGGCTTCGGCCTCCGCGCTTTCGCCCTGGCGCAGCACGACGACGGCCGTCACCGCCTCGATCCATTTCGGATCCGGCGTCGCGATCACCGCGACCTCCGAAACCGCCGGATGGGTGAACAGCGCTTCCTCCACTTCGCGGCTCGCGACGATCACCCCGCCGGTCTTGATCACGTCCTTCACCCGGTCGACGACATAGAGGTAACCCTCCTCGTCGAGCACGCCGACATCGCCGGAATGGAACCAGCCCCCGGCGAAAGCCTCGGCGGTTTCGTCAGGCTTGTCCCAATAGCCGACCATGAGCTGGGGCGAGCGATGGACGATCTCGCCTTGGGTACCCGGCGGTACGTCGCGCATGTCCGCATCGACGACGCGCGTTTCGACCTGCAGCACCGGCCGGCCGGCGGAGGCGGGCCGCGCATCGTGTTCCTCCGGCCGCAGGACGGTGGCGAGCGGTGCGATTTCGCTCTGGCCGTAGCAGTTGAACGGCGCAGCCGCGGGCAGGCGCCGGCGCAGTTCCTCCAGCACCGGCACCGGCATGATCGAGGCGCCGTAGAAGACGTGACGCAGCGAGGCGAGATTGCGGCGGTCGAAATCGGCATGGCGCAGCAGGCTGATCCAGACCGTCGGCGGCGCGAAGAACGAGGTGATGCCATGCTCCTCGATCAACTTCAGGCAGAGGTCGGGGGCAGGCGCTTCGATCAGCACGGTGGAGGCGCCGACCAGCAGTTGCGGCATGGTGAAGACATGCATCTGGGCGGAATGATAGAGCGGCAGCGCGGCCAGCGCCTTGTCGGCGCCGCTGAGTCCGAGCTCGACCATGCAGCTGACATATTCGGCCATCAGCGCGCGATGCGTCATCATCGCGCCCTTGGGCGCGGCCGTGGTGCCCGACGTGTAGAGAAGCTGGGCGAGATCGGTATCGGCGACCGAGGCGTCGGCGACGGCATCGGTGCCGTTCAGGGCAATATCGAGGACGTCGAACGCGCCGCCGCCGACGAAAGTGCCGGTCAGCATGACGGCATCCGTCGCAGCCGCCACCTTGTCGGCCGTCGCGGCCAGGCCGCCGTCGCGGATCAGCGCGCGGGCGCCCGACTGGCCGATAATGTAGCCGAGCTCGGCTTCGGTCAGCGCATAGTTGATCGGGACATGGACGAGACCCGCCCGTGCGCAGGCGAGCCACAGGATCAGATAGCCGTCGGAATTGCGTCCATAGGCGCCGACGCGGTCGCCCACCGCAAGGCCTGACGCTGCAAGACCGGCAGCGACCCGGTCGACCGCGCGATCGAGATCGCCATAGCTCCAGCTGCGATCGCCGAAGACGAGGGCCGTCTTGGCACCGTGACGTTGGGCCGAGCGCCGGAACGCATCCGATATGGTGTTGCGGCGGGCACGTTCGCCGAGCGGCTGCGCGTCGGTGGCTGAAGCGACCATGGGGGCCTCCGGTTTTCCTTGCCAATTACTGGTCAGTAGCTCTATTACTCATGAGTAACATGGCCCGGACCTAACGGGCGCTCGAAACGCCGTCAAGGCAGGCTGGATGACCGAGCCTCTGGTTTCGCCGTGGAAGGCGCAAGGCGCGCGCGAGGCCGAAAGGCAGGACAAGCGGCGCGCCGTCCTGATGACGGCGGCGCGGATCTTCTGCGAGAAGGGGGTCCGCAACACCTCGCTCGACGAGATCGCCGAACAGCTCAATGTCACCAAGCCGACCCTCTACTATTATGTGCGCAGCAAGGACGAGATCCTGGCCGAATGCGTGCGCATCGGCCTCGACCTGATCGAAGAGGCGATCGCCGCGGCCGACCGCGCCCATCTCAACGCGCTCGAGCGGCTGGAAGCGGCGCTGCGGCGCTATGCCGAGATCATGACCATGGATTTCGCCATGTGTGTGACCCGCATCGGCGAAACCGAACTGCCGCCGGAGAGCCGCAGGGCCTTGCGCAGCCACAAGCGGAAGATCGACGCGCGCATTCGCGCCTTGATCGCCGAAGGGGTCGGCGAAGGCTCTATCCACGCACGCGATCCGAAGATCGCAGCGTTCATCGTCGCCGGTGCGCTCAACTGGATCGCCCATTGGTACGATCCACGCGGGCCGCTGACGGCAGCGCAGATCGCCGATCGTGCCGTCGAGGCGCTCATCTCGGGCCTCGCCCCGCGTGCCGACATGTGAGGAGACCGCCATGCTGCATGTTCCGCCCGACCGCCTGCCGGAACCGGGGCCCGCCTATCGCGAACCGACCCGCTTCTTCGACAGTGACGATCCGGCCGTGCTGCGCGTCGCCGAGGAGGCGGTGGCCGGCGCCAGCGACGAGATCGAACGCGGGGTCAGGCTGTTCTACCGCGTGCGCGACGGCTGGCGTTACGACCCGTTCGACCTGCGCCTGACGCCGCACGATCACACGGCGAGCACCGTCTTGGCGGCAAGCTCCGGCTATTGCGTCACCAAGGCCGTGCTGCTCGCGGCCCTCGCGCGATCGGTCGGGATCGCGTCGGCCATCGGGCTCTCGGACGTCACCAACCACCTGTCGTCGGAACGGCTGACGCGCGAAATGGGCGGCAGCACGCTGTTCGTCAACCACGGCTATACGCTGCTTCATCTGGGCGGCCGCTGGGTGAAGGCGGCGCCGGCCTTCAATATCGAGCTCTGCGAGCGCTTCGGCGTCCGGCCGACCGAGTTCGACGGCCGCTCCGACGCGATCCTCCAGGAATTCGACGCGGCCGGCCGCAAGCACATGGACTATGTCAGGCACCACGGTTCGTGGTCGGACCTGCCTTACGAGCGGATCGAGCGGGACATGATCGCCGCCTATCCGGACAGCCCGCTGATCCGCAACGCCACCGGCAAGGCGCGGCGGCCGGCAAGCACGGAACGCGACGCGTTCAGCGCCTGAGGCCCCGGGCCATCCGGCGAAGGGCCGTATTGCGGCAACTAAAGCGCCGTATTAGTTGCGATGGATCGAAGCGACAGGGAGGATCTCATGGGTGAAGCCTATATCGTGGCCGCGGCGCGCACCGCCGGCGGCCGCCGCAACGGCCGGGTGGCCGGCTGGCATCCGGCGGATCTTGCCGGCGTCGTGCTCGACGCGCTGATCGAACGTTCCGGCGCCGATCCGGCGCTGGTCGAGGACGTCATCATGGGCTGCGTCTCGCAGGCCGGCGAGCAATCGACCAACATCGCGCGGGGCGCTGTCCTGGCCTCGAAGCTGCCGGAGAGCGTGCCCGGTGTTTCGGTCGATCGGCAGTGCGGCTCCTCGCAGCAGGCGCTGCATTTCGCCGCCTCCACCGTCATGTCCGGCGTGATGGATGTGGTCATCGCCGCCGGCGTCGAAAGCATGAGCCGCGTGCCGATGGGTCTGCCTTCGGCGGTGCTGAGCAAGGCAGGCTACGGCGACTACAAGAGCCCGCGCCAGGAAGAGCGCTATCCCGGCATCGTGTTCAGCCAGTTCCCGGGCGCCGAGATGCTGGCGGTCAAGCACGGCTTCTCCAAGGACGATCTCGACCGCTTCGGCTTCGACAGCCAGAGGAAGGCGATCGCCGCGACCAGGGCGGGCAAGTTCGAGCGCGAGATCGTGCCGATCGAGGTGACCCAGGCCGACGGCAGCAAGGCGCTGCATGCGATCGACGAGGGCATCCGCTTCGACGTGACGCTGGAGGGCATCCAGGGCGTCAGGCTGATCCAGGAGGGCGGCCGCGTGACCGCGGCCACCGCGAGCCAGATCTGCGACGGCGCCTCCGGCGTCATGCTGGTCAACGAACGCGGCCTCAAGGCGCTCGGCGCGACGCCGCTTGCCCGCATCCACTCCATGACGGTGAGCGCCGGCGATCCGGTGATCATGCTGGAGGAGCCGCTCTTCGCCACCGACAAGGCGCTGAAGCGCGCGGGACTGTCGATCGGCGACATCGATCTCTACGAGGTCAATGAAGCCTTCGCTCCCGTGCCGATGGCCTGGCTGAAGCATACCGGCGCCGATCCGGAGCGCCTCAACGTCCATGGCGGCGCGATCGCGCTCGGCCATCCGCTCGGCGGCTCCGGCACCAAGCTGATGACGACCCTCGTCCATGCCCTGCACGATCGCGGCAAGCGCTATGGCCTGCAGACCATGTGCGAGGGTGGCGGCCTTGCCAATGTGACGATCGTCGAGCGGCTCTGATCCGCCTTCGGCCTCGGCGGGAGAGGGCGGCCAGGGCCGCCGCCCGATCACGGCGGCGCGCGCCGGACGCCGGCATTACAGAGCGACATGGCCGGTAATGCAGGTCGTCACGGCGCCGCCGACCCACACCGTGTCGCCGACCTTCTCGACATGGACGCGTCCGGCCCTGCCGAGCACCGTGCCCTGGCTCGCGACATAGGCCGGCGGCGCCATGCCGCTGCCGATCAGCCATTGGGCGATACCGGCGTTCAGGCTGCCGGTCACCGGATCCTCGAAACCCGCGGCGGTAAAGCCACGCACCTCGAAATCCGCGTCCCGGGCGGTCTTCGACCGATCAGCGGGCGCGACGACCCCGACGCGCAGTCCCGACAGGACCGCAAAATCCGGGCGCAGCGTCAGGACATCGTCCGCCGACCGCAGCAGGACGGCGAGCCAGCCCGGGCCGTTGTCGACCCAATGGGCATCGACAATGTCGGCCGCGGACAGCTGCAGGCCCGCAAGGACCCTCGCCATGGTCTCCGCCTCCACCGGCCCCGTGCGCCGGAGCGGCGGCGCCGCGAAGGACAGCCGGTCGTTGTCGCGGCGGATCTGGATCAGTCCCGCCGCGCATTGCTGGATGATTTCGCCCGCCTTTGGCTGGCCGCCGGCAGCCAGCCAGACGTGGCAGCTCCCCAAAGTGGGATGACCGGCGAAGGGCAGTTCGCCCTTGGGAGTGAAGATCCGGACGCGATAATCGGCCTCCGGCGCGGTCGGCCGCAGCAGAAATGTCGTCTCGCTGAGGTTGGTCCAATGGGCGAAAGCCGCCATCTGCGCATCCGGCAAGGTGTCGGCGCCGATGACGACGGCGAGCGGATTGCCGCGCAGCGGCGTCGCCGTGAAAACATCGACCTGCTGGAACGAAAACATCATGTGCTCCGCGCGTCGCCTCCTGCCCTGGACGTTATCCGCGCCGCGCCGGTTTCAGCCCTTGCCGCGGCGGGGCCGGGCTGCCGCTTTCTGCAGTTTTGGGGCGGACGAGGCAAGCGCCGCGAGCGTCGCTGGCGAGGGCGGCGCGCCCAGCAGTCCCTCCATCGCGTCGAGCAGGTTCTCGTGGGCCGCCGGATGGCCCCACAGGTTGCGCCAGGCGTCCGGCTGTTCGCGCGCCGCCTCGCGCGAGGAGCCGACCGCGAAGAGATAGAGCATGGCGAGCATCAGGCGCTGCTGCACCAGCGGCGCGGGATAGTCGGGCAGGAGCTGCCGCAAATGCTCGAAACAGCGGCGGATGCCGCGGTCGACGCCGCCCTGGACGACCTCGAACAGCAGGTCGCGGTGGTTGATCATCACCATGGCGAGGAACCGCAGGGCATGGTCGTCGCCGCCGTCCTCGGCCATGCTGTCGGGCGGTGCCGTCAGGATGGCGAGGATCCCACGCACGGTGATCGGATCGCCGCTTGCCTCCAGCGCGTTCAGCCGCCGCTGGTGGTGCGCGTCGAGAAGGCGCGCGACATCTTCGATCAGCTCGCGGATCAGCGCGTCCTTGGAGCGGAAATAGTAGTTGATCGAGCCGGCATTCTTCTGCCCCGCAGCCGTGACGATGGCGCGGATCGACACCGCCTCGAGGCTCTGGGTGGCGAAGAGGCGGAGTGCGACGAGCTTGATGTGCCGGCGCGTTGCCTCGCCGCGCGAAAGATCGGCGGTCGGAGCCGAGGCCGGCACCATGGCCGCCCGGTCAGGCACCGGTGAACCGGGCCGGCCGCTTGTCGCGGAAGGCGGCCACCCCCTCGCGGAAGTCCGCAGTGCGGCCGGCCGCGGCCTGGCCCGTCCGCTCGGCCTGCAGGACCGCTTCGAAATCGCCGCTGGTCGCGAGCCAGGCGTTCTTCCGGATCAGCGCAAGGGCGCGGGTCGGGCCATCGGCAAGCTCGGCCGCCAGCGCCTGTGCGGCGTCCTCGACCGCCTCGTCGGCCACGAGCCGGTTGATCATGCCCCATTCGAGCGCCTTGGCGGCAGGGATCTTTTCGCCGAGCAGCATCATTTCCATGGCGCGGACGCGGCCGACCGCCTTGGTGAGCAGATAGGTCGAGCCGCCGTCCGGCACGAGGCCGATGCGGCGGAAGGCCTGCAGGAAATAGGCGCTGTCGCCGGCAACGATGAGATCGGCGGCGAGCGCCAGCGAACAGCCGACACCGGCGGCCGCGCCGCGCACCGCCGAGACCCAGGGAATGGTGAGGTCGCGCAAGGCCACCATCAACGGATTGATGTGGCTTTCCAGGACCGTGCCCGCGTCGCGGTCGGCCGACGGCTGGTCGAGGCCCATGCCGGTGCCGAGATTGGCGCCCGAGGAAAAGGCGCGCGGCGAACCGGCGAGCACCAGGGCGCGGGCGTTTTTCTGCGCCACGCCGAGCGCGTTCTGGAGGCCGACGATCATGTCGAGCGAAAGGGCGTTCATCGACGCCGGATCGTTCAGCCGGATCGTGGCGACGGGGCCGGCCTGGGTGAACTGGATGGTCGGCGGCAGGTCGAGCGACTGGGACATGGAAAGCTCCGGTTCAGAGGGCGTTGTCGGCGCGGTCATTGCGCCCGGCCACGGGATTGGACGGCTGCCCGGCGCGCGCCGAGCTCCTCGGTCGAAATGGCCTGGTTGTAGCGGCGGTAGCGCTCCTGCTCGAGCGCCATGGCCGGGCCGAAGGGCAGGGCGAAGCCGTCGTCGATCAGCCGCTTGTATTCGGCAAGATAGCCGGCCGAGACCTGGGCCATGTCGGCGGCAAGCTTCAGCGCAGTGGGCATCAGCTCGGCGGGAGCGACGACATGATTGACCAGCCCCCAGTCGCATGCGGTACGGGCATCGATGAAGTTGCCGGTGAACGACATTTCCTTGGCGCGGTAGACGCCGACGAGACGCGGCAGTTTCTGCGACAGGCCCCAGCCGGGAATGACGCCGACCCGGCCGTGGGTATCGGCAAAGCGTGCCGCCGTCGAGGCCACGAGCACGTCGCAGGCGAGCGCCAGCTCGAAGCCGCCGGTGATGGCAACGCCGTTGATCGCCGCGATCACCGGTTTCGGGCAGAGCTCGATCGCCTTGACCGGATTGTCCTCGACGGACGCGGAATCGACCGAGCCGAGCATGCCCGCATCCGCGCCGAGCTCCTTCAGGTCGAGGCCCGCCGAGAAGGCGCGGTCGCCGGCGCCGGTCAGCACGATCGCCCTGACGCCGTCGTCCTGCCCCAGCCCGTGGATCGTCCGGGCGAGCGCCCCCATCAGCGACCGCGACAGGGCGTTCATCGCCTGCGGGCGGTTGAGGGTGACGATGGCGACGGGGCCGTCGCGGCTGATCTCGACTTCGTTCATGGGATGGTTCCTCCTCGGCCGGCCCGTTGGGCCGGCAGGGTGCCGTGACGGGTTCGTTGCCGCACTCTCGCCCGCCATCTTGCCGGACCCGGGGAACGGCCGCGCCTCTGGCTTTCGGCCAAGGCTAGGAGCCATGGACAGGCAATTCAAGCAGTGTTTTAATTTTTGACTTTCACGCGACGAAAGCCGGCCGGAGGCAAGCCCATCATGTCCAGCCTGTTCGATCTCAAGGGCCGTGTCGCCGTGGTGACCGGCGGCAATGGCGGCATCGGTCTCGGCATGGCCGAGGCGCTGGCGGAGGCGGGCTGTGCCGTCTCGGTCTGGGGCCGCAATGCCGAAAAGAACGCGGCGGCGGTGGCGCGGCTCTCCGCCCTCGGCGCTGCCGCCGGTTCCGAGGTGCTCGACGTCACCGACCGGGCGGCGGTCGAGGCGGCGTTCACGCGTACGCTCGCGCGCTTCGGACGGGTCGACGGCGTGTTCGCCAATGCCGGCGTGTCCGGCGCGCAACCCGGCTCCTTCGTCGACCGCGACGACGCGGACTGGCGGCGCGTCATGGGCGCCAATGTCGACGGCGTCGTCCATGTCTTCCAGGCCGCCGCCCGCCACATGGTCGCCCGCGCCAAGGCGGGCGACCCCTTCGGCCGGCTGGTCGCGACCTCGAGCGTCGCATCGATCGACGGCGCCGCGTTCAACGAGCATTATGGGGCGTCGAAAGGTGCGGTGAATTCGTTCGTGCGCGCCATTGCCGTCGAGCTGGCGCGCCATGGCATCACGGTCAACAGCATCCTGCCCGGCTGGATCGAGACCGACATGACCACGGATATGATGCAGAACGACAAGTTCGTACGCAATGTCAGCCCGCGCATCCCGGTGCGGCGCTTCGGCCGGCCCGCCGATTTCGCCGGCATCGCCGTCTATCTGATGAGCCCGGCATCGGCCTATCAGACGGGCCAGACGCTGGTGATCGACGGCGGCTATACGATTTTCTGAAGACTAGAAACGGTGGCCGCGAACGGCCGCGGAACCACATTCCGGAGGACATCATGTTCAAGGACGGCATCTTCAAGGGCAAGCGCATCCTGGTCACCGGCGGCGGCACAGGCCTTGGCCGCGGCATGGCCGAGCGGTTCCTCTCGCTCGGCGCGGAGGTCATCATCTGCGGCCGGCGCAAGTCGGTCTGCGACGAGGCCGCGGCCGAGATGATGGCGGCTCACGGCGGCAAGGTGACGGCCTATGGCGTCGACATCAGGGATGCGGCGGCCGTCGACGCTATGGTTGAGGACATTTTCAAGGGCGGGCCGCTGACCGATCTCGTCAACAATGCGGCCGGCAACTTCATCTCGCGCACCGAGGACCTCTCGCCGCGCGGCTTCGATGCGGTCGCCAATATCGTCATGCATGGCACGTTCTACGTGACCCATGCGGTCGGCAAGCGCTGGATCGCGTCGGGCAAGCCAGGCAGCGTCATCTCCATCGTCGTCACCTGGGTGCACAATGGCGGACCCTATGTGGTGCCTTCGGCCATGAGCAAGTCGGCCGTCCACACCATGACCAAGTCGCTCGCCATCGAATGGGGCCGCTACGGCATCCGGCTCAATGCCATCGCGCCGGGCGAGATTCCGACCGAAGGCATGAACAAGCGCCTGACGCCGACGGAGCAGCCGGGCGCACGCACCGCCAAGCGCAATCCCATGGGCCGCACCGGCCGCATGGAGGAGTTGCAGAACCTTGCGACGTTCCTGCTCTCGGACGGCTGCCCCTGGCTGAGCGGCGAGACGATCGCCATGGACGGCGCGCAGGCGCTGGCGACCGGCGGCAATTATTACGAGCTGCGCGAATGGACGGACGAGCAGTGGACCGCCGCGCGCGATGCCATCAAGGCCCAAAACGAGCGCGACAGGGCCCAGCGCGGCTGAGGGCCGTCAGAACAGGACGATCCGCGGTTTGTTGAGCATCGGCCAGAAAATGGCGACGACCGAAAAGAAGGCGGGAAAGCCGCAGAGGAACCAGATGGCGTAGAGCCGGTCGAAGGCCGGCGGCAGCACCGTGCCGTCGGCGGCGGCACGGCGTGCCATGTCCCTGAGACGGATCTGGATCCAGACCACCGGCAGCCAGAACAGGCCGGTGACGACGTAGAGCGCAAGCGGCAGCACGAGCCAGCCTTCGGTCATCGGCCAGCCGACGATGCGGGCGAGCGCATAGCCCGTCAGCGGCTGCAGCACCACAGCGCTGGCCGTGAAGATCGTGTCGGCGATCACCACGACGCCGGCGACATGGGCGATGACGGCGGCATCGCGGCTCCGCTGCGCCATGACCATGAAGAAGGCGATGCCGGCGCCGGTCCCGAACAGCACGGTCGCGCCGAGGACATGGACGAGCCGGAGGATCTCCTCGACCGGCATCAGCGTTCGTCCAGGATGGCGAGGGCGACGAGAGCGAGCAGCATCGCGGGAATGACCTTGACGAGCGGTCCCAGCGGATCGAGCCAGAGCCCGGGCGTGGCGAGGGTTGCCGCAGCGAGATAGCCAAGGCTCAGAAGGAGCATGCCGACAAGCGCGCTTTTCGCCCACGGCCTGACCAGCACCGCGAGCCCCACCGCCATGTCCGCGAGGCAGGCGGCGACCGTCGCGGCCCCGGCAAGCGACGGCGGCAGGGCCGCCTCCATATGGGCGCGTGCCGCGCCGAACGAGAGGAACGGGATGAGGCCCGAGGCCAGCCACAACAGGGCCAGCGCGACGATGATGATCGGCTTCAGGAGATAGAGGCGGGCGAACCAGAGGTCCTGCACACCCGAGGGATTGGCGGCGAGCGTCTCCCGGGCGGCCGGTTGGCGCGCGGCGATCGCTCCGCCGGCAAGCCCGCCGGCCATGAGCGTCATGGCGGTCGAGCGCAGCGGCGAGCGCCAGCCGAGCCTGCCGGCGAAATCCGCGAGCCAGATGACCGGCTTCGCGAGCGCCGGCGGCAGGCCGACCACGCGCGCCGCGGGCAGACCGAGCCAGGAGCGGTGCAGGGCGACGAGCTCGCCGAGGGTCGCCTGGTCCCGCGGCGGCAAAGGCGATGTCCGCACCTGCCGGAATGGCTCCGGCAACCGCACCGACGACCGCCGCGGCCAGGGCATCGAGATCGGAGGTTGCCACCAGCCGCCGCGCGTGGATCAACGGCAGGATGCCGGGCAGGGCCGCGAGCGCGCGCAGCAGCGCCGAGCCGCCATGGCCATTGCGCCCGATCACCACGGACGGACGGAGAATGACGAAGGGCACGCCGCTCGCGGCGAGGGCTTCGTCCGCCGCCCGTTTGGTCGCAAGGAAGGCGACGTCGCGGCCGGGGCCTTCGGTTTCCGCGGAGATCTGGATGATGCGCCTGATGCCCGCCTCGCGCGCGGCGGCATAGAGCGCCAGCATGGCCCGTTTCTGGGTCGCCGCGACATCGTCGCGCAGCCGGTCCTGCGGGGCTCCGGCGGCAGTGATCACGATGTCCTGGCCGTCGAGGAGTTCGCGCCAGTCGGTGCCGGCGCCGAGCTTGGCGATATCGGCGGCCTGCCAGGACAGGCCCGGCATCTTCCGCGCCATCCGGGAGGGATGCCGGCCGACCCCGGTCACCACATGTCCGGCCTCCAGCAGCTTTGCGGCGATGGCCGAGCCGATGAAGCCGGTCGCCCCGAGCAGCAGTATCTTCATTCGGCGTCCCGGCTCATGAACCGCTCGTACCCGGCGCCGCGCCGCGGCGAGGCTGCCAGCCATAACCGAGCAAATGCCGCCGCGCCATTCTCCATGGTCCCTTATCGGGAGGCGTGCGCCCGGCGCGCCGCGAACCACGGCCGCCGTGATGCCGTGCCTCGCCATCGGCCGTCCACGATGCAGCGCCCGGTCATCAGCAGTTGTACATGGTGACCTGCATCAAGCGCAGTCCTGGCTCGAAGGCTGCGTCATTGCGCGACGGGGACGATCCCGCCGTCGCGCGCCTGACATGTGTCGGTGTTCATCAGCGCCGCAGCAGGGCGCATTCGCTTTCCTGCGGGGGAATGAAGGCCTGCTCGCCGGGGACGCGCGAGACGATCCGCAGGAGGTCGTCGGCATTGCGCATCTCGCCGGCGGGCTTGGCCTCGGCATAGATCAGCTCGCGCATCAGGCGGCCATCGGCGCGGATCCGCGCGCCGCGGGTGAAGACGTCCTCGACCGGCGTCGCCCGCATGCGTTGCAGCACGGCGGCCGTATCGCGCGTGCCGGCGGCCTGCACCGATTTCAGATAGTGCAGCACGGCGCTGTAGACATTGGCCTGCGGATCGGTCGGCAGGCGGCCGGTCGCCTGGCGGAAGCGTTCGGCCCAGCGCTGGGTCGCTTCGTTCTCGCCCCAGTAATACGACAGGACCACCGGCATGCCGGCCGCGACCTGGTTGCCGACCGCCGCAATGTCGACCGTCGTCATCGAGAACGGCACGTAGCGCTGGCCGGCGGCGCGGATGCCGAATTCGTCGGCCTGTTTCACCGAGTTGATCAGGTCGGTGCCGCCGCCGATGAAGCCGATATTCTTGGCGCCCGAGGCCTGCGCGCGCAGCAGGAACGAGGAGAAGTCGGGCGTGCCGATCGGAAAGCGCACGGCGCCGGCGACCGTGCCGCCGGCGGCGCGGATCATCCGGCTGGCATCGGCTTCGATGGAATGGCCCGCCGTATAGTCGACGGTGATGAAGAACCAGGAATTGGGTGTCGCCCCGGACGATCCGCGCACCGTCAGGTTGGACACGGCATAGCCGTCATTGGCCCATTGCATGCCGTTCGGCGAGCACTGCTTGCCGCCGATCAGGCCGCTGCTCGCCATCGAGACGACGACGATCTTGTTCTTGTCTTCGGCAATGCGCTGGACCGCCAGCGAGACGCCGGAGGAGTAGATGTCGAAGATCGCGTCGACGCCTTGCACGTCGTACCACTCGCGAGCGATCGTCGCGCCGAGATCCGGCTTGTGCTGGTGATCGGCGAAGACCAGCTCGACAGGGCGGCCGAGAATGGTGCCGCCGGCATCCTCGATGGCGAGCCGCGCGGCAGCGACCGAACCCTGGCCGGTAATGCTCGAATAGACGCCGCCCTGGTCGTTGAGGATGCCGATCTTGATCGGCGCCGCGCTTTGCGCGTGGCCGGCCGCCGGTGCCGCGACGAGGGCGGCGGCGGCGATCCAGCGGGCGAGCCGCAGCAGCGGGCGAGGGGTGCCGGCACGCGGCAGGGTGATGGTTTCGGGCATGTCGGTTTCCTCCGCAGCTTTTGCGCTGTCGTTCATGTCGTTCGGGGGGATGGGGGAGATGGGGACCAATGAAACAATCAGAGGAGCTCTCGGAGCGGCTCCTTCTTGACCTTGCCTGTCTCGGTCATCGGCAGGGCATCGACGAAGCGAAGCTCCGGCTGCTTGTAGGAGGCGAGATTCCTGCCGCACCAGGCGCGGAAATCGGCCTCGCCCTGAGCATTGCGCAAGGGCTCGGCGAGCCAGACGAAGGCCACCGGCACCTCGCCCTTGGCTTCGTCCGGGCGACCGATGACGCCGCTGCCGAGCAGGCCCGGATATTGGCCGAGGATCGCCTCGATCTCGCCGGGAAAGACGCTCATGCCGTTGACCTTCAGCATTTCCTTGCGCCGGCCGAGGAAGTGCAGGATGCCGTCGGTGTCGTAGACGCCGATGTCGCCGGTGTGGAACCAGCCGTCGCGGAAACAGCGCGCGCTTTCCTCCGGCTTGTTCCAGTAGCCCTTGAGGATCGACGGCGTGCGGATGCAGATCTCGCCTTCCTCGCCGAGCGGCTTCAGCGCGCCGGTCTCGAAATCGCAGATCTTGAAATCCGTGCCGGGCACGGGAAAGCCGACGAAGACCGGCTGCGACTTCAGGTCGAAATCGTCCTCGTCCAGGCCGTAGTTCATGGTGTCGCAGGTATGGGTCTCGGTCATGCCCCAGGCGACTTCGCGAATCGTCGTGCCGGTCAGTTCGCGCCAGCGCCGGCGCAGGTCCGGATTGAGCTTCTTGACGAAGGAGATGCCGCCGGTGCGTCGAAGGCTCTTCAGGTCGAAGGCGTCGCGCTCGGGATGTTCGAGGATCTCGACCGCGCCGTCGACCAGGAAGCTCGCATGGGTCACCTTGTAGCGGTCGATCGCCGCCATGGTGGCGAGCGGATCCCAGCGGGTCATCAGCACCAGGGTCGCGCCGGCGAAGAAGGGAAAGATCAGTCCGAAGACCTCGCCGGCCACCCAGAACACCGGCAGCATGCACAGATAGGTGCTGTCCTTGTCGATGCCGAGCGAGAACGGCACGGTGGTCGCGGCCGTATAGACCATGTCGCCCTGGGTGTGGATGCAGCCCTTGGGCATGCCGGTCGTGCCGCCGGTATAGTTGAGCGCGGCGACGTCATCGAGGCCGACATCGTCGCGCCGGGGCAGGGGCGCGACGTCGTTCAAGGCCGGCAGGAGATCGATCGCGCCCTCGATCGCCAGTTTCGTCGCGAGCAGGGCCGGCGGCGCCGCGATGTCCGGGCTTGCCGGCGCCATCTCGCCGAGCGAGGTGACCACGACCTGTTCGAGGCTCGTCTCGGCGCGCACCTCCTCGACGGTCGGATGCAACTGGTCGAGCGTCACGATCAGCCGTGCGCCGGTATCGTTCAGCTCGTAGCGCAGCTCCGGCGCCTTGAACATCGGATTGACCGGCACGTGGATCGCGCCGAGCTTGAGGATGCCGTAGAAGGCGATGACGAATTGCGGGCAATTGGGCATGTAGACCGCGACCCGGTCGCCTCTGCCGATGCCCTTGCTCTGCAGGAAGGCGGCAAAACGGTCGCTCAGGGCGTCTAGCTCGCCATAGCTCAGCCGCGCGCCGTAGAAGACGATGGCGGTCTTGTCCGGCTGCGCGGCGGCCCAGCGCCTGAGATAGTCGGTCAGCAGCACCTTGCCGAACGGATATTGCGGCTCGACCGGCCAGCCCTTCGGCCAGCGCTTGGCGCGCAGCGCCGCGAGCGCGGCAAGGTATTCGGCTTCCTCCAACGGATCCCCCTCGGCATCTTGTCGTTGCCAGGAGGCTGACGGCTGCGCCGGAGAAAATCAATAGCCTAATTAATTGTTCCCGGCGCTGCGCTGCGCAGGGGTCTTGCCGGCCGCCGCTGGGCGCGCCAGGAGCCCGTCGAACAGGATCCTGACGACGCTGTCGCTGAACGAGCTGATCCGTTCCGGATCGGTCATGTCGATGGCATAGAGCTCGTCGATCAGGCCGCCGAGGCTGAGCGTCAGCGACGCCGCCGAGGTGATCGCATTGGTCACGTCGTGCACGGGCATGTCGGGAATGGCGCCGGCGGCGATCGCCTCGCGCACGGTCTGGTCGAATACCTCGAAACCGGGCGCGATATAGGTTTTCGTCAGCCATTTGAGCCGTGGGCTGCGCACCATGCCTTCGTGGATGGCGATGCGGACATAGTCCGGGTTGGACGCATTGGCCTCGATCAGCCTGCGGATCAGCAGCTTGAGCTTGTCGACGGGGTCGAGGCCGGCGAGATCGCGCGCGGTGTTGCGGAACATCTGCCCGCGCCGGCGCATCATCCGGTCGACTGCAGCTTTCCACAGATTCGATTTCGAGCCGAAATGGTAGTGCACCATCGGCTGGGTGAGGCCGGCCGCCTTGGCCACGGCCCCGGTCGTCACCGGGTCGTAGCCGTAGCGGGCGAAGAGATCGATCGCCGCGTCCATCAGCTTGTCGCGGGTGGTCTCGGCCGAGGCGTCGGCCGAGCGGCGCGGCCGGCCGGGCTGGCGCTTGACGGGCATGGTCTGGCGCGGCGCCTTGGCTGGCGCGGCGAGCGACGGGCGGCTGGTGGGTCGGCGCGAAGGCGGCATCGGGGCATCTCGTCCAGGCTCGGCGGCAAACCAAACAGAGACTGGACCGCCATCCGTCAAGTGTCGACTTGAAATTAATTGGTCTATTGATTTTGCTGAGACGACGGTTAGCGTCTCATCGCAACGACAAGCCGGCGCCGGGCCCACGGGTCCGCAACGGGCCGCGCGGGACCATGAGGGAGAACAAGGCAATGCACGGCCATCACGGCGTTCCGGCACGCGCCGACTGCGTCCTGCGCGATCTCGTCGACCGGCATGCCGCGGCCCGGCCCGATGCCCCCTACGCCGTTCTGCCCGACGGCACGACGCTGAGCTATGGCGCGCTGCGCGTGCGTGTCCGCGCCACGGCCCGCGCGCTGCAGGATCTCGGCGTCCGCCAAGGCGACCACGTGCTGGTCTGGCTGCCGAACGGCATTGACGGCCTCTGCCTCTGGTTCGCGATCAACTATGCCGGCGCAGTCTATGTGCCGATCAACACCGCCTATCGGGGCGGCATCCTCGAACATGTCGTCAGGAACTCCGGCGCGCGGCTGATGATCGCCCACGCCGAACTGGTCGAGCGGCTCGCCGGCATCGACCGGGCGGCGCTCGGGACAGTGGTGGCGCTCGGCGGCAAGCCCGCCGCCATCGACGGCATCGATCTTCGCGGGGCCGACGCGCTGGACGGGCAGGACGACGTTCTGCCGCTGGCGCGGCCGATCGAGCCCTGGGACACCCAGAGCATCATCTATACGTCGGGCACGACCGGACCCTCCAAGGGCGTCCTCTCGTCCTATGCGCACCTTCAGGCCATGGGCAACGCGCTGATCGCCGATGGCGAAGGCACGCCCTATCTCGGCGCCGACGACCGGTTCATGGTCAATCTGCCGATGTTCCATGTCGGCGGCACGGCACCGTCCTATGCGATGCTGGTCAAGGGCGGGGCGATCGTTCTCGTCGATGCCTTCGACACGGCGAGCTTCTGGCGGACGGTGGCGGTGACCGGCACCACGGCGGTGATCCTGCTCGGCGTCATGGCGACCTTCCTGATGAAGGAACCGGCCGCCGCAGGCGAGCGCGCCACGCCGCTGCGCCACGCCATCATCATTCCGCTCGCGCCGGAAGGCGTCGCGTTTCACGCGCGTTTCGGCGTCACGACGCACACCCTGTTCAACATGAGCGAGGTGTCCTGTCCGCTGATCGCCGAAGCCAACCCGACGGTGGCGGCGACCTGCGGCAAGCCGCGGCGCGGCCTGGAAGTGCGTCTCGTCGACGCCCACGACTGCGCCGTACCGCCGGGCGAGATCGGCGAGCTGATCATCCGCACCGACAGTCCGTGGGCGCTGAACCACGGCTATAACGGCGATGCCGAGGCGACCGCGCGCGCCTGGCGCAACGGCTGGTTCCACACCGGCGACGCCTTTCGCACGGACGAGCAGGGCAACTATTTCTTCGTCGACCGGTTCAAGGATTCGATCCGCCGGCGCGGCGAGAACATCTCCTCCTTCGAGGTCGAGCTCGAGGTCTGCGCCCATCCGGCCGTGCGCGAGGCGGCGGCCGTCGCGGTGCCGAGCCCGCATGGCGAGGACGATATCCTCGTCGCGGTCTCGCTGATCGAAGGGGCCGCGCTCGACCCGGCCGAGCTGCTCGCCTTCCTGATGCCGCGCATGGCCCATTTCATGGTGCCGCGCTATGTCAGGATCGTCGACGACCTGCCCAAGACGCCCACCCGCAAGGTGGAGAAATACCTGATCCGGCGCGACGGCGTCACGGCCGATTGCTGGGATCGCGAAGCGGCCGGCATCGTCGTCAAGCGGCAGAGGCTGACGACGTGAGCCGGCGGCCGTTCCGCGCAATGGTTTCCTCATTCCCCTCGCAGTCCCTCATCCAAGGCCCGACAGACATGTTCAGGAAAGTGCTGATCGCCAATCGCGGCGAGATCGCCGTGCGCATCGCGCGGGCGGCGAACGAGCTCGGCATCGCGACGGTCGCAGTGTTCGCGCCGGAAGACGCGTTGTCCCTGCACGTGACGCGGGCGGACAGTGCGGTGGCACTGCCGGGGGCAGGGGCCGCGGCCTATCTCGATATCCGCGCGATCGTCGATGCCGCCGTGTCGGCCGGCTGCGACGCGGTTCATCCCGGCTATGGCTTCCTTGCCGAGAATGCCGGCTTCGCCCGGGCGGTCGCCGCGGCCGGCCTGACCTTTGTCGGGCCGGGCCCCGAGACGCTCGAGCGTTTCGGCGACAAGGGCGCGGCACGCCGCCTCGCCCGCGAAACCGGCGTGCCGCTCGCCGCCGGCACGGAAGGCGCGACCAGCCTTGCGGAGGCGGAGGCCTTCATGGCGTCGCTCGGCGGCCGGCCGATCATGGTCAAGGCGGTGGCCGGTGGCGGCGGCCGCGGCATGCGCGTGGTGGAACGCGCGGCCGATCTCGCTGAAGCCTATCGGCGGGCGGCGTCCGAAGCGCAGGCCGCCTTCGGCTCGGATGCTCTCTATGTCGAAGAGCTGATCCGGCCGGCGCGCCATGTCGAGATCCAGGTGCTGGGCGACGTCGCGGGCGCGGTCATGCACCTGTTCGAGCGCGAATGCAGCCTGCAGCGTCGGCACCAGAAGCTCGTCGAGATCGCCCCGGCGCCCGGCCTCGATCCGGTCCTGCGCGAGGCGGTCGCCGAGGCCGCGGTCCGGCTCGCCCGGGCCGCCGGCACCCGCACGCTGTGCACGGTCGAGTTCCTGGTCGATGCCGACGCCGGCCGCTTCGTGTTCATGGAGGCCAATCCGCGCCTGCAGGTGGAGCACACCGTCACCGAGGAGGTGATGGGCGTCGACCTCGTCCAGGCGCAGTTCGGCCTTGCCGCCGGCCGCTCGCTCGCCGAGCTCGGGCTGACGCAGGAGGCGGTCGGCAAACCGCGCGGCCTTGCCGTCCAGCTGCGCGTCAACATGGAGCGCATCGGCCCCGACGGCGCGGCGACGCCGACGGGGGGGACGCTGACCGCCTTCGATCCGCCGGGCGGCGCCGGCATCCGCGTCGAGAGCTTCGGTTATGCCGGCTACCGCACCAGCGCGAGCTTCGATTCGCTGATCGCCAAGGTCATCGCCTTCACGCCGACCGGCCGGCTCGAGGATGCCCTGGTCCGCGCCGACCGGGCGCTGGCCGAGTTCCGCATCGGCGGGGTCGGTACCAACAAGGCGTTCCTGCGCGGCCTGATCCAGCGGCCCGACATTCGCGCCGGCGCCTTCGACACGGGATTCGTCGAACGCCATGCGGCCGAGCTGGTGGCGGCAGCGGCGGCCCAGTCGGACCGGTCGCTGCCGGCGGATGCCGGAGCGAGCGCGACGCCTGCCGGCCGGGCGGTCGCGGCACCGGCCGGCACGGTCGGCGTCCCCGCGCCGATGGGCGGCCGCGTGGTCAGCTTCGAGGTCGCGGAAGGCGATGCGGTCAAGGCCGGCGCCGCCGTGGCGGTGATCGAGGCGATGAAGATGGAACATCTGGTCATGGCCGAGACATCGGGCATTGTGCGCCTGATTGCCGGCGCGCCGGGCGACAATGTCGCGGCCGACCAGCCGCTGGTCTTCATCGAGCCTGGCGATGTCGCGGTCTGCGACGGGGGCGCGGATGCGGCGCATGGGCCCGGTCACGTCCGTGCCGACCTTGCCGAGGCGCTCGCCCGCAACGAGGCGCTGCTCGACCATCAGCGTCCCGACGCGGTGGCGCGCCGGCGCAGGACCGGCCAGCGCACCGCGCGTGAGAACATTGCCGACCTCTGCGACGACGACAGCTTCGTCGAATATGGCGGACTGGCGCTCGCCGCCCAGCGTCGCCGCCGCACACTGGACGAGCTGATGGCGATGAGCCCGGCCGACGGTCTGGTTGCCGGCATCGGCGCGGTCAATGGCGCGCTGTTCGACGAGACGAAGGCCCGCTGCCTGATCATGTCCTACGACTATACCGTCTTCGCCGGTACGCAGGGCTTCATGAACCACAAGAAGATGGACCGGATGCTGCGCCTTGCCGGCGAGTGGCGGTTGCCGGTCGTCGTCTTTGCCGAGGGCGGCGGAGGCCGGCCGGGCGAGACCGATTTCATGGGTGTGGCCGGCCTCGACGTGCCCACCTTCCGGATGCTGGCAACCTTGAGCGGCACGGCCCCGACGATCGCCATCGTGTCCGGTCGCTGCTTCGCCGGCAATGCGGCGATCGCCGGCTGCTGCGACCTGATCATCGCGACCGAGAACGCCAATCTCGGCATGGGCGGCCCCGCCATGATCGAGGGCGGCGGCCTCGGCGTGTTCCGGCCGGAAGAGGTCGGGCCGATGAGCGTCCAGGCGCCGAACGGCGTTGTCGACCTGCTGGTCAAGGACGAAGCCGCGGCGGTCGCGGCGGCCAAGCAGTATCTCGCCTATTTCCAGGGACCGGTGGCGGACTGGCGGTGCGCCGACCAGGATCTGCTGCGCCAGGCCATCCCGGAAAACCGCCTGCGCGCCTACGACATCCGGACCGTCGTCGAGCTGATCGCCGATACCGGCTCGGTGATGGAGCTCAGACCGGCGCATGGCGTCGGCATGATCACCGCGCTGATCCGGGTCGAGGGCCGGCCGCTGGGGCTGATCGCCAACAATCCCCGCCATCTCGGCGGCGCGATCGATGCCGAGGGCGCCGAGAAGGGCGCCCGTTTCATCGAGCTGTGCGAGACCTACGGGCTGCCGGTGCTTTCGCTCTGCGATACGCCAGGCTTCATGGTCGGGCCCGAGGCCGAGACGACCGGCCTCGTGCGGCGTGTCGCGCGGCTGTTCCTCTCCGGCGCCAATGCCACCGTGCCCATGCTGACCATTGTCCTGCGCAAGGGCTACGGCCTCGGCGCCCAGGGCATGGCGGCCGGCAGCTTCCAGGCCCCGCTGTTCATCGTCTCCTGGCCGACGGGCGAGTTCGGCGGCATGGGCCTCGAAGGCGCGGTCCGGCTCGGCTATCGCAACGAGCTCGCGGCCATCGCCGACGCGGACGAGCGGCAGGCCGTCTACGAGCGGCATGTGGCCGAGCTCTACGAGCGCGGCAAGGCGGTGAGCATGGCCTCGTTCCTGGAGATCGACGGGGTGATCGATCCGGCCCAGTCGCGCCATTGGATCATGCGCGCGCTGAAATCCGTGCCGAAACAGGAGCATGTCGGCAAGCGCCGGGCTTTCGTCGCACCGCGCTGAAGCGGGAACGGCACCCAGCCGGCCGGGTTGTCTTGTCAGGAACAACGGGACGACAACCATGACCGAGAGACAGCCGCGGCGGAAGCCGCAGGGTCGGCGCTGGTCGGCCGAGGTGACACGGCACAGCGACGCGCTCGACCTCAAGGATCACGTCTTCGCCGAGCGCGATCCGAAGGCGCTTGCCCGATCGCTGAAACGCTCCGCCGAGACGAGCAGCCGGCGCAAGGCGGCGCCGTTCCGCTCGGCCATGTCGATGCTGACCTTCTACATCAACCGGGCCGGCGCCAAGCTCGACGCCCGCCAGCGGGACGTTCTGGAGGCGGCGAAGAACGAGTTGCGCGCCGCTTTCGGCAAGAAGCGGAAATAGCGGCCGGCAAGGAGCGCCCAGCGTCGCGCCGATGGAACGCGGGGGCCCGGCACGACGTTTCCGGTCTGTCGAAGCGGCAGCACCATTCAGGGACGAGCAATGCCCAGGTCGGATCCTCCCCAATCCTTGTTCCTCGAGCGCCGGCACTGGGTGCCGAACAATCCGGTTCTGCCGGTCCTCATCTACCGCCGGGCGATCGTCGCGCCGCCCGGCGACGACACGGCCGAGGCGATGGAACGGTGCTTCGAGGCGAATGGCTGGCCGCCGCGCTGGCGCAACGGCATCTATTCCTACCACCACTATCATGCGACGGCCCATGAGGTGCTGGGCTTTGCGGCGGGATCGGCGCGGGTCGCGCTGGGCGGGCCGGGTGGGCCGGAGCTCGATTTCGCGACGGGCGACGTCCTCGTCCTGCCGGCCGGGACCGGCCACTGCAAGATCAGCGCGAGCGACGATCTCCTGGTGATCGGCGCCTATCCGCCCGGCCAGGACGGCGATATCGCGAGGGATGCGCCCGATGCGGCGACGGTGGACCGGATGCTCGTCCTCGCCTTCCCGCAGAGCGATCCGCTCGCGGGCGCCGGCGGGCCGCTGCCTGACCTGTGGCGCAGCGCAACCTGACGGGCCGGCCCGCCACTGCAGCAAAGCTTAATCATACCGGCGAAACCACGCGGTTTGCGCGATCGCCTTAAGCCGTTCTTCATCGCGCACCCGGCTCTTATCCCAGCATAGACAGGACTGCCGGGCCGACGGCCCCTAAACGGCGACGGCCTTGCCACGGGCCGGTCGGCGGGCAGGCAAGGGGGCGGCGCCGGTTCCTGGCACCGAACCTGCTGGCGATGACCGTCAAACGGTGTCGGAGAGCAGGCATGTATCACGATGTGACAGGAGCTGTGCCTGAACAGGACGTCACGTCCCGTGCCAACCGGGCGTCCGTGTCCGAGCCTGACGCCACGCGCCCGCTCGTGCTCGATCTCGACGGCACGCTGCTGCGCACCGATACGCTGCTTGAAAGCGCGGTCGCGGCCCTGCGTGACAATCCCTTCGTCATCTTCTCGATGCTGCTCTGGCTGGTGCAGGGGCGCGCGGTGCTGAAGCAGCGGCTCGCGGCTATTGCCATGCCTGATATCGCCACGCTGCCGGCGGAGCCGCGCGTGGTGAGCCTTGGCCGCGCGGCGGCCGCCGCCGGCCGCCCGGTGGTGCTGGCGACGGCCGCGACCATCGAGATCGCGGCGGCCGTCGCCGAGCGCTTTCCGTTCATTTCCCGCGTCATGGCCTCCAACGGCCGGACCAATCTGAAGGGCGGCGCCAAGGCCGAGGCACTGGCCGCCGCCTTCCCACAGGGCTTCGACTATGCCGGCGACAGCGCGGCCGATCTCAAGGTCTTCGCCGCGGCCGAGCGTATCGTCGCGGTGCGCGCCCCGGCCGGGGTCATCAGGCGCGCCCGCGCACTTGGCAAGCCGGTCGAGGTGATCGGCGCGGAACGGTCCGCCGCCGCGGTCTGGGCGCGTGCGCTCCGGCTCAAGCAATGGGCCAAGAATGCGCTGGTCTTCGCGCCCATTCCGCTGGCCGGCGCCCTGTTCGCGCCGGCCGCCTGGGAGTCCGCCGCGCTCGCCTTCCTCGGCCTCGGGCTCGTCGCGTCGGCGACCTACCTGATCAACGATCTCTTCGACCTGCCGAACGACCGGCAGCACTGGTCGAAGCGCGAGCGGCCGCTGGCGAGCGGCGCGCTCGGCATCGGCCAGGCGGTGGCCGGGCTGCCGGTTCTGTTCGGGCTGGGCTTTGCCGCGGCTGCGCTCGCCGGTCCGGGGGCGCTCTTCGTGACCGCTCTCTACGTGGTGGCGACGCTCGCCTATTCGCTGAAGCTGAAGCAGGTGCCGATCGTCGACATCTCCATGCTCGCCGGCCTCTTCACGCTGCGCCTGCTGCTCGGCGTCGTCGCGATCGGCGCGGTCATCTCGCCCTGGCTCTTCGTCTTCTCCTTCGCGCTGTTCCTGTCGCTGTCGAGCGCCAAGCGCCATACCGAGCTGACCCGCGCCAAGGTCCATGGCGTGGCGCTGCGCGGGCGCGGCTACCAGGCGGCCGACGAGCCGCTGCTGCTCGGCCTCGGGCTTGCGGCGGTCGCGAGCTCGGTGCTCATCCTGATCCTCTACCTGATGGCCGAGGGCTTCCGGGCCGGCCACTACACCGCCCCGGCCTTCCTGTGGTGCGCGCCGGTCATCATCTTCCTCTGGCAGATGCGCATCTGGCTCCTGTCGCAGCGCGGCAGCCTCGACGACGACCCCGTGACCTTCGCGATCAGGGACAAGCCGAGCCTGATGCTGGGCGCGGCACTGGTCGCAGCCTTCCTCGCGGCCCATCTCGGCGGAACACTGAAATGGCTGCTCTGACCGGAGAAGCCGCCCGCTTCCTCGTCTGCGGCGGCTTTGCGGCTTTCGTGAACTGGGCCGCCCGCATCGGCCTGTCCACGCTCATGCCCTTCGAGCCGGCCGTGGCGCTCGCCTATGGCATCGGCATGGTCGTCGGTTTCGTGCTCTATCGCACGGTCGTCTGGCGCGACCGCAAGACGCCCTTCGTCGACCAGGTCATCGGCTTCATTTCCGTCAACGCGGCGAGCGCGCTCGTGGTCTTCGCCGTGTCCGTCGGCACGCGCTGGGGCCTCGAACGTCTCGTCGGCCCGGGCTGGATGGTCGATGCCGCGGCCCACGGCTTCGCGATCGCGGTTGGCGCGGTGGCAAATTTCATCGGCCACCGCACGGTGACGTTCCGTGTGCGCGCGGGGAGCGCGGGCTGAACAGGCGTCAGTTCGGCCCGATGCAGACGACGACCGAGCGCCGCTCGCCCGCCGCCATCGAACACGCTTCGCTGCCGACGGCGCGGCTGAGCTCCGGCCCGCCGCCATTGGGGGCGATGAAGATCACCACTTTGGGGGCGCCCCTGTGAGCGGCGCGGAAGGCGGCCAGCGCCGGCAGGTCGGGCTGCGCTTCCCATTCGGGCAGAGCGAAGACGAAATCTGCCGACGGCACGTAGCGCAGCGGATAGTAGCCGTAATAGCGCATCGAGGGCAGGGACGAGCCCATGCCGACGCCGCGGGCGCGGATCGCGGCGATCTGGTGGATGTGCACGCCCGGCTGGACGCGCCACGAGAAGCGGGCACTTGCCATGCCGCTCACATCGGCCCCGGCGAAGCTCTGTTCGGGGTGGCGCGCCCCGGTTTCCAGCACGGTGCGCGTCGTCTCCGCCCAGCCGAGATAGGCAAGCGAACGCACGGCGCTCTGGGCGGCGAGCGCGAGCGCCGAGGCAAGGCAGAGAACCCGGGTGAGCGCCGCATTGGGCTGGCGCGAGGCGATGGCGAGCGCCGCGCCCATCCAGCTATAGGGCGCCAGCCGCTCGGCCAGCGGCACGCCCTGGTTGGTGCGCAGGTCGAGCGCGGAGACGGCGAGCACCAGCACCACGAAGACCGGCCAGACGAGATCACCTTCGCGCCAGTTCCTGACGCCCGCCCTGAGCGCCAGCAGCGCCGCGAGGACCATGGCGGCGATGACCGGCGCCAGGGCCACCAGCTCCCACCATGTGTAGCTGAACAGATAGGTCATGCCGACGAGGCGCTGGACCACCTGGAAGATCGAATATTTCAGGCTCGCCGGCGAAGTGGTCGCAGCCGGATAGGCGATGAGGAAGGCGACGATCAGGCCGAGCGCCGGCAGGGCCGCGCCGGCCGACCAGGCGCCGTCGCCGACAAGCCGCAGCGCTGTGCGTCCGCGCGGCTCGGTGCCGACCGCCTTCAGCGCACGGGCAAGGCCTCCTGCCGCCAGCAGCAGGCAGGCCGCGACCACGGTTGCGAGATGGGTGAGGCCAAGCGCGAACAGGGCAAGCGCGAGGGCGAGGAAGCTGAGCACGCCCCGCTTGCGCTCGATGGCCCGCCACAGGGCCGCGAAGGCCAGGAAGGCCGGCAGGCCGAGGGCGTAGTTGAAGAAGCCGAAATGAATGAAGAGGCCGAAAATGACCGGCAGCAGCAGCAGGAAGGGCAGCAGTGGCCGGTCGGTTTCCGCGCGCGCAGCCCAGTAGGCGGCGAGTACGGCGAAGAGGCCGTAGAGGGTCAGATAGACCGACTGGGCGCGGAACGCGTCGCCCGTCATCCGGATCAGTGCCGCCAGCACGGCATAGACGCTGTAGTTGGGTTCGATCCGTGCGTTCCATTCATAGAACGTGCGGGTCGGCTCGCTCAGCACGCCGCCCCAGCCGAAGCGCGCGATCATGTCGGCCTGAGCCAGATGGATCGGGCCGTCCTGCGTGGGCACGACGTCGACCAGCCAGATCGGCGCGACCAGCACCAGCGCCACGGCGCATGCGATCAGCATGAACGCCCTGGGAGCGAGGGAGGGATCGGCGGCAGCTCTGGGGCTCATGGCATGTCCTTGGCAGGCGGCGAGGCGCGCCGCATCCGGGCAAGATCCCGCCGGCACGGCACGCATCGGAAGGACAGCATGCCCGGCCGAACTTTATTTTCGGTGTCGAGATGGGCGGCTTGCACGCGGAGGTTTCAAGAGGCCCGCTGCGTCGGCGCCGCGGGCGTGGCAACACGGAACCGGGACATCATCCGCAGGCCGAACACCGCGACCAGAAGCGTGAACCACATCTGGTTGGCACGGATGAACAGAAAGCTCTCCATGCAGGAGAGATAGATGCAGAACAGCCAGAGCTGGAAGAACAGTGTGGTCAGAGCCGGGTCCGAACCCTGGCGCCGGGCTTTGGCGTGATTGAGGAAGGGCTTGATCACGAGCACGATCACGGTCAGCACGAGACCGATCAACCCGATATTGAGCGCGGTATCGAGAAAGCCGTTATGGGCGTTGGAGGCGGTCCCCGCCCAGCTCTCGTTGCTGTCGACTTCGAGGCGCGTGTTCTCCAGCGCCCAGAAGGCCATGAAGCCGTGGCCGGTGAGCGGCCGCTGGGCCAGATGTTCGAGCGCGAAGGTCCAGATGTCGGTGCGGCCGGTGAACGAGGTGTCGAAGGGCAGGGACTGCACCGCCGCCCCAATCGCCGGGACCAGCACGGAGCCGACACCGATCGCCAGCAGGAAGGCGAGCGGCAGGGCGATGATTACGGCACGGCCGAGCGCCGATCGGACATGGGCGCAGACACCGGAAACGATCAGGGTCAGCGGCAGAATGATCAGCGAGCTCTTCGCACCCGACAGGAGCACGAACAGCGCCGCGGCCGCCGAGAGGCCGAGGCCGGCACCGACGCGCCCGGTGCGCGCCGCGAAGATGCCGATGAAGACCATGGTGGCGAAGACACCGCCGGCCAGGTTCTTGTGCGGAAAGATCCCGCGCCAATCGCCCGCGAGCCGGGCCTCGATCGCATCGGTAGCCTGATGGATGGCGAGATCCGGCAGAAGCACGACGCCGAGATAGGACAGGCCGACGACCACCCAGGCGACGGCAAGAATGAGGCGGGTGAACTCATCCCGGTTCTTCGGCAGCACACCGACGAGCGCGGCGATCACCGCCACGATCAGGAAGAGCAGGTAGCGCTTCATCGATGAGCTCGGGTCGGCCGAGGCGACGACCGTGTAGCTGGCATAGACGGCAAGCGCCAGGAACATCCAGTCCGACACGGCCGCCTGGAACTGGCGCCGCCGGCCGATCGTGGCGCAGACGACCATGGCCGCGAGCAGGCCGAAGCTCACATAGCTCCAGACATCGTTGCCGGAGGTCGCGGTTGGCTGATCGTCGGCGCCGAGGCTGCCGAAGGGGTCGAGCGTGATCCAGACCAGCGACCAGACCACGACGAACAGCACGGCACGCGCAAGGTGCGTCCATGCCTCTGTCCGAGCATCAAGATGGAATGCGGTGGTCTGTGACATGGATCCGGTCTGCCCCCGCGGACGCACCCATAGGTCGAGTCGCGCTCAAAGTCGACAGCGCAGCGCGCTTTATGATGCGGTTCGAGCCCCTCGACAAGACGAAGCTTGCCGATTGGTGAAGCTCCTGTCCCTCCGCGCGGCCCGAACTTTGCTCCACTCACCCCGACGCCGGGCAACACGACGGCTGGGGGATGCCACAATGACACAGGTTCTTGCGACCACGCGTTATTACAGTACCGCTCGCAAATCTGACGAGGTTTTGTCGATCCAATATTTGCGCGGCCTTGCCGCTTTCAGCGTGCTCGCCACGCATACGCTGCAATGGCCGCTGCTCGCTCCCAATATGGGGCTTCTGAAAACGGGACGTTTCGGTGTCGAGATCTTCTTCGTGGTTAGCGGATTCATCATCACCCTGGTCGCGGGCGATGGCCGGTTCGACCCGAAGGACTTTCTTCTGCGCCGCATCTTCCGGATCGTTCCGGCCTACTGGATCGCGACCTTCCTGGTGCTCGCACTCGCGCTGATCATGCCGCAGCAGTTCCGCAATACCGTTCCCACGCTGGAGGGATTGTTCAAGTCGCTCCTGTTCATCCCCTCCATCGATCCGAAGGCGCCGCTCCTGCTGCTCGGCTGGACGCTCGACTACGAGGCCTTCTTCTACGTGGCCTTCGCCGCGCTGTTCTTCCTGTCTTCGGGAATACGGACGCTCGTGCTCTGTCTCGCCTTCGCAGCGCTGGTCGGCATCGGCCAGTTCGCGCAGGAGCCGGGCTTCCTCCAGTCCTTCTATACGAGCGCGAGTCTCGTCGGCTTCTGCGCCGGCATGCTCGTCGCGCAGGCCTATCGCCATGGTCTGATCGACTGGCTCGCCGCCCGCGCCAACGCCGCTCTGCTGGCCGTGGCCGCCATGCTCGTGACCCTGTTCTACGTGGTGCCCTGGCCGCATGCGGGTGTCATGAGCCTCTGGCTTCATCTCCTCATGGCAGCGGCGGCCGTGAGCATCGTGCTCGTCGGCCTGAGCGTCGAACGCGCCGGTCTGCTGCCGCGCATCGGCCTGCTGCGCTATTTCGGCGACGCCTCCTATTCGGTCTACCTGTTCCACTTGTTCCCGATCGGCGCGATCTGGGCGCTGGCGCGCGGCTTCGTGCCGATCGACCAGACCCTTTATTACCTCCTCGCGTCCTTCGTCGCGATCGTCGCCTGCACGGTGTTCAGCCTGATCAGCTACCACCTGATCGAGCGTCCCTTCCTGATCCGCAGCCGCGCCTGGCACCGCACGCCCGTGCCGGCATGATCGACCGGCGGACCCTGCTGGCCGCTGCCGGCATCCTCGCCGGCGGCACTGCCGCCCTCGCGGCGCCGGTCCTGGCACCGGACATGTTTGCCCGCTCGGAAGTGGCCCTCGGCGATCCGGCGCGGCTCCACCGCGTCTTCGCCAAGGCGCGGCGCGGCGAGCCGGTGACGCTCGGCGTCATTGGCGGATCGATCACCGTCGGCGCCCTGGCGAGCCGGCCGGACCTGTCCTATGCGGGGCGCGTCGAGACCTGGTGGCGGCGGCGGTTCCCGGCAACCCCGATCCGGCTGGTCAATGCCGGTATCGGCGGGACCGGCTCCGCCTATGGCGCGCTCAGGGCCGGCGAAGACCTGCTCGCGAGCCGGCCGGATCTCGTCATCGTCGAATTCGCCGTCAATGACGGCTGGAACGAAGGGGCTTCCTACGAGGGCCTGCTGCGCCAGATCCTGGCACTGCCCGGCATGACCGCCGTCGTCTGCCTGTTCATGATGTGGCAGGGCGGCGGCAACAGCCAGGAGAGCCAGGCGCGGATCGGCGCGCATTACCGCCTGCCCATGGTCAGCTTTCGCGACGCCGTCTGGCCGGCCATGGCCGGCGGCCGGCTCGCCGAGGCCGAGCTTCTGGTCGACGGCGTGCATCCGAACGATGCCGGCCACGAGGCCGCCGCGCTGTTCCTGGCGCGCCTGTTCGAGCGGATCGACCAGCTGCCGGTCCGCTCCCCGGTCCCGGCTGGCGTCCTGCCCAGCGCGTTGATCTCCGATGCCTTCCAGTTCGTCGAATGGCGGCGGGCCGCCGGGCTGACGCCGGACAACGCTGGCGGCTGGGCCAGGCGCGCAGGCGAGGGCGGCCGCCCCGCCTGGTTCGGCTCCGCCGCGAGCGGGCCCCTGGTCCTGTCCGGCAACGGCACCGGCCTCGTCGTGGTGCTGCAGCGGGACCCCGCCGATCCCGGGCGCCTGCGCCTGCGGCTCGATGGCGCCGACCTGCCGGATCCGGACCGCGAAGGCGGGGCGGCGCGCCGCGTCATCGTCGTCGCGCAGGGGCTGGAGCGCCGCCGGCACAGCCTGGAGATCACGCGGGTCGACGGCCCGGGCGGATCCGGCGGCAGCACCGAGGTCGGGCTGATCGGCTTCGGCGGCATCGGCCTGCGCTGAGCTTCCGCCACGGTCCGGTCATGAACCGGATTATGATCGGTCTTGCGGGGCAGGATGCGCCACAGGAGGCCGCCAATGACCATCAGCACACGAGCAGCCGTTCTGGTCCTCGGGTTTGGGCTCGTGCCGGTGGCGGCGCTGGCCCAGGCGACGCCCGCCGCGCCGTCGGCTCCATCCGCGCCGCGCGAGGCGGACAACAGCCGCTTCACCTTGCGCGAGACGCCGGATGGCTGGCTGCGGATGGACGGCAAGACCGGCCAGATGACCTTCTGCAGCCGCCAGAACGCCACGGTCACCTGCCGGCTGGCGGCCGACGACCGGGCCGAGCTGCAGGCCGAGATCGACCGGCTGAAGGCGGAAAACGACACGCTCCGGCGCGGCGGCGCGACGGCGCAGAACCGGCCGGGAGGCAGCGACCAGAACCTCAATCTGCCGAGCGACCAGGAGGTCGACCGCGCGCTGAGCCTTGCCGAGCGCATCATCCGTCGTTTCATGGCGATCGTGCGCGAAAGCGACGGCGATCAGGGCCGGCGTCTCTAGGCCGTAGATTCGTAGTTGCGGAGCCACAGACGCATTGAGGCGAGTTGGACCATAGCGAGGAAGTTCGCGGCCAACTTGTCGTAGCGTGTCGCGACACGGCGAAAGTGCTTCAGCTTGGAGAAGAAGCGCTCGATCAGGTTTCGCTCGCGGCAGAGCCGCTTACTGAAGCAGGGCTTCCAGCGTCGATCGCTCTTTGGAGGGATGTTGGGCGCGGCGCCCCGTTCTTGGATCAGTTTGTCAGCGTCATAAGCCTTGTCAGCAAGCACGATGGCGCGTGGGCCGACATGATCGAGGAGCGCATCGGTGATCTTCCCGTCATGCGCCTGTCCAGCAGTGAGACCGAACCGGATCGGAAGCCCTTGCGCATCAACTACAACATGAATCTTGGTTGTGAGGCCGCCCCGAGATCGGCCAAGACAGTGATCTCGATCCTCCTTTTTTGCCGTCGCAGCCTGCTGATGCGCAGGGATGGAAGTGCTGTCGATCATCTGGATGTTGCCTTGGCGCGGTGCTGTGATGGCTTGCATCAACGAGGCTCACACACCGGCCTTTCGCCACCGCACGACGCGGTTGTAGCAGGTGGTGCGAGGCCCACAATGCTTCGGCAGGTCGCGCCACGGTGCGCCAGATCGCAGCACCCAAAAGATGCCGTTGAGTACACGGCGGTCGTCGACCCTTGGCACGCCTCGCGGCTTGTTCGGTAGAAGTGGCTCTATTGCACGCCACTCGAAGTCGGTCAGATCATATCGGCTCATGCTGATGTTGAATCAGATCATGACGCATTCAGAAAACCGCGTGTCTGCTATCGACCCGTCGCGGACATGCTCGATGTCTCGCAGCCTCGATCAGCGATCGCAAACACATCGGTGCTGAGATAGCGCAGCCCCGAGTCGACAATGAGTGTGGCAACGGTCGCACCTGAACCGAGTTGTTCGGCGACCCTGAGCGCCGCAACGACGTTTGCTGCTGAAGACGTGCCTGCAAAGATTCCTTCCTCGCGCGCAAGTCGACGGGCCATAGCCTTGGCTTCATCGGTGCTGACGGTGTGAATTTCATTGACGAGAGACGGCTGCCACAGAGGCGGAATGAAACCGATACCAATGCCCTCGATCTTGTGAGATCCGGTGGGTTTACCGGAGAGCACCGCAGATTCGGCAGGCTCGACTGCGAATGTGCGGATATGGTTGGCGTGCTTGCGCAGCGCCTTCGTAACGCCATGGATGGAATGAGCGGTGCTGACCGAGTGGACGAAGGCGTCCAGCTTACCGCCAGTCTGGCTCCAAAGCTCGTCGCCGAGGGGGATATATCCATCGACGATGCTGCGATTGTTCAACTGATCGCAATACCAATGGTTCGGGCGAGCGCTGATCTCTCCCGCAGCCCTGATCATGGACCTGACGAGATCGCTAGTGATCTTCTTTCCGTCGCTTTGGACGTCCGTTAGGCGCGCACCGAAGGCCTGCATGGTTCGGCGCTTTTCCTCGCTAAACGCATCGGAATAGACGATCTCCAGATCATACCCCCGCGCGGCGCAGACGAACGCCAACGAAACCCCTGTCGTTCCGGCGGTATATTCGACGACCGTGCCACCTTGAACCAGCCGCCCATCCGCCTCGGCAAATTCGATCGCAGCTTTAGCCATGCGATCTTTCATGCTGCCAGTCGGGTTGGCTGATTCCATCTTGGCCACCACCCGTGCCGAGCCGGCCGGCACGACGCGCTGCAGCTCGACCAGAGGCGTGCCGCCAATAGCGTCAAGAATGGTCTTCGAGGAGGTGTCCATGGCGCACTCGCATCTTGGTGACGGACGATCGCTCAAGCGCTGCTAGCCGGCATGGGCGAGGATGGAAGCGGCGAAAACGAGAGTCGCCCCCGCTCCGGCCACGAAGGCAAGCGTCCGGACAACGGGAATGCCAGCCACATAGACTCCGTAGTGAACCAGTCGCGCGGCGAGATAGATTTTGGATGCGAGCACCGTGGCCGGCGAACTCGCTCCAATCAAAGCCGCCACCAGCACCAACGGTGCGAAGACAACGAGATTCTCGACCGCGTTGGCATGGGCGCGTTTCGCCCGCTGTGCCCAATCAAGGCTCTCGACGGGCCTTGGTAACGGATTGGCCAAGGCTCGCGCCAACCCGAGTCGCGATATCCCGGCGATCGTGTACGGGATCCACATCAGAGCGGTGGCCAGGGCCGTCAGTGTCAGAAGGTAAAGCTCTGCCGTGAAGGTCATCGATCGAAATCCTGCCGGAACGAAGCCCGCGGCAAACCCGCCTGAACTCCTCGCGGCGAGGGTAGATTTGATATCGCTCAAGAGATATCGTCGGAAATGACATTATTGTGGTTGATTACGACATGAAGCTGTCAGTTCTTGCGCTTGATGGGGCATTCGATACGGGCCTGGCAGTGCTGCTGGATACGTTTTCGATGGCAAACGAGCTTGCGATTGCTCAAGGCCGAGAGAGACTTCCATTCGAGGTCAAGTTGATTGGCGTCAGGCCGCAAATCCGGACAGCCCTTGGCTTAACCGCGTCAGTCGAATCGGCCGGTCTTGTGCGCAACTCCGATTGGATTGTCGTACCCGCGCTCAACGCCAAGACGCCCCCCTTGCTGCTCGAAGCTTTGGCCCGTCCGGACGTACTGGAAGCAATCGACTTTCTGCGGGCGTGGCGTAACCGCGATATTGGTATTGCGGGGGCCTGCGTCGGCACGTTTCTGTTGGCGGAAGCAGGCATTCTCGACGGTGTCGAAGCAACAACGACGTGGTCGCTCTCCCCACTCTTTCGGCAACGATTTCCGGCCGTTCGACTGGACGAAACCCAACTTATAGCAGGCTCGGACCGCGTCGTTACCGCCGGCTCGATGATGGGGCATCTCGATCTCGCTCTGTGGCTGGTACGGCAAGCGAGCCCCGAGATGGCCGCCCTCGTCGCACGCTTCATGCTGATCGATACGCGGCAATCCCAAGCCCGCTACATCATCCCGGACCATCTCGCTCACGCAGATCCGCTGATTGAGCGGTTCGACCGCTGGGCACGCGACAATCTGCATCGCGGTTTCTCGCTTCAAGAGGCGGCCAGTTCCCTCTCTGTGAGCGCACGAACATTGCAGCGCCGCTCAGAAGCTATTCTGGGAAAATCGCCGCTCGCATTTGTTCAGGACATCCGCGTCGAAGAAGCCCAGCGCCTGATGTCGATGGGTAGGAATGTCGAAAGCATTGCCGCCCAAGTCGGCTATGCCGATACCGCAACCCTTCGCACGCTCTTGAGACGGCGGCTCGGGCGAGGCGTGAGGGAACTCAAAGCGGAAATCCGCAGATAGTTCTGGCGCGACGCATGTCCGCTATCGAGCCATCTCGGACATTTCGGTTTATGGGTTTACGACCTAGCCTTTCCCCTGGTTTGCGCTCAGGCGGCCTCGCTCGCATCGCCCCGGGCGGGCATCTCGAAGAGGTCGCGGCCGATGGCGCGCGCGGCTTCGAAATGCGCGCGCGGACCGTCCACATCCGGCGGCACCAGGAGTTCCGACGTCACGACCCGAGCGCCGCAATAGTCGAAAATGCCGTGATCGATCTGCGTCCGCATGGCGCCGAAATAGCCGTGGCGGGCATAGGTGCGCATGTCGGCCGCGCCGATCGCGACCAGATGAACCGCCAGACGCCGGAGCTTCTTCACCGTCTTGGTGCCCGGTTTGTCCTCGTACGCCCAGCCATTGGCGAAGACACGATCGATCCAGCCCTTCAGGAGGCCGGGAAACGACCACCAGTAGACCGGATAGACCAGAACCAGCGCGTCGGCGCGGTCGATCCGCGCCTGCTCGGCGGCGACATCGGCTGGCGCCGGGGACTGCAGGCGGAAATAGGCGAGATCGGCGGCGCTGAACGACGGATCGAAGCCCTCCGCCGCAAGGTCGGCGATTTCCGTCGCATGGCCGGCCCCCGCGACGCCCTCGGCAAGGGCGTTTGCGACACGGTGGGTGAGCGATTTCGGATCGGGATGCGCGACAACGACGAGGGCGTGCATGGAAAAGCTCCGGCCGGCGATTGCAGGTGAGGCGGTCTGTTTATATACTTTAAGTAAGTTACTTTTGGTATATAACGATGTCAAGCACCGCCCCTCCAGCCTCGGCGCCGAAGCCGCCACGCCGCCGCCTGCTGCGCGAGGAGCGTCATCGGCAGCTGCTGGCGGTCGCCTGGCGGCTGGTCGGTGCGGAGGGCGCCGACGCCCTGACCCTGCCGCGGCTTGCGGAGGCCGCGGGGATCACCAAGCCGGTGGTCTACGATCATTTCGGCACACGCTTCGGGCTGCTGGTGGCGCTCTACGAGGATTTCGACGCGCGCCAGACGGGGGTGATGGATGCCGCGCTCGCGGCGAGCGAACCGACGCTGATCGACCGCGCGGCGGTCATCGCCTCGTCCTATGTCGACTGCGTGCTGGCCCAGGGGCGTGAGATCCCCGGCGTCATCGCAGCACTGGCGGGCGCCCCCGATCTTGAAAAGATCAAGCGCGACTACCGCATGGCCTTCGTCGAGAAGTGCCGCTCGTTGCTGGCCCCCTTTGCCGAGCCCCATGCGATCACCGCCGCGAGCCTCTGGGCCATGCTCGGTGCCGCCGATGCGCTGTCCCACGCCGCCGCATCCGGCGACATCACGGCCCGGGAGGCGAAGGAGGAGCTGTTCGCGACGATCGTCGCAATGGTCGACCGGCACGCGCAGGGCACCGTGAGCCTCGCCCCCGACGGGCAAACCGGCTTATCGTAGGTGGGGGCCGCCATCGCGCGCGGGCCTTTGCGCCGCAACGCGCCTTCAGCGCTGCGATGGAGGAAGCAGGATGTCCATTCATCTCGCAGTGCGCACCTATCCCGGCCGCGACCGTCACGTTCACGATTTCAGCCAGATCCTGGTTCCGCTCCAAGGCGCGATGCGTCTCGACATCGAGGGCCGCACCGACGTCGTCGCGGGCGGCAGCATCGCGGTCATTCCGCAGCACCACGCCCACGATTTCGCCCCGAGCGCGGATTGCAGCATGCTGGTGCTGGATGTCGAGACGGCGGCATTGCCGCGGGGCGGAACTCCGGCCCTGCTGTGCGGCGAGGCTCTGTCGGTGACGCGCGTCGAGCCCTGGCTCTGGCGCATGTTTCGCCTGCTCGGCGCCGAGGTCGAGGCGGACGCGAGCAGGGCCAGCGACGCGGCGCGGCTTGCCATGACCGGCCTTCATCTGATCGATCCCGGTTCCGCCCCGGCGCCTCGGCCGCGCTCGCGCGTCGAGCGCCGCATTCTCGAGGCCGCCGACGAAACCGCCACGGCGGTGGCCGACATGGCGCGCCGGGCAGGGTTCGGCCAGAGCCGCTTTCATGCCCTGTTCAAGCTGACGCACGGCCACTCGCCGAAACAGCTGCACCTGCTGAAGCTGTTCGACCGGGCGGTCGACCGGCTGATCGCCTCGTCCGATCCCGTTTCCGAGATCGCCTACGGGCTCGGCTATCAGAACGTCTCCTCGTTCAACCGCCAGTTCAAACGGCGCTTCGGGGTCACGCCGTCGGAGTTCCGGGCCGCAGGCCGCGCCGAACACCGCGGCTGAAGCGGCGGTCGCAGCTTCGGCCAAGACTATCGGAGCTTTGCCTCATCCGGTGCGCGCGCGGCGGCGCTAGCTTGGCCGCAAGGAGGGCCCGGCGATGCGGCTGACGGATTTCAAGGTTCTCACCTTCGACTGCTACGGCACCCTGATCGACTGGGAAACCGGGCTCTGGAACGCATTGCAGCCGCTGCTCGCCGCGGGGCGGCTCGACATGCCGCGCGAGACGGCGCTGGCGCTCTACGGCCGGCACGAGGCCGAACAGGAACGGCAAACGCCGTCGCTGCGCTATTCCACGCTGCTTTCGGTGATTCACGCGCGCCTGGCCCGGGAGCTCGGCCTTCGCGTCCACGCCGATCTGCACGACGGGTTCGGCGCGTCCGTGCCGGACTGGCCGGCCTTTCCGGACAGCGCCGAAGCGCTCGCCTATCTGAAGCGGCACTACAGGCTGGTCATTCTCTCGAACATCGACCGACAGAGCTTCACCGCCAGCAACCGCAAGCTCGGCGTCACCTTCGATGCGATCTACACGGCCGAGGATATCGGGGCGTACAAACCCGATCCGGCCAATTTCGCCTATCTCGTCGACCATCTCGACACCGATCTCGGCCTCCGGCCCCAGGAGATCCTGCATACGGCGCAGAGCCTCTATCATGACCATGTCCCTGCGGCACGGGCGGGACTGGCGCGAGCCTGGATCGACCGGCGCTTCGGCCGCGCCGGCAGCGGCGCGACCCCGGTTCCCGAGACGCGGCCGGAGGTCGATTTCCACTTCAGGAGCCTTGGCGCGCTCGCCGAGGCTCACCGCGCCGAGATCGAGGGGCGGTGAACGGCGCGGGCCGGTCGGCGGCGGGCCCGGCCCAGCGCCGTGCGCAGCCTCAGCCGGCGCGCTTGTAGGGCGGCTTGTCGAGGCCCTTCGGCGACAGCGTGAAGATCTCCACGCCGGTTTCCGTCACCGCCACGGTGTGCTCGAACTGAGCGGACAGCGAACGGTCGCGCGTGACGGCGGTCCAGCCGTCGGACAGCACCTTCACATGCGGCCGGCCGAGATTGATCATCGGTTCGATCGTGAAGAACATGCCCGGCTTCAGCATGCTGCCTTCGCCGGGCCGGCCGAGATGCACGATGTTCGGTTCGTCGTGGAACATGCGGCCGAGACCATGGCCGCAGAAGTCGCGGACCACGCTCATGTGCTGAGGCTCGACGAACGACTGGATGGCGTGGCCGATATCGCCCACCGTATTGCCCGGCTTGACCGCGGCAATGCCCAGCATCAGCGATTCATAGGTGACCTCGATCAGCCGCTCGGCGCGGCGCGGGATCTCGCCGACGGCATACATGCGCGAACTGTCGCCATGCCAGCCGTCCAGCACGAAGGTGACGTCGACATTGACGATGTCGCCGTCGCGCAGCGGCTTGTCGTTTGGAATGCCGTGGCAGACCACATGGTTGATCGACGTGCAGGTCGAGCGCTCGTAGCCGCGATACATCAGCGTCGCCGGATAGGCGCCGTGGTCCATGGCGAACTCGAAGACGAGCCGATCGATCCGGTCCGTCGGCACTCCGACATCGACCTCGCCGACGAGCATGTCGAGGCATTCGGCGACGAGCCGCCCCGCCGCGCGCATGCCCTCGAAGGCTTCCGGTCCGTAGAGCTTGATCTGGCCGTTCTTGCGCATCGGCGCAGTCCCGGCATCAACGTATGTCACCACTGGCAAATTCCTGATCCGACGGGAAAATAGGCAATTCGCCCGGGCGCGCAAGCCTCCGCGGCGGGCATCAGTCCGGCGCGGGCTCGACGGCCGCCTCGGCCGCGCCGGGCAATGCAGGCGACATGCGCCGCCATTCGTGTGTCTGGCGCCGCCGGCTGGCGAGCCGTCCCCGAGAAGGGCCGGGGAGAGATGAAACGTAGCGGCCAGGCGTCACAAATCGGCAATTCATTATCTGCAAGTAATTTGACAGGCCCACTCATATTTGATTGCATCAACGCAAAATACGCCAGGGGAGTACCGTCGCCAATGACCCCGCCGCTCGTTTCATGGGACGATTACCGGACCGTCCTGGCGGTCTCGATCGCCCGCTCCCTGGCTGGCGCGGCCGACGTGCTCGGCGTCAACCAGTCGACCGTCTTCCGCCGCCTCGGCGCGATGGAGGAGCGGCTTGGCGCGCGCCTGTTCGAACGCAGCCGCACGGGCTACACCCTGACCGCCGCCGGCGAGGAAATGGTCAAGCTCGCCAATAGGATGGCCGACGATATCGTCGATTTCGAGCGCCGCCTCACCGGCCAGGACCTCCGGCCCCAGGGTGATCTCCGGGTGACCACCAACGATACGCTGCTCGTCCACCTCCTGACGCCCATCTTCGCTTCCTTCCGCAAGCTCAATCCCGGCATCACCCTGGATGTGGTCGTCGGCAATGAACATCTGAACCTGTCGAAACGCGACGCCGATGTCGCCGTGCGCGCCACCGTCGAGCCGCCGGAGACGCTGGTCGGCCGGCGCCTCGCCAATATTCCCTGGGGCATCTTCGCCGCCAGGAGCCTCGGCATCACCACGCTCGATCCCTCCGACTACCGCGCCTACAACTGGATCGGCCTCGGCGACAACCTGCACAACCTGAAGCCGGCCAAATGGCTGGCACAGAATGTCGGTGAAGACAGAATCGGCTGGCGAATCAATACAGTACTGGGTCTTGCTGAAGCGATCGCTGAGGGCGCCGGGATCGGCATCATTCCCTGGTTCATTGCCCAGCGCTTTCCCAACCTGGTCGCGCTGAGCGAGCCGCGCTCGGAATATTCGGGAGCGCTGTGGGTGCTGACCCATCCCGACCTGCGCAACACTGCGCGGGTGCGCACCTTCATGGATCACGTCGCGAGCGAAGTGAGCAAGCAGCGGGCGGTGATCGAGGGGACACGGCCGCTGCAGCCGGCGCTCTGAGGCCGGTTCCTCAACGGCTGGCGGTAGCCGGGCCCTGGCGCCGCTTGCGGCGCTGCAAAGGCGCCGAAACCAGTCGAAACAGGAACCAGCCGGCGAAAACCCCGCCGATCGCGCTGACCAGGCCTTCGCCGGTCACCGGCACGGCCGGCTCGAAATGAGCCAGGGCGCGCCGGGCGATATCGGGCTCGAATTCCCTTGCGAACAGGCCGAGGCGCCGGAACGGCCCGGCCTCGGCATAGGCCTGCAACTGCCGTTCGAAGCGGTCGGCCCGGGCGATGTCGCTTTCGACGTGTTCGCCGCGGCTGCGGATCAGCGGATCGGCATTGGCCTTCAGGCGCGCGATGCCCTGGTCGCGGCTCAGGCCGAGCCGCGCCGCATCGGCATCGAAATCGCCGATCATGCGCCGGATCTCGTCGATCGCGCCGCCCAGGCGCTGCCGATATTGCTGGGCGAATTCCGGCAGTTGCGACGTGAAGATGCCGCCCAGCAGGGCAAAGAACAGGGCGATCCGCTTGAGGATCATGAAACAGGCTCCAGGCTTCGGGCGGCGAGCCTAGCGCGAGTCGGCGGCAGCGTCGTGTCAGCGCCGGTTGGGCGGCACGAGGCCGGCCTTGTTCATCCGCCGGTGGATCGTCGAGCGGTCGACGTCGAGTGCCCGCGCCACGACCGAGACGTTCCAGTGATGCTCGGTCAGCAGCTTCAGCAGGGCATCGGTCTCGGCATCGTGCCCGGTCTGCGGTGCCGGCGGGATCGATACGGCCGGAGCCGGCCTTGCGGCCATCGTGGGGGACGGGCGCAGGGTATCGGGCAGATCGGACGCTTCGATCGTCCCCGCCGCGGCGAAGGCCTTGGCGAATTCGAGCACATTGACGAGCTCGCGGATGTTGCCCGGCCAGACATGGCTGCGCAACAGGGCGCGCGCCGCCTGGCTCAGCCGGAGCAGTCGTCCGCTCGGATCCTGATGGCCGTTGAGCAGCGTCGCCACCAGCCAGTCGAAATCCTCCCGCGCGCGCAGCGGCGGCAGGTTCAGCACCGCGCCGTTGAGCCGGTAATAGAGATCTTCGCGGAAACGGCCGTTCCTGACCTCCTCGGCAAGGTCGCGATGAGTCGCCGCCAGCACCCGGACGTCGACCTTGGTCGGCTTGACCGAGCCGACCCGCAGCACCTCGCGTTCCGACAGGACGCGCAGCAGGCGGGCCTGCAGCGACAGCGGCATGTCGCCGATCTCGTCGAGGAACAGGGTGCCGCCGTCGGCCTGCTCGATGAGGCCCTTCTTGCCCTTGGCCTGGGCGCCGGTGAACGAGCCCGCCTCATAGCCGAACAGCTCGCTCTCGATCAGCGCTTCGGGCACCGCGGCGCAGTTGATCGCGACGAATTTGCCGGCGCTGCGCAGCTCGTGGATGGCGCGGGCGAGGAACTCCTTGCCGGTGCCCGTCTCGCCGGTCAGCAGAATGCTGATCGGGGCGTGGGCGAGCCGTGCGGCCTTCTGGGCGATCTCCATCATGGCGGGATCGCCGCCATGCAGCTTGGCGAGCGGGTTGGGCAATTGCGTGCTCACCCGGCGTGCGCGCGGCGGCGCCTGGGGCTCCATCGCATTGGCGAACAGGATCCTGCCGTCGCGCATGCCGATGGCGCGTTCCTCCGTCGGGCAGGCCCGGGTCAGATAGGGCAGGTTGTTGACGTCGTAGTCGAAGAAGCTTTCGAACCGCTCGCCGATCAGCTTGTCGGGGCTGCGCCAGTCGAGGCCGACGCTCGCCGCAAGCAGGCGCTGCGCCCCATGAGTCATGCCGACGACACGGCCCTCGGCCGACAGCGCGACGGCGCAATCGGGATCGACGTCGAGAAATTCCGGCGAGGCGCTGAACCGGATGATCCAGTTGCCGCGGAAGGCCGCCATCAGGCTCGCCATCTCGATATGGCGCGAATAGGACTTCACCAGATGGAAGGCGATCGCCTGGCTCTCCTTCGGCTCGGGCGAATGCAGCGCGGAAATGTCGAGCACCGCGGCGAGCTTGCCGTTGACGTCGTAGATCGGCGCGGCGGTGCAGGTCAGCGGCGTATGCGTGCCGTCGAAATGGTCGGACTGGTGCACCGTCAGGGCTTCGCCGGTATAGATGCAGCAGCCGACCCCGTTGGTGCCGGCGCGCTGCTCCTTCCACTCGGAGCCGAGGATGAGCCCGGCCTTCTGCAGCTCGTCCTTCATCACGGCATCGCCGATATAGTCGACGGTCACGCCGCGGGCGTCGGTCAGCAGCATGACATAGCGCTGGTCGGCGATCTGCCGGTAGAGCGACTCGAGCCCGAAGCGGGCCGTGCGGATGAGCTGATCGAGGCGCTCACGATGCTCCTTCAGCTCGCGGTTCGTGACGATATGGGCATGTTTCAGCGCAGTCGGATCGAGGCCGTATTCGACGACGCAGCGCTTCCAGGACTCGCGGATCACCTGATCCCGCGCGCTGCCGCCTCCGTCCGCCACGATTTGGACTTCGCGCATGTGATCGCGCAATTGCTGAGCGACCATGGCTTCCTCCCCGGTCTCTCTTTTGGCCGCGAGCAAATCATGAAGGCCCGGGCGCTGTCCAGCAAGGCTATCGCATCCAGCCGCGACAGATGATCCGGCCGCCGTGCAACAAGTGTTGCAGCGCCGTTGCGTCGTGCCACGCCTGTGGTCGGCCGCTTTTTGAAAATATCCGGTCTTTTCAAGGGTCTGTAGTTGGCACGGCCCTTGCGCAAGCTGGTTTCGGCAAAACCATATCTGGAGGAAACAATGCCGAACAGCGTGAAGGGCCGTTCGATCATCGTCACTGGCGCCGGTCGCGGCATCGGCGAGGCCATCGCCAGGGGGCTCGCCGCCTCGGGCGCGAACCTCGTCATTGCCGATATCGACGAGGCCAGCGCGGCCAAGGTCGCCGGCGCCATCGGCGCGGAAGGCGGCAAGGCCATTGCGGTCAAGGTCGATGTCGTCGACCGCGCGAGCGTCAGGCGGATGATCGCCGCGACCGTCGAAGCCTATGGCCGCCTCGACGTGATCTTCAACAATGCCGGCATCGCCCAGGTGCGCAAGTTCCTCGACATCACCGAGGAGGACTGGCGCCGCGTGCTGGACGTCAACGGTCTCGGCGTCCTGATCGGCATGCAGGAGGCGGTGAAACAGTTCATCGCCCAGGGCGGCGGCGGCAAGATCGTCAACACCGCCTCGATCGCCGGCAAGCAGGGCTATGAGCCGCTCGCTCACTACAGCGCCAGCAAGTTCGCCGTGGTCGCGCTGACGCAGGCCGCGGCACGCGCCTTCGGCAGCCACAAGATCAATGTCAACGCCATCTGCCCGGGCGTGGTCGCCACCGACATGTGGAAGCTGATCGACAAGGGCTTCAAGGACGAGGGCCTGACGAGCCGGGAGAACGAGGCCTTCGAGAGCTTCTCGGCGGGCATCCTGCTCGGCCGGCCTTCGGCGTCGGATGATCTCGTCGGCGTCTCCGAATTCCTGGCCTCCTCCGGCTCCGACTACGTCACCGGTCAGTCCTTCGTCGTCGACGGCGGCATGGTGCTCGTCTGATCCCGGCCGGTCCGCGCGACCGTCCGAACCTCCCGCTCAGATGTCGCCGGGAGCGCCGATCGCCGGCGCCCGCGACCCTTATCGAGGAAAGCACGCCATGAAAGCGCTCCGCTTCCACGCGGCCAAGGACCTGCGCATCGAAGAGGTCGCCAAGCCTGGCGCCCCGGGCCCGGGTCAGGTCCTGATCCGCAATCGTTTCGTCGGCATTTGCGGTACCGACCTGCACGAATATTCCTATGGGCCGATCTTCATTCCCACCGCGCCGCACCCTTTCACCGGGGCGAGCGGGCCGCAGGTCCTCGGCCATGAATTCGGCGGGGTGGTCGAGGCGGTGGGCGAGGGGGTCGTCGGCCTGCGGCCCGGCGACCGGGTTTCCGTGCAGCCGCTGATCATGCCGCGGTCCGGCGACTATTTCGCCGATCGCGGTCTCTTCCACCTGAGCCCGCAGCTCGCGCTGGCCGGCCTCAGCTGGCAGGGCGGCGGCATGGCCGACTATTGCCTGCTCCACGACTACAATCTCGTGAAGATCCCGGATGCGATGACCGATTCCGAGGCGGCGCTGGTCGAGCCGACGGCGGTCGCGGTCTATGCCTGCGACCGCGGCGGTGTGCGGGCCGGCAGCAGCGTCCTGATCACCGGCGCCGGACCGATCGGCATTCTCACCCTGCTCGCCGCGCGGGCGGCCGGCGCGGCGCGGCTTTTCCTGTCCGACATCAACGATGCGCGCCTTGCTTTCGCGAGGGATGTCGTTGACGACATCGTCACCATCAATCCGCGTCGCGACGATCCCGGCCGGGTCGTGCGCGCGCGGACCGAGGGCGAGGTCGGCTGCGACGTCGCCATCGAATGCGTCGGCAACGAGCACGCGCTCAAGGCCTGCCTCGATGCCGTGCGCAAGCAGGGGGTGGTCGTCCAGACCGGATTGCACCCGCACGAGAACCCGCTCGACTGGTTCCAGGTCACCTTCAAGGATGTCGATATCAGGGGCTCCTGGGCCTATCCGACGCAGTACTGGCCCCGCGTCATCGGGCTGATTAGCTCCGGTCTGCTGCCGGCGAAAAAGGTCGTCACGCGGACCATCACGCTCGACCGGGCCGTCGCCGACGGTTTCGACGCGCTGCTCGATCCAGCCGGCGAACAGCTGAAGATCCTGATCGATCTCGGCGCCTGACACGTGCCGCGCCTGTTGCGCGACCGCCTGCAACAGCTGGCGCACGGGGCGCCCGTGCGACGCCCCGCATGCCGTCCAAGCCATTGATATGACGCGACAAGGCCAGGAGGTTTCGACTTGGCGCGCGGCTTGCTGACGGGATCACGAGGAGCCACGAGGTGACAAGCATGACCGGTCCGGTCGTCGGCATCATCGCCAATCCTGTTTCGGCGCGCGACATCCGCCGGATCGTCGCGCATGCCGGCAGCATGCAGGCGACCGACCGCGCCAATATCGTGCTGCGCATCCTCGCAGGCCTCGCCGCGGCCGGTATCGGGCAGGTGGTGATGATGCCGGAACATGCCGGCATCCGCGCCCATGTCCAGCGCGCCATCGTTCGTGCGGACAATCTCGGCGAGGCCCGCTTTCCCGCGCTCGCCGTCCTCGACATGCCGGTCAGCGGCACGGCGCGCGACAGCGCCACGGCCGCGCGCATGATGCGCGAGCAGGGCGTTGCCGCCATCGTCGTCCTGGGCGGTGACGGAACGCACCGGGTGGTCGTCGGCGGCTGCGGCGCGATCCCGATCGCCGGCGTCTCGACCGGCACCAACAACGCCTTTCCGGAAAGCCGCGAGCCGACCGTGACAGGCCTTGCCGTGGGCCTGGCGGCGACCGGGGCCGTGCCCGCGCGCCAGGCCTTCATGGCCAACAAGCGCCTCGATGTCACGGTCAACGGACGCACCGAGATCGCTCTCGTCGACGTCGCCGTGGTGGCCGAGCAGTTCGTCGGCTCGCGCGCGATCTGGAAGGCGGAGGGCTTTCGCGAACTTTTCGTGACCTTCGGCGAACCGCATGGCATCGGCATGTCGGCCATTGCCGGCCTGCTGGCGCCGGTCGGACGCGGCGAGCCGCACGGCCGCCACATCGTGTTCGACCGGCCGGAAACCGCGCCATTCCGCCTCGCCGCGCCGATCGCGCCCGGCCTCGTCGCGCCGATCGGCATCGAGCGGGTCGCGCAGCTCGCATTGGACGAGCCGACCCGGCTGACCGTTCCGGCCGGTGCCATCGCCCTCGATGGCGAGCGCGAGATCGTCTTCGGCGGCGGCGACGAAGTCGCCGTCACCCTGCGTGGCGCCGCCTTCCTGACCGTCGATATCGAGGCGTGCATGGCGCACGCCGCGGCATCCGGCCGTTTTCTCGACATGGCCGGCAAACGATCGTTTCCAAACATGCAACTGGGAGGATGCTGATGACCAACAACCCGTTCCCTCTGAGCAAGGACAAGCTGATCGAGGCCTATCGGACGATGCGGACCATCCGCGAATTCGAGGAGCGGCTGCATGTCGACTTCGCGCGCGGCGACATACCGGGCTTCGTCCATCTCTACGCGGGGGAAGAGGCCTGCGCGACCGGCATCATGATGCATCTCAACGACAATGACCGGATCGCCTCGACCCACCGCGGCCATGGCCACTGCATCGCCAAGGGCGTCGACGTGAAGGAGATGATGGCCGAGATCTACGGCAAGGTCACCGGCTCCTGCCGGGGCAAGGGCGGGTCGATGCACATTGCCGACCTGTCCAAGGGCATGATGGGCGCCAACGGCATTCTCGGCGCCGGCGCGCCGCTCGTCTGCGGCGCAGCGCTCGCCGCACAGAAGCTCGGCCACAAGGGCGTCGGCATTTCCTTCGTCGGCGACGGGGCGTCCAATCAGGGCACGTTCCTGGAAAGCCTCAACCTCGCGGCGGTCTGGAACCTGCCGGCCATCTTCGTGGTCGAGAACAACGGTTATGCCGAATCGACCTCGGTCGAATGGGCGGTCGCCGCCGACAGCTATGTCGATCGCGCCACCGGGTTCGGCCTGCCCGGCATCACCGTCGACGGCACGGATTTCTTCGCGGTCTATGAGGCCGCCGGCGAGGTGATCCGGCGCGCCCGCGAAGGCGGCGGCCCCTCGCTGCTCGAGTGCAAGCTCGTGCGCTTCCATGGCCATTTCGAGGGCGACGCGCAGACCTACCGCGCCAAGGGCGAGATCGAGGATATCCGCGCCAACCGGGACTGCATCACGGCGTTCCAGGCGCGGCTGCGCGAGGCCGGCGTGATGACCTCGGCCGAGTTCGAGGCGATCGACGCCGAGGTGGCAAGGCTCATCGAGGAGGCGGTGGCCGAGGCCAAGGCCGCCGCCCTGCCGACGCCGCGCGACCTCTTGACCGACGTCTACGTCGCCTACTGACAGCGGCGATTTCCGCTACAGCCAATCCAGCAAACAGATGTCCGGCAAGGGAGGACACGATGGCCCGCAAACTGAGCATGAAAGACGCGATCAACGAAGCGATCGACCAGGAAATGCGCCGAGACCCGACCGTCATCATGATGGGCGAGGACATTGTCGGCGGCACGGGCTCGCCGGGCGAGGCCGATGCCTGGGGCGGCGTCCTCGGCGTCACCAAGGGGCTCTACGCCAAGCACGGCGACCGGCTGATGGATACGCCGCTGTCGGAGAGCGCCTATGTCGGCGCGGCCATCGGCGCCGCGACCTGCGGGCTCAGGCCGATCGCCGAGCTGATGTTCGTCGACTTCATGGGCGTCTGCCTCGACCAGATCTACAACCAGGCGGCGAAGTTCCGCTACATGTTCGGCGGCAAGGCCGAGACACCGGTGGTGATCCGCGCCATGTGCGGGGCGGGCTTTCGGGCCGCCGCCCAGCACAGCCAGATGCTGACGCCGATCTTCACCCACATTCCCGGGCTGAAGGTCGTCTGTCCGTCCAATGCCTATGACTGCAAGGGTCTGCTGATCCAGTCGATCCGGGACAACGACCCGGTGATCTTCCTCGAGCACAAGAATCTCTACGGCCTGGAGGCGGACGTGCCGGAGGAGTCGTATGCCATTCCGTTCGGCGAGGCGAATGTCGTCCGTGAGGGACGGGATGCGACGATCGTCACCTACGGGCTGACGGTGCACCGTTCGCGGGACGCGGCCGCCGAGCTCGCCCGGCAGGGCGTCGAATGCGAGGTGATCGACCTGCGCACGCTGTCGCCCATCGACATGGACACGGTGCTGGAAAGCGTCGAGGCGACCGGCCGCCTGATCTGCGTGGACGAGGCCAACCCACGCTGCTCGATCGCCGCCGACATCGCCGCGACCGTCGCGCAGGAGGCCTTCGGCGCCCTGAAGGCGCCGATCCGGATGGTCACCGCGCCGCATACGCCGGTGCCGTTCTCGCCGGCGCTCGAAGACATCTACGTGCCGACCGCGGCGGCCATTGCCGATGCGGTGCGCAAGACCATGGACCACCAGCGGAAGGCGGCCTGACGTGACCCATCCCAACATCACGCCCATCGTCATGCCGAAATGGGGGCTCTCCATGAAGGAGGGCACCCTTGCGGCCTGGCATGTCGAGGAAGGGCAGACGATCGTCCCTGGCCAGGAGATCATGGACGTTGAAACGGACAAGATCGCCAATGCCGTGGAAGCACCCGACGGCGGGCTGCTGCGCCGGCGCATCGGCGAGGTCGGCCTGGTCTATCCGGTCAAGGCGCTGCTCGGCGTCATGGCGCCGGCGGAGACGAGCGATGCCGAGATCGACGCCTTCGTCTCGGATTTCGCCGTGCCGACGGCGGGCGGCGGAGATGAGGACGACGGTCCGGTCCATCATTTCGTGCATACGCCCTCGGGACGCCTGCGCTATGCCATGCGCCCCGGGGAGGGCACCCCGACCGTGTTCGTCCACGGTTTCGGCGGCGACCTCGACAACTGGCTGTTCAACATCGATGCCGCTGCGGCGGCAGGTCCGGCCTATGCGCTGGACCTGCCGGGCCACGGCGGCTCCGACAAGGCGATCGCCCGGCCGGGCCTTGCCGCGCTCGCCGAGGCGGTCGCCGCCTTCATGCACGCGACCGGTCTCAGCGACGCGCATCTCGTCGGCCATTCCATGGGCGGGGCGGTCGCATCTCTCGTCGCGCTGCGTGGCGACGGCCTGGTCCGGGCCCTGACCCTGATCAGCCCGGCCGGCCTCGGCGCAGAGATCAATGCCGGCTATATCGACGGCTTCGTAGCGGCCGAGTCCCGGCGCGAGCTCAAGCCGGTGCTGAAGGACCTGTTCGCCGACGAGAACCTGGTCAGCCGGCAGATGATCGACGACCTCCTGAAATACAAGCGGCTCGACGGCGTGCCGTCGGCGCTCAGAGGCCTGGCATCCGCAATGTTCGCGGGCGGCCGCCAGACGACCGTGCTGACCGACCGGCTGGCCGCGCTCTCCATCCCCATCCAGGTGATCTGGGGCGCCCGCGACGCGGTCATTCCCGCGACGCATGCCAAGGCTTTGCCCCATGCCAAGGTCGAGATCGTCGAGACGGCCGGGCATATGGCGATGATGGAGGCGGCGGGGCGGGTCAACGACCTGATCCGCATGCAGACGCAGGGCGCGGCCTGAACGGCCGCGCTCGTTTCACCCGATCCTGTCGAAGACCAATGGGGTTCGCCATGGCCGAGGCCAAAGCCGCGCTCGATCAGATCAATGCCAGGCTCGCCGGCCTGTTCAAGGCCGAGCGGCAGACGATGACCGCCTTCAAGGGGCTGACGGACGCCGCGATCCGCCGGGGCGTCGTCGATCCCGCGATCAAGGAAATGACCGCCATGGCGATCGCCGTCGCCAAGGGCTGCGACGACTGCATCGTCTACCACACCGCCGCCGCGCTGAAACATGGCGCAGGCCGCGAGGCTTTCGCCGAAATGCTCGCCGTCGCGGTGGAAATGGCGGGAGGACCGGGCGCCGTCTACGCCGCCAAGGCCCTCCAGGCCTATGATCAGCTCGCCGGATAGGCCGGTTCAGAACCGGATATTGGCGTCGCGGACGATGGGCGCCCACTTCTCGATCTCGGCGCGGATGAAGGCCGCGGCATCGCCGGGAGAGCCGCCGGCCGGCTCGGCGCCGAGCTTTGCGAACATCTCGCGGGCCTCGTCGGTGGCGAGATAGGCGTTGGCCTCGGCATTGAGCCTGGCGAGGATGTCGGCCGGCGTGCCCGCCGGCGCCATCAGCGCATACCAGACGGAGGCCTCGAAGCCGGGCAGGCCGGCTTCCGAGACGGTCGGCACGTTGGGCAGGCCCGGCCAGCGCCGCGCCGAGGCGATGGCGAGCGCCGAGAGCTGGCCGCCCTGGACATTGGTCACATAGGCCGCCATCGAATCCATGCCGAGATCGATATGGCCGCCGAGCAGGTCGCCGATGATCTGCGAGCTGCCGCGATATTGCACGGCGTTGAAGTCGAGGCCGCCGGAGCGCGCCAGCATCAGGCCGGTAATGTGGCCGAGCGTGCCATTGCCCGGAAAGCCGATCGACAGCCTGCCCGGGTTGGCCTTGGCATAGGCAATGAGCGCGCCGAGATCGGTGATCGGCGCGCCCGCGCGCGCGACGATGATGACGGGCAGCTTGGCGACCAGCGCGACCGGCGCGAAATCGCGCTCCGGATCGAACGCCATGGCGGCGTACATCAGCTTGTTGGTGGCGGCCGGACCGGTGGTCGCGAACAGGAACGTGTAGCCGTCGGGCGCCGCCTTGGCGACGGCAGCACCGCCGATATTGCCGCCGGCGCCGCCGCGATTGTCGATGACGACCGGCTGGCCGAGCCGCTTCTGCAGATATTCGGCGAAGGAACGGGCGAGGACGTCTGAGGCGGTGCCGGCCGTGAACGGCACGACCAGCGTGATCGGCCTCGCCGGCCAGCTTTGCGCCTGGGCGACGCCGGTCGCCGGCGCGGCCATGGCAAGCAGGACGAGGACGGCGAGCGCGCGCATGAGGCGCGTTGCGAGGAAGGGCATGGACGTCAGCTCCCCGAAAGCGGCGGGGACAGCCTCCGCCCGTTGCTATTGGCGCCGTCTTAGCCGCGCCGCCCGCGCCGTGGGCAGCCGCTTCAGGCCGTTCCGCATCGCGAAACGGCGGCGCGTCAACCTGACCGGCAGGGCCGGTCGGGGGCATGGTGCCGCCGTCGAAGCCCAGCAGAGAGATCAATTCGGCATGAGCGCGCCTCGCCCGGACCCGGCCACCTTCCGCGATCGCTTCCGGCGCGGCGAGACCCTCGTCGGCAGCTTCATCAAGACGCCGACGAGCCACGGCATCGAGATCCTCGGCGGTCTCGGCTTCGATTTCGTCGTGATCGACGAGGAGCACGCGCCTTTCGACCGGGCCGCCACCGATATCGGCCTGCTCGCGGCGCGCGCAGCCGGCACGGCCGGCATCGTCCGCGTTCCCTCGGCCTCGCCCGCCGCGATCCTCTCGGTGCTCGACTGCGGCGCGCTCGGCATCCTCGTGCCGCATGTCGCAAGCCCGGAAAAGGCGCGCGAGATCGTGGCCGCGAGCCGCTACAAGGGCGGTGCCCGTGGCTTCTCGGCGTCGCCCCGCGCCGGCGGCTACGGCGCCGTGAAGATGTGGGACCATGTCGCCGGCGCCGACGCCGCGACGACGGTCATCGCCATGATCGAGGATCCGGCCGCGCTCGACGTCATCGACGAGATCGTCGCGGTCGAGGGGCTCGACGGCGTGTTCATCGGCCGCGGCGACCTGACGGTCGCGCTCGGCGCGCCGACACGCGACGCGCCGGTGGTGAAGGACGCGGTGGCGCGCATCATCGCCGCCGCACGCAAGGCCGGCAAGCCGGTCTGCATGATGGTCGACGGGATCGCCGAGGCTTCGGGCTTCGTGGCCGAGGGCGCGAGTGCCTTCATCGTCTCGTCCGACCAGGGCTTCCTGAAAAAGGCCGCCGCCCAGACGCTCGGCGACTTCGCCGCTCTCAAAGGCTGATCCAGGCCATTCGCGGGCGCACGCCCGGCATTTCCATAGCGGAGATTTCGAGATGTTCCATGCTTCCGATCCGCGCGCGAGCCTTGGCACCGCCGCCGGCGCCAAACCCGCCGCCAAGACCCCGGTGAGCTTCGCCGGTGCGGAATATGCACGCTTCTATGCCGGCCCGCCGCAGGAGCAGGGCGATTTCGGCAAGACCTGGTACGCCCGCGCGCAGAATTTCATCCTGGGCCACTCCGAGACCAATGCCGGCGCGGTGCTGGAGCGGCGCGGCCAGATCGATGAATACTGCCTGATCATTCCCGACGCGGCGACCAGGGTCCAGGTGAGGACGCCGGCCGAAACGGTGGATATTCCCGGCTATTCCATCGTCTTCGTGCCGCCTGGCGACTCGACCGTGACCGTCGTCACCGGCGGCCGCCTCTGCCGCCTGTTCTCGAGCCGGTCGGCGGATCTCGCCGCCCGGGCCGTGAATGCCGCTTCCTATGCCGAACCGCATCCGAACATTCCGCCGTTCCAGCCTTGGCCGGAGCCGCGCGGAGGCTTCCGGGTGCGCCATTACAGCCTCGAAGTGAAGGGCAGCGAAGGCCGCTTCGGACGGATCTTCCGCTGCACCACGCTGATGGTGAACTTCCTCGACCCGCGCATCGGCCTGCGCGACATCACCAAGCTGTCGCCACACCATCATGACGATTTCGAGCAGGGCTCCTACGTCATCGACGGCGCCTTCGTGCACGATATCCGCTGGCCCTGGACGCCCGACATGACGATCTGGCGCGAGGACGAGCACGAGTTGCTTGCGGCGCCCTCGCTGACGGTCATCCCGCCGCCGGCAGTGCACACCTCCCGCTCGGTCCTGCCGGGCTTCAACCAGATGATCGACATCTTCTCGCCGCCGCGCGTCGACTTCTCGCAGAAGCCGGGCTGGGTGTTGAACGCGGACGATTATCCGATGCCCGGCGAAACCGCCTGACGCTCCGGACAGGAAGGACACAGTCATGTCGGATGCATCCCTTCAGCCCGCGCGGGCGTCCCATCCGCGCGCTGCCGAGATCGAGGAACTGCTGGTCGGCGCGGTCGACCTGCATTGCCATAGCGGCCCCGCCGCCATGCCGCGCATTCTCGACCACCACGAGGCGCTGATGGACTGCGCCGCGGCGAAGTTCCGCGCGCTGGTCTACAAGGACCATTTCTATCTCGGCACCGCCCATGCCGTGATCCTGGAAAAGCTGGTGCCGGATACCGGCGTGCGGCTGTTCTCGGGCCTTGCCCTGAACAACGCCTCCGGCGGCTTCAACCCGCATGCGGTCGACCACGCGGTGAAGCTCGGCGCGAAGATCATCTGGATGCCGACCCTGTCGGCCGCCAATCACATCGCGGTGCAGGCCTCCGGCCAGGCCAAGACCTTCCCGAAGACGGCGCAGAAGATGCTGGACCCGATCCCGCTGACCGCGCTCGACGCCAACGGCCGGGTCGCCGATCCGGTCAAGCAGATCCTCGACCTCATCGCCGAGGCCGACGTGATCCTCGCCGGCGGGCATCTCTCGGTCCAGGAACTGTTCCTGGTCTTCGAGGAGGCCCGGTCGCGCGGCGTCAGGAAGATGCTGGTCAACCACCCGACCTATATCGTCGGCTGCACCGAGGAGGACATCCGCGGGCTGGTGGCGCTCGGCGCCTATATGGAGCACTCCATCTGCATGTTCGTCGAAGGCCGCTCGAAGAAGTTCAGCCCGGAGCAGCTTGCCCGGCTGATCGAGGTCGCCGGCGTCGAGCGCACGGTGCTCTGCTCCGATCTCGGCCTCGTCGGCTCGCCGCGGCCGGTCGAGGGCTATCGCGAGGTGGTGGGCACGCTGCTCGACCTGCAGATCGCGAAGGACGACATTCGCGCCATGATCGGCGGCCACGGCGCGGCGCTGCTCAATCTCTGACGGCCCCCATCGACGCGATGGAGAAAAAGCCGGCGCGAGCGATCGGGCCGGCTTCTTCTCGTCCTTCATGGCGGCGAGCGGGCTTCGCCCGCATCGAGCATTGCCGTGGTTCAAGGCCCGCCGCGCGCACCGCAGCCGACCTCCATGCATGGCAACGCTGCCGGCGATGACGCCGGCCTATTCCAGCGTGATGCCGGCACCGCGGATGATCGGCTCCCACCGGACGATCTCGCCGGCCTGGGCCTTGCGCAGGTCGTCGGGCGTGCCGCCGATCGGCCGGACGCCGATCTGGTCGAGCTTTGCGGCGACTTCGGCCGATTTCACATAGGCACCGACAATATCGGAGAGGCGCTTCACGACGTCCTGCGGCATGCCCTTTGGACCGGCGAGGCCGTACCAGGCCGAGACGTTCATGCCGGCAAGGCCGGATTCGGCCAGTGTCGGCACATCGGGCACCTGCGTCGCACGCTTGTCGGCCGACACCGCCAGGCCGCGGATCGAGCCCGTCTGGATGTGCGGAATATAGGGCGGCAGGAAGTCGACGGCGACATTGACATTGCCGGCGAGCAGGTCGTTGGCCAGCGGCGCCGAGCCGCGATAGGGCACGTGCGTCATCTGGAAGCCGGCCGTGCGCTGCAGGAGCTCGCCGACGATATGGCCCATCAGGCCGTAGCCGGGGCTGCCGAAGGTCAGCTTGCCCGGATTGGCCTTGCCGTAGGCGACGAGCTCGGCAAAGGTCCTGGCCGGCACCGAGGGATGGCTGGCGACCACGCACTGGACGTCGCCGACGAGCGAGATCGGCTCGAAATCGCTGAGCGGGTCATAGGTCAGGGTCTTGTAGAGCAGCTTGTTGCTCGACAGCGGCCCCGACGAGGAGAGGAACAGCGTATAACCGTCGGGCGCGGCGCGAACCACCCCGCCGGCGGCGATATTGCCGCCCGCGCCGACCTTGTTTTCGACGACGAAACCCTGGCCGAGATCCTGCCTGAGCTTTTCCGCGACGAGACGGGCCAGCACGTCCGTCGAGGCGCCGGCCGGAAAAGGCACGATGATGGTCACCGGCCGGCTCGGCCAGCTTTGGGCGAGCGCCCGGCCTGCCAGAGCAGGCGCGGCGAGAAGGGCGGCGAGCGTCGCGGAGACGGTGCGGCGCGAAGGGGTCGGCATCGCTGAGGTTTCCTTGGGGTCCCGGTGGATCGGTCTTGCGATCTTCGTGACCCGGGAGCCTGCCAGCGCATCGGATGCCCCATGGGAAATTTCTTCCGTGTTTCTCCTGATGAAACGGCGCCCGCCTGTGGCTTCGTGGATGACCGGCGGATCCGTCGGCACGGCGCGGCCGTCGTTCGGCCTGTGCGAGAGCCGCGCCGGCCCGATCTGTCAGCGCGCCGGCCCGGCAGCCTGGCGCGCCCGCAGCTCCGCCTCGATCGCCGCCGCGGCCTCCTTCAGCGGATAGACGAGCTTCGCCCGGGCTTCCGGCGTCGTCACCGCCGAGCGGAAATAGGTGACGCCAAAGGTCGCCAGCACGCGCTCGCCGAGCATGAGCGGCACGGCGACCGTGGCCGAGCTGCGCGGCTCGACGGCATCGTCGCGCTCGGCGAAGCCGCGGCGTCGCGCGGTCGCCACCTGCCGCTCGATTTCCTCCTCGGACAGGAGGCGGTTTTCCGGATCGGCAGAGACCTTCATGAACTCGATGAGGATGCGCCGCTCCTCTTCCGGACAGAAGGCGAGATAGGCGCGGCCGAGAGCCCGGCCGCCGAGGCTCAGGCGGTAGCCGATCGTCGCATGGAAGGGCGAGATCGGACTGTCGGGAATGGTCGAGAAGCGCACCACGACGGCGTCATGGTCGAGCAGGCAGACGGCGGTCGGCCATTTGATCCGCCGCGTCAGCGCCGCCGCGAAGGGCCGGGCCGCCTCGATCACCATGGGCGCGCCATGGAAGCCGGCGCTGAGCTCGGCGACCTGCGAGGTCACCTGGTAGCCGCGCAGGCGCTCGTCTCGATAGACGTAGCCGGCCGCCACCAGCGTTTCCAGAAGACGCACGATCGTCGGTTTCGGCAGGCGGGTGCGGCGATGCAGATCGCCGACCGTGGTGAGCCCGGCGCGATTGACCTCGACGAGCAGGCCAAGCGCGCGCACCACGGACTGGACAGGCGGAAACGATGACGACAAGCGCTTCGAGCCTCCGGGAGCCTTGCGCGGAACGCCGGCAAACTAGCCGGCGGCGGGGCGGGGGGCCAGAGCGCTTCGCGTCGGGCGGCCTCATGCCGGGAGAGGTCAGCCGTCCAGCGACAGCACGACCTTGCCGACCTGTTCGCCCGCATCCATCAGCGCGTGCGCCTTTGCTACGTCCTCGAAGGCGAAGACCGCGCAGACATGGTTGCGGATCCGTCCGGTCTCGATCAGCGGCCAGACCTCGGCGGCAAGCTCGCGCGCGATCCGGCCCTTGTAGGTGGCATCGCGCGGGCGGAGCGTCGAGCCGGTCAGGGTCAGCCGGCGGCGGACGATGTTGCGGACATTGACCTCCGCCATTTCGCCGAGATGGCTGGCGATCAGCACGACGCGGCCGTCGGAGGCAAGCAGGTCGAGCTGCTTTTCGGTATAGGGGCCGGCCTGGGCGTCGAGCACGACGTCGACGGCGCGCTCGCCGACGGCGGCGCGCACGGCCGCCGGCCAGTCGCCACGGTAGTCGATCGCGAAATCCGCGCCGATCTCCCGGCTGACGGCGCGCTTTTCCTCGGTGCCGGCGGTCGCGATGACACGAGCGCCGCGCAGCAGCTTGGCGATCTGGATCGCCGCCATGCCGACGCCGCTCGTGCCGCCCTGGACCAGCAGGGTCTCGCCGGCCGCGAGCCGACCGAGCCAGATGACATTGTTCCAGGCCGTGAAATAGACTTCCGGCAGGGCCGCCGCCTCGATGAAGCTCGAGCCCTTCGGCAAGGGCAGGCATTGCGGCGCCGGGACGACGCAGAATTCGGCATAGCCGCCGCCATTGGCAAGCGCGCAGACCGGTTCGCCCACCGCCGGCCAGACGACGCCTTCGCCCGCCGCCTCGACGATGCCCGCTATATCGAGGCCGGGGAGATCGGTCGCGCCCGGCGGCGGCGGATAGAGGCCGCGCCGCTGCTGAATGTCGGGGCGGTTGACGCCGGCAGCCTTGACCCGCACCAGCACTTCGCCTGGCCCCGGCCGCGGTTTCGGCCGCTCGGCGATCGCCAGGACCTCCGGGCCGCCCGGACGCGTGATCTCGATCACCCTCATCGCCACATCTCTCCTTGGAGCTTCAGTCCTGTCGGCGCACGGCGTCGAGAATGGCCGGCATGCGCGCCTCCGCGGAGGCCTGCAGGCTCTCGTAGAGGCTGTTGCCATGGGCATCGATCGCCACCGTCACCGGGCCGAAGCCGCTGACCCGGATGCGGGTCAGGCGGAACTGCATGATGAGGTCGTCCCAGCCGGTCTCGGCAATCGTCTCGACCGCCGTGGACAGCAGCGCCGAGGCACCGCCGACGATGGAAAAATAGACGCAGCCGACCTCGCACATGGCCTCGACCGAGGCCGCGGACAGGCCGCCCTTGCCGCCGATGGCGCTGAGGCGGAAATGCCTGATGATGTCGGGCATCAGCGCGTTGAACCGGGTCGAGGTGGTCGGATTGACGTAGAGCGGCTCCAGCCGGTCGCCATCCTCGCGGCAGCAGATGCCCATATGGACGAAGGCCGCCCCGGCGAGATCGAGCGGCGGCTTCTCGGCGCGGCCGATGCCGGCGACCAGCCGCTGGTGCGTCGGAAAGCCGGCGGTGATGACCATTTCGCCATCGAGCAGAACGAGATCGCCAAGCACGAGTGTGCGGGCGCGGGCCCGGTCGAGCGGCAGGCTGAGGCGCGGCAGTCCGTCGGACGGCGTCATTCGACCCGCTCCACCCGGCCGGAATTGTAGACGAGCGCGCGCGTGCGCCGGTTGATCCAGCAGTTGAAGCTCACCGCGACCGGCGTGAAGCCGTGGCCGGAGGCATATTCGATATGGACGCCGAAGGCGGTGGTGGCGCCGCCGACGCCCATCGGCCCGAAACCGGTGGCGTTGACCGCCTTCAGCAGCCGCTCCTCCATCGCCGCGACGACCGGCTCGGGATTGCGCTCGCCGAAGGGCCTGAGCGATGCATCCTTGGCGAGCTTCGCCGCGTGATCGAAGCTGCCGCCGATGCCGACCCCGACCACGACGGGCGGGCAGTGCTGCCCGCCGGCCTTCAGCACGCAGTCCATGACGTAGTTTTCGATCTGTTCGAGCGTCGGATAGCTGAACACTTCGAGCGCGGCCCAGCGGCCGGAGCCGAGCGCCTTCGGCGAGCAGGTGATGTCGAGATAGTCGGCGCCGTCGATGAGGTCGTAGGACACGATCGGCATGTCCTTGCCGTGATAGCTGCGCGCATTGGTCAGCGGATTGGTGACGAATTTGAGGATCGGCGGATCGATCGTCTTCACCAGGTGATCGAACCCGTCGACGATGGCGCGCTTGATATCGCCTTCGAGCCGTGCCGCCGTGCCGATCCTGATCGTGTAGGTCGGCACGCCGGCATCCGAACAGACGAAGCGCCCGGTCTTTTCGGCGACCTCGGCACTGTCGAGCATGAAGGCGAGCGTCTTGCGCGCATGGGCCGCGGTTTCGGTCGCTTGGGCGCGCCGAAGCGCGGCCTTCGAATTGTCGGGGATGCGCTTCAGCGACCAGGCATAGAGGTCGGCGGTCACTTGCCTGACCAGATCATAGGTGATCGCCACGCCAGCCCTCCTTCGGCAATGGCGCGAACGATAGCCGGGCGGCGCGAAGGCACCGGCCGAAAGCCCATCCATTTCGACAGGCGAAACGAACCGGCGGGCGCCGTACCGGCCGCCGTCGTGGCCTCTAAGTCTGGTCGCGCGGGGGGCGCGAGGACTGGAACGATGACGGAAGCACGACGGCCGGAACCGGCGGCCGGCAAGGTCAGGGTCGCGGTGGCCACGCTGGTGGACGAGGTGACGCGCCTGTTCGTGGCGGCAGGGCTCGGCGATGTAGCCGGCAGGACGATGTCGCTCGCGCTGATCGAGGCCGAACAGCAGGGGCTTGCCTCGCACGGCCTCATGCATCTGCCGCTCTATCTCGACCGGCTTCGGGCGGGCTCCGTGACGGCCGCTGAACGGGCGAGCCTCGTCAGCGATCTCGGTGCGCTCGCCGTGCTCGATGCCGGCCACATGTTCGGCCATCTCGCCGCCGACCAGGCCATGGCGCTGGCGATCGACAAGGCTGTCGCCTTCGGCATTGGCGCGGTGGCGGTACGCCGCGGCTTTCATTTCGGCGCCGCCGGCCGCTACGCGCTGCAGGCGGCAGCACGCGGCTGCATCGGCATGGCCATGTCCAACACCCGGCCGATGATGCCGGCGCCCGGCGGCGCCGAGCCGCTGGTCGGCAACAATCCCTTGAGCATTGCCGTGCCGACGGCCGACGCACCCGCCATCGTCGTCGACATGGCGACCAGCGAAGGCGCGCTCGGCAAGATCCGGATGGCGGCACGCGCGGGCAAGCCGATCCCCGCGAACTGGGCGGTGACATCGGAGGGCGAGGCGACCACCGATCCGGAAGCCGCGATCAAGGGCATGCTGCTGCCGACGGGCGGACCCAAGGGCTTTGCCCTGTCTCTCGCCATCGACCTTATCTGCGGGCTCGTTTCCGGCGGGGCGATGAGCGCCGAGGTGCAGCCGCTCTATGGCGATATCGCCAAGCCCAACGATTGCTCGTTCCTGTTCCTCGCCCTGCGCGTGCCCGAGGCCGCGGCAGGCCGCGCCGACGCGGTGAGCGAGCGCATCCGCCTTTCACGCCGCGCCGCCGGCCAGGGGCCGGCGCAGGTACCCGGCATGCGCAAGATCGAAGCAGGGCGGATCCAGCGGGACTGGGTCGACATCGATGCCGCCGTGCACGCGGCGATCGCGGCGCGCGGCTGAAGCGCGCGCCACCGGCACAGGCGATCCCGCTTCCGGGCCGGCCGGCCGGCCCGATGCCGAGCCTCGTCCGTCAGTGCGCGCCACCGCCGCCGGCCGGCTGCGGCCGCGGCTTGCGCATGATCGGCACCAGCACGATGGTTGCGACGAACAGAACCGAAAGCACGAAGAACACGTCGCCGAGCGCCATCACATAGGCCTCGCGCCGCACCATGGCGGCAAGCTGCTTGAGGGCTGCCTGGTCGGCATCCGAGCCGAGGCTCTGGAAGGCCTGGCCGAGCTGCGTCAGCGTTTCCTCGGCCCGGAACCGGCCCCAGGCCACCTGGTCGCGCAGGCGCTGCAGATGCAGGTCCGTGCGGTCGTTGAGCAGGGTGTTGATCATCGCCAGCCCAACGGCGCCGCCGAGATTGCGGGTGAGGTTGTAGAGGCCCGAGGCGTTCTTCATGTGCTGCGGCGCCATGGTGCCGAGCGACAGGTTGTTGATCGGCACCATGCACATCATGAGCGCCGCGCCGCGCAGCACCTGCGGCACGAACAACTCCCAGAAGGTCCAGTCCTTGGTGATGAAGGAGGCCTGGAAGGTGCCGAGCGCGAACAGCAGCAGGCCGCAGATCAGCATGAGGCGGAGGTCGACCTTGGTCGACAGGCGGCCGACGATGGGCGCCGCGACGAACATGACGATGCCGGTGACGAACATGGTCTCGCCGATCATCAGCGCCGAGAAGCCGCGCACCTGGCCGAGATAGACCGGGTAGAGATAGGTCAGGCCGTAGAGGCCGATGCCGAGCACGAAGGAATTCAGGCAGCCGGCCCAGAAGTTGCGGTTCGAGAAGGCGGTGAGATCGACGATCGGGTCCGGATTGGTGAAGGCGCGCCAGAAGAACAGGATGCAGGCGGCCGACATGAACAGGAAGACGATGAAGACGTGATGGTCCTGGAACCAGTCCTTGGTCGGGCCTTCCTCCAGCACATATTCGAGGCCGCCGAGGAACACCGCCATGGCGGCGAAGCCGATCCAGTCGAAACGCTTCAGCAGCGAGAAGTCCGGCTTGTCGAAATCGACGAGGCGCCAGACCGTGACGGTGACGATGATGCCGGGCGGCACGTTGACCAGGAACAGCCAGTGCCAGGAGAAGAGATCGGTGAGATAGCCGCCGATCGTCGGGCCGATGGTGGGCGCAAGCGTCGCCACCATGCCGATGAGCGGCGAGACCATGGCGCGCTTCGACGGCGGAAAGACGGTGAAGGCGGTGGCGAAAACGGTCGGGATCATCGCGCCGCCGATGAAACCCTGCAGGGCGCGCCAGATGATCATCTCGCCGATCGTGGTCGAGAAGGCGCACATCACGCTCATCGCGGTGAAGCCGGCGGCCGAGATCGTGAAGATGACGCGGGTCGACAGCGCCCGGGACAGGAGCCCCGACAGCGGGATCATGATCACTTCGGCGATCAGATAGGAGGTCTGGACCCAGGGGATCTCGTCGGCGCTCGCCGACAGGCCGGCCTGGATGTCGCGCAGCGAGGCCGAGACGATCTGGATGTCCAGGATCGCCATGAACATGCCGAACACCATGGCCATGAAGGCGATCAGCCGGCCGGCACTGACCTTGTCACCGGCGGGAGCGTCAGTCGGCGCCGGCCGGCCGGGCAGGGCGGTCGCGGCGGCGGCGCCGCTCATGGCCGGGCGCTCCCGGCCTGTTCGTTGGCGCTGAGGCGCGCCGGCAGCGGTGCGCCCTGGTGGACCGTGCCGACACGCGCCGGCTCGGCGTCGGCGCCGACCCGGATGGTGGCGACGACCGACATGCCCGGGCGGAGCTGCCCGTTGGCGACCGCCTGCGGATCGAGCTTGATGCGCACGGGAATGCGCTGGACGATCTTGGTGAAGTTGCCCGTGGCGTTTTCCGGCGGCAGCAGCGAGAAGATCGCGCCCGAGGCGGGCGAAATGCTTTCGACCCGGCCGTGAATCGGCCGGGCGGAAAAGGCGTCGACCGCGACATTGACGGCGTCGCCGAGCGCGATGCGGGCGAGCTGGGTTTCCTTCAGATTGGCCTCGACATAGATGGAGGCGGTCGCGACCAGCGCCAGCATGCGGGTGCCCGGCTGGACGAACTGGCCGATCTGCACGACGCGGTTGCCGACGACGCCGTCGACCGGCGCGCGCACCACGGTGAATTCGAGATCGCGCTGCGCCCGATCGAGCGCATTCTGCAGTTCGGCCTTCTGCCGTTCGGCTTCGGCGCGCTGGGCGGTCAGCACGGCGAGCTGCGCCTCGGCGCCGGCGACCGATGCCTTCGCCTGCGCCACCTGCGCGACATTGCGGTCGCGGTCGGCGCGGGCGGTATCGAGCGCGGCCTGGCTCGCAAATTCCTGGGTGTTCAGCCGCTGGGCGCGGGTGAGGGCGGAAACCGTGCGCTGGGTGTCGGCCTCGGCCACGGCGAGCTGCGCGCGGGCCTGGGCGACCGCGGCCTCCTGGGCGGTGCGCTGGGCCTCGATGCGCTGGATGGTCGAATCCTGGGTCGCGACCTTCGCCGCGGCGGCCTCGACGGCCAGGCGATAGTCGCCGTCGTCGATCCGGGCCAGGACGTCGCCGGCACGCACCGCGGCATTGTCGCGCGCCGTCACTTCCGTGACGTAGCCGGAAATCTTGGCGGCGAGAATGGTTGTGTCCGCCTTCACATAGGCATCGTCGGTCGACACCTGGAAGCGGCCGTTGACGTACCAGTCGTAACCGAACCAGCCGCCGCCGCCGATGACGGCCGCGGCGACGAGCGCGAGGACGATGCGCTTGCGCCCGCTCTTCGCCGGCGGCACGGCAGGCGGCGAGGGGGGCGCGGCGGCACCTGCCGCTGGAGCGGGCATGGCGCGCGGGGCATCGGTCCTGCGATCCAGAACCGGCGAGCCCGCGGCCATATCATCGCGCGCATCGGCCATGACCATCTCCATCCATGCGTCATCGTGACCGAACCGTTCGGTTCGATCGGCCTTGACATACACACGGCGCTTGCGCTTTACAAGATCAAACTGAACCGTTCGGTTCGATCTGAGGAAGAAAGATTTTGAACGACGCCCTGACCGATCCGCCAGCCGAGGCCATCGGCGAAACCGACGTCCTGGACACGGCCAAGCGCCGGCAGATCCTCGAGGGCGCGCGGCGGGTTTTCCTCGAGCGGGGTTTCGAGGCTGCCAGCATGAACGACATCACGCGGGCGGCCGGCGTTTCCAAGGGCACGATCTACGCCTATTTCTCGGGCAAGGACGAGCTGTTCGAATGCCTGATCGGCCAGGAGAAGCGCGAGCAGGCTGAACGCATGTTCGACCTCGACCGCAATGCGCCTTCGATCGCGGCGGAGCTCGAAGAGCTCGGCGTGCGCCTGGTGACCGCGATCACCCAGCCGGAATCGGTCGCACGCATGCGCATGGTGGTGGGCGTGACGCAGCGGCTGCCCGAGATGGGCCGGGCGCTCTACGAGGCCGGCCCGAAGGTCGGCAATATCAGGCTTGCCGCCTATTTCGCCGACCTCGACGCCGCCGGCCGGATCCGGTTCGACGATCCGATGCAGGCCGCCCGCCAGTTCCTGGACCTGACGGTGAGCGATCCGGTCCGCCGGGTCATGTTCGGCCTGGAGCCGGTGAGCCAGGATGAACTGCGCCGCACCGTGCGGGCGGCGACCGCCATGTTCCTCAGGGCCTATCCGCTGCGCGGCTGACGCGGCCGCGGAAGCGGCCCGGCTAGCGCAGGACGATCCGGTTGATGGTGCCCGTCTCGAACGACGAGCGGAACACCAGGCGGCCGCTGCCGTAGGAATTCAGCACGAACGTTTCGTTGATGCCGCGATCGCCCGATGTGGCGCCGCCGACCTTGCGGTTGATCGACCTGAGGCTGTCGCCGAGTGCGACGTCGACCACCGTGCCGGAGAATGGCGGGTCGAGGACGATCCGCATCACCTTGCCGTCGGGGCCGAAGAACACCGTGATGCCGCGATCGGCCGCGGCCAGCGCGGGTTCGCGCCATTCGGGATCCACCTGCGGGGCGTTCGACAGGCCGAGCGCAGCCTGGGCCTCGGCGACGGTCTGGCCGATCCGGACCGGCAGTCCCTGCGTCGTGATCTCCTCGGCGCGGACAATCGGCGCCGTGGTGGGCGGCTGCGCGCCGAACCGCTCGCTATAGGCGCGCGCCTGCAGGGCCAGGATGGCCCGGTCACGGTGGATGCTGTCGATGACCGGCCCGCTCATCGCCTCGCGGATGCGGGGGTCGCATCGCATGTTGCGCCAGCGCTGGGCCGTGCTCTCCTCGGCCTGGACGATGTAGCGCCGGTCGTCCTCGGTGAGGAAGGACGGAAGCGCCGCGGCCCCGAAGCGGCGATAGCCGTCCGCGCAGGCGGTCGAAAACAGATTGTACTGGACGATTCCCGCACCGAGCCGCGCGGCAACCGTCACCACGTCGTCGCGCAGCCGGCCTTCGTCTGCTTCGCGGGCCCGTCCGGCGAGGCCATCGCGCCGCGCGACGTCGAGGCCCGCATAGGCCACCGCGGCGGGCTCGGGATGGCCGAGGAAGCGGACGCGCAGGTCTCTCGCATGCTCCGACGGATCGAACCGGTAGAGACCGAGAGACTGGCCGGCCTGAAACAGGCAGACGAGGCCGGCAAGGACGGCAAGAACGGTGCGCGGCAGCCAGCGTGGCGGGTGGCCGTAGGACCCGTCGTCGCGCAGCATCCTGAACACCATGACGATGCCGGCGACGGCGAATACGAGGCCGAGAATGTTGAGGCCGGAATCCTGAACGACCCGGCCGTTGACCGTCGCCCTCTGATGGAAGCCGAAGAACAGCCAGAATGGCAGAATGCCGAGGAGCAGAGCAATCGCCGGAGCGCTCAGGCGGGACCAGCGGGAAGGCGGCGCAGATTGGATCGCTGGAGCCCGGCTCGGTTCGGTCTGGCGCGGCAGCTCTGCACTCACGATGCTCATGCTCCTGTCATGTCGCGCCCGTCGGCGCCGACGCGGCTATTCGCGTCCCCGCCCGGCATCAAACGCAGAAAGGGAGTGTAGAATGAAAACGCCACATGCGATCAATTGGTCTTCGTTGCTACAAGGCCGGCATTGGACGGCGCACCGATCCGACGATCGAAATCGGACGATCGGTGACTTCGGCGCCGGACGTTGCGGCGTCTTGCCGTGCGGATGGAGAATGGTGCAGGCCTGGGCCGTCACGGTGCCTGCAGGATGATCCGGTCGATCATATCCGTGTCGATCGACGAGCGGAACACGAGCTGACCGTCGCCGTAGGAATTCAGCCCGATCCCTTCGCCGAGGCCCCGCGGTCCGGCCGCGGCGTCGCCGACCTGGCGGTCGAGCGACCGGAGGCTGTCGCCGATCGAGACCTTGGCGACCGAGCCGGCGAACGGCGCGTCGAGCACGATCCGCTTGGCCTTGCCGTCCGGACCGAACATCACGCGCACGCCGCGATCCGGAAAGGCCAGGGCAGGCTCGCTCCATTCGGCGTCGGTCGCCGGCGCCGCCGACGTCGCGAAGGCCGCCTGGACCTCGGCGACCGTCGCGCCGAGGGCGGCCGGCAGGCCCTCGGTCGACACCTCCTCGGCGCGCGGCGGCTCTGCGGCAGCCGGCGGGCGCGTGCCGAAACGTGCCTGATAGGACGCCACCTGCAAGGCCAGCACATCGCGGTCGCGGTGAACGGCATCGACCAGCGGACCGGGAATGAACTGTCGCTCACGCGCCGTGCAGGGCGCCGCCCGCCAGCGCTCCAGGGTCGCGTTTTCCGCCTGATCGACATAGGCGCGATCCGCGGCCGTCAGGAAGGACGGCAGGTCGACCCGCCGGAAGCGCCGATAGCTGTCCTCACAGCGGATCGCATACTGGTCGTATTGGACGATGGCTGCGGCAAGCCGCGCGGCGGTCGTCACCACGTCGTCGCGAAGGCGGCCCTCGTCCGCCTCGCGCGCCCGCCTGGCAAGAGTGTCCCGGCGCGCGGCATCGAGGCCGGCATAGGCCACGGAATGCGGCTCGCGACTGCCGAGCAGCACGACGCGCAGGTCCCTCATGTAGTCCTCGGGATCCACGCGATAGATGCCGAGCGACTGCGCGACCTGGAACAGGCAGGCGCAGCCGGCGAGGAGGCTTAAGGCCGTGCGCGGCCACCAGCGCGGCGGGCGGCCATAGGAGCCGTCGCGGCGCAGCATCCTGAACACCATGACGATGCCGGCGATCGCGAGAACCAGGCCGAGAATGTTCAGACTGTAATCCTCGACGACCCGGTCGTTCGCGGTCACCTGGTGGTGGAAGCCGAGGAACAGCCAGAAGGGCGCGATGCCCAGAACGAGCGCGATCGCAGGGTCCTTCAGATCGGGCCAGCGCTTGCGCGGCGGAGCGGGCCAACGCCTGGCGCGGGCCGGCGGCGGGTCTTGCGGGGCTGGATGTGCGGCGGTCTCATGCGGCGGCTCTGCATTCACTGCGGCGGACACTCCTGACATGTCGACGCCGCCAGTCTTGGGGCCCGCGGTTGCCGCTGCGTGCCGCAATGCGCGAAAGTTTGTTGCCCTGCGCTGCCCGGACCAGCGCGGCTTGTGCCGTTACGGCATTCCGGCCTGCCAGCGCGAGATCGCCTCGAACGGATGGATCAGCATGACGATGTTGAGCGTCAGGTTGTCCCGGATCATCCAGGCAAGGCCGACCTCGAAGACGATGGCGATGACGATGGTCAGCGCGACGGGCAGCCGCCTTGCGAGCATGAAACCGACGATCATGGCCAGCATGTCGCCGAAGGAATTGACGATGCTGTCGCCATAGTAGTTGAGCGAAACCGCCGTCGCGCGATAGCGGTCGATCACCATGTTGGTGTTCTCGACGATTTCCCAGCCGGCCTCGACGGCGACCGCAAGCGCGAGGCGCTGGCCGAGCGAGCTGCGCGGAAAGACGAGCCAGATCAGCAGGTAGAACAGGAAGCCGTGCAGGACGTGGCTGAACGTGTACCAGTCGGTGAGATGCTGCGAGTTCTCCGAGCTTTGCACGACGCCGTGCCAGAGCTTGACGGTGCCGCAGGCGCAGATCGGATTGCGCCCCATCAGGTAGAGCGTCACGACCTGGCCGATGACGAGGCCGACAATGATCAGGAGAGAGGTGCGGCTCACGCCCGCGCGCGCGTCCGGAATGAGGATCGGCGCTGCCGCCGGCACGGTCTCAGCCGTCGTTTTCTGCATTGAGGTCTTCGAGCTCCAGCGCGGCGGGCGAGCTGTCGGCCGGGATGAGATCGCGGCTGACGGCCCATTCCCGGAAGATCGCCCTCAGGACTTCCGGCCGGCTCGCTCCCGGCCGCTCGCGGGCGATGTAGGCATCGAGCACGGCGAGCAGATCGGCCGGAAAGCGCAAGCCGATCGGCGTCGCGCCGGCGCGTGGCCCGCCGCGGCTCTTCCGTTCCCGAGGTTTGATTCCCGAGGTCACGGCCCATTTCTACGGGAAAGGGCCGATCCCGCAAAGCACGGCAAGGTTGCGCGGCCTCGGCGACCGGCCGATCAGGACGGAATCCGGACCGGCAGCGTCTCGTAGCCCTTGATGAAGCAGGAATAGACGCGGCGCGGCTCGCCGACCACTTCGATCCTGTCGAACCGCTTGAGGATCTCCTCCCAGACGATCTTCAGCTGCAATTCCGCCAGCCTCAGGCCGACGCAGCGGTGAATGCCGAAGCCGAAGGACAGGTGCTGGCGCGGCCGGGCACGATCGACGATGAAACTGTCGGGGTTTTCGATGACGTCGCCGTCGCGATTGCCCGAGACATACCACATCACCACCTTGTCGCCCTTGCGGATGAGCTGGCCGCCGAATTCGACATCCTCGAGCGCGGTTCGGCGCATATGGGCGAGTGGCGTCTGCCAGCGGATCACCTCGGGCACGAAACTGTCGATCAGCCTGGGGTTGTCGCGCAGCTTTCGGTCCTCGCCGGGGTTTTCGTGCAGAGCCAGCACCGAGCCGGTCATGGTGTTGCGCGTGGTGTCGTTGCCGCCGACGATCAGGAGGATGAGGTTGCCGAGCAGGGTGCGCGGATCCATGTCGCGGGTGGCCTGCGAATGCGCCATCATCGAGAGCAGATCGTTGCCGGGCGGATTGCCGAGCCGTTCGTTCCAGAGCCTCGCGAAATAGGCGCCGCACTCCTCCAGCTCCGCCTGGCGGCGCTCTTCGCTTTCCCGGTCGCCGACGAACATCGTCGCGACATCGGACCAGTGCGTCAGCTTCCGCCGTTCCTCCCAGGGAAAATCGAACAGCACCGCCAGCATCTGCGTCGTCAGCTCGATCGAGACCCGGTCGACCCAGTCGAAGGTTTCGTCGCGCGGCAGGCTGTCGAGACATTCTTCGGTACGCTGGCGGATGGACGCGGCGAGCTCGTCCATGTGCGTCGGCGTAAACATCGGCGCCACGGTCTTGCGCTGGGCGCCGTGCAAAGGCGGATCCATCGCGATGAACATAGGGCGGCGAAACTGCGGCGGCGGATCGGTGATGGTGATGCCGCCGAGGCTGACATCCGACGAGAACACCGCGTGGCTCGTCTCCACCTTCATGATGTCGTCGTAGCGGCTCACCGACCAGAACGGGCCATAGAGGCTGTCGCGGCAATAGTGAACCGGCGCCTCGCGGCGCAGCCGCTCGAAATAGGGCCAGAGCGTATTGGTGCGGAAGAGCTCGGGATCACCGACATTGATATCGGCGAGCGGCGTCGCATAAGCCTTGTCGCGGGCCGCTTGAAGGGTGGCCGCCGAGCCGGCCGAAGGCACGAGATCCACCTGCGCGAGGTCCATCGCCATTCTCCGATCTGTCCTTGTCCGGCACCGGCACGCGCTCCTTTCCTGGCGACCCGTGATGACAGCTGTGCGCGTCGCGATGGCGGACCGCGGGGATTGTCGGCTTCAATGACCGAACCGGCAAGCCGCCGGTTCGGGGGGCGCAGAGCAGATCGCGGCGGCGGAACGAAAGACCGGTGCCTTGGATCGCGGGCGGCAGACGCTACTGACTGCGCTTGCCGCTGGCGTCGAACTGTCTGAGATAGGCGACGAGATTGGTGATCTGCGCATCCTGCCTGAGGCCGGCGAAAACCATGCGCGTGCCCGGCGTCACCTGTCGGGGATCGCGGATATAGGTGGTGAAATTGTCCTCCGACCAGACCTTGGACGCGACCTCCGGGCGCTTGAATGCATCGGAATAGGCGTAGCCCGGCGCAGTGCCGGCGGTCCGTCCGAACAGCCCGTTCAGCTGGGGGCCGACGCCGTTGCGGGCGGTTTCACCGACCTGGTGGCAGGCGCGGCATTGCGCGAAGACCCGTTCGCCCGCCGCGGCATCCTGCGCGGTGGCGGTGGAGGAGGGGCCGGCCAATAGGAGACCGGCGCAGAGAAGGAGCATGGAGGGCGACGCGCTGCGCATGATGGGTCCGGAATGAGGAGGGGATGGGACCGCCGGCTGCCGGGGAAGCGCCGGCCGTCGGCGGGCGGTCAGGAGAACATGTCGGCGGTGATGGCACCGTACCAGGCCATGTTTTCACCCTGGGTCTGCTTGCGCAGGTCGGCGCTCTCGCCGGTCTGCGAGATGAAGGTCTCGATCGCGCCGATCTTGCCGTCCTTCGCCTCGTAGCGGCCGCCGACCTTCACCGCGTCGTCGGTCTCGATCAGGCTCCAGCAGGTATTGGTGTAGCGGGCCGGGAAGGTGCGGGCGTTGCTGAGCTCGCCGCGCACCATGAGCGCGGCGACCTTGGCCTGACTGTTGGCGGAGAAGGCCGATTTCGGCATGTCGCCGGCGATTGCGGCATCGCCGACCACGTGGATGTTCGGATCGACGGCCGACTTCATGTTGGCCGGATCGATCGGGCAGAAGCCCGACCCATTGGCCAGGCCGGCCTCGCGGGCGATGGCGCCGGCCATCTGGGCCGGAATGACATTGACCAGCGCAGCGTTACGATAGGTCTCGAACCCCGTGGTCACCGTGTTGGTCGCCGGATCGACCGACTTGATGCCGTCATGGATGCGCGGCCCGAGCCACTCGATCATGCCGGGATAGTGCCTTTCCCAGCCTTCCTGGAACAGGCCCTGCTTGGAGAAGGAGTCCTTCGGATCGAGCACGAAGATCTTGGCATCGCCCCGGCCGGTGCTTTTCAGCACATGCGCCATCATCGACACCCGCTCATAGGGCCCGGGCGGGCAGCGATATGGGTTGGGAGGGGCAATGACCACGATGACGCCTTTGTCCGGCACGGCATCGAGCCGGCGCTTCAGGAGCATCGTCTGCGGCCCAGCCCGCCAGGCATGCGGCATGGTCTCCTCGTGCTCGCGGCCCCAGCCGGGCACCGAGTCGTATTTCAGGTCGATGCCGGGGGAGAGCACGAGCCGGTCGTAGGCGAGGCGCGAGCCGTCGGCGAGCAGCACCTCGCGCTTGTCGCGATCGATCCGGCTCGCGGCCTGCGCATTCACCTTGAAGCCGTGGGCGGCCGCGACCTTGTCGTAGCCGTGGGTGATTGAGGCGAGGTCGCGATAGCCGCCGAGAAACAGGTTGGAGTGGAAGCAGGTGACGAACTGGCGTTGCGGCTCGACCAGCACGACCTCGATGGCGCCCTGGCTGTCCTTGGCGATATATTTCGCCGCCGTCACGCCGCCCGGACCGCCGCCCACCACCACGGCGCGTGGCTTCGTCTGGCCGAGCACGACCGGCGCAGCAAGCGCCGCCAGGCCGTAGGCGCCGGCGGAGGCGAAGAAGGACCTGCGATCGATCGTCATGCTGTTTCCCCCGTTTCTCTGCTGCGCCGGTTGATCCGGCATCGCCTGCCGGGCGCGAGACCCGCGCCTCATCCCACTTTCAGATAGGCGAAACCCTTGGCCTGCAAGGCCCCGACGGCGGCAACGCCCGAGGGCACGAAGGCCATGAAATCGGCCTGGCGCACCTTGGCGCGATCGAGGTTCAGCCGCTGGAAGGTGATGTCACAGAGGAGCACCTTCAGCCCGTTCTTCGCCTGGGCGGCAACCCGTTCGAAGGCTGGCAGCACGGCCGTCTCCTCGCGCCAGGGCGTGCCCTCGAGCGTCTCCAGGAAAAACTTCACGCCTGCGCCATGCGCCACCACCGCCAGCTGGATGTCGAAAGGGTTGGCGCCATAGGCGGAGAAATGATTGCCGATATTGGTGATCATCTGGACGAACCGCGGCGGCTCGCCGAAGTCGCAATGATAGAGGCAGGCGACGTCGGCCTCCTTCTTCAGGTCCGCGAGCTGCAGCATGGGGGTTGCCGCGCCCGCCGGTCGCGCCGTGGCCAGAACCCCGGCCACCGCGGCCCCGCCCAGCAGCATGCGCCGATCGACATCTGACATGACCGTCTCCTCCCTGCTGGCGCTCAGCGCGCCGCCTCGGCCGCGACGCCGCCGAAATAGGCGGCGAGCGCTTCCATCTCCTCGTCCGAGAGCCGTGCCGCCACCGTCTGCATGATCGGATTGTCGCGTTCCTTCAGCCGATAGGACTTCAGCACCGCGACGAATTGGGCATCGGGCCAGCCGGCGATCGCCGGAATGCCGTCCCGCGCGGGCGCCGAAAGCCGATGGCAGGTGACGCATTCCCCCGCGAGATATTCGCCGAGCGCCCGGTCGCCGGCCCGCGCCATCCCGCTCGGGCCCACCGTGCAGGCCGCCATCAGCCCGGCGAAGGCGGCGCGCGCGATCATTCCACCCTCGGCCCCGAACGGCTGTCGGGCGTGACGTCGATGACGCGCGCGCGCGCCGTCACGCGCGGCTCGGGCCGGCAGTTGTTCATGCACGGATCTGCCTGCCAGAACGCGCGTTCGGTCGTCTCGCGGTCGTCGTCGTAGAAACCGTCGGCATTGGGCAGCCGGACGCCGGCGAAATTCTCCCGGCTCAGCTCGAAATCCTCTTTGACGACGTCGTTGAGGAACAGCAGATAGGCGGTGAGGGCGTAGGTCTCGTCGTCGCTCAGCGAACGGGCATTGCCATAGGGCATCGCGCGGCGGACATAGTCGAAGGTGGTGGAGAGGTAGGGCCAGAACGAGCCGATCGTCTTTTCCGGATTGTCGGCGGCGAGCGAGCCGCGCCCGCCGGCCAGCACGGGCCAGCGCCCCGCGCCCTCGCCGAACTCGCCATGGCAGGCGGCGCATTGCGCCTGGTAGATCTCCTCGCCCTGCTTCACGGTGCCGCGGCCGGCCGGCAGGCCCTGGCCGTCGGGACGGATGTCGGTATCCCATGCCGCGACCTCGGCGGGCAGCGCCACGCGGCCGAGCCCGACCTTGGCCGGGGCGGGGGCTGCGGCCGGACGGGCGGCAGGAGCCGGCGACGCGGTCGGCGGGCGCTGCTGGGCATAAACGACCCCGGCAAGGCCGACCGCGATGAGCGCGCCGAGCGCGGCCTTAACCGATCTCGACATTTTCGGTCTCCCCGTTGGCGCGCACCAGCCAGGTCTGGATGCCGTTGTTGTGGTAGATGGAATTGAGCCCGCGCACCTTGCGCAGTTCGTCTTTCGTGGGCTGGACGTAGCCGGTCTCGTCGATGGCCCGCGACTGGATCATCATTTCCCGGCCGTCCCAGTCGAAATCGACATAGAAGCGGGTCAGCGACATCGGCAGGACCGGCCCGTCGATGCGGGCGGTCCGCCAGTTGCGACCGCCGTCGATGCTGACATCGACCCGCTTGATGGTGCCGCGCCCGGACCAGGCAAGCCCGCTCAACACGTTCGGCCCCTTGTGTTTCAAGGGCGCCTGGGGCGAGGGATTCGTCACCACGGACTTGGCGTCCATGATGAAGGTGAAGCGCCGCGACCGGCCGTCGGCCAGCAGGTCGGTATATTTCGAGGTCTCCTCGCGGTGGTGCCAGGGCTGGTCGCCGACCTCGATCCGGCGCAGCCACTTGATCCACATATTGCCTTCCCAGCCTGGCACGACCAGACGCAGGGGGTAGCCCTGTTCCGGTCTCAGCATCTCGCCGTTCATGCCCCAGACGACCAGGCAGTCCTTCAGGCCCTTGTCGAGCGGGATCGAGCGGGTCATGCCTGCAGAATCGGCGCCTTCGCCGAGCAGCCAGCGGGCATTGGGCTTGAGACCGGCTTCGTCGAGCAGGGTCTTCAGGGGGATGCCCGAATACCAGACATTGTGGACCATGCCGTGGGTGAACTGGCAGCCATTGAGCTGGGCGCCGCGCCATTCCATGCCGGAATTGGCGGCGCATTCCAGGAAATAGGCCCGGGTGACCCGGCCTGGGAAACGCTTGAGGTCCTCGAGCGTGAACACCATGGGCTTGTCGACAAGGCCGTTGATCATCAGCCGATGCTTCGCCGGATCGATTTCGGCGACGCCGCCGTGATGGCGCTCGAAACAGAGCCCGGACGGTGTGATGATGCCGTCGAGGGCGTGAAGCGGCGTGAAATTGACCGAGGATTCCCGGCTCGCGGTCAGCCATTCGACGTCGCGGCGGATGACGTCCTTCTCGAAGCTCGACGGCTTGCCGTAGGGCCTGGCCTGGACGCCGTCGCCGAGCATCCGGTTCCAGTCCTGCACCTCGGTGATGGCGGGATCCGGTGTGGGCGCGGGGGCAGAGGCGGGGGCCTGGGCGCGGGCCGCGCCGCCGGCGGCAAGGCCTGCCGCGCCGGCGCCGGCGGCGGTCAGGAAGCCGCGGCGGTCGATGCGGGAAACGGTCGGCGCTCGGTTCATGCCTGATCTCCTGAAAGTCCGGCTGGCCGGCTCATGCCCCGGTCACCTTGACTGCGCTGTTGGGTTCGAGCCGGACGTTGCGCACGCGCGCGACATATTTTTCGACGAGTTCCCAGACCGGCGGGCCTTCGGTGCCCTGGTTGACGCTGGCCCAGCCGGCGACAGTATAGCGGCGCGCCGGATCGAGCGGCTGGCCGGTCTTCAGGAGGGTGAGGTCGGATATGCGTTGGCCGGCCGGCTTGCCGATATCGATGGCATAGCCGGCGCCGCCGACCCGCACCATGTCGCCGCCGCCCTGAAAATAGGGATCGGGATGGAAGATGTTGTCGGCGACATCCTCCAGGATCTCCTTGATCTGGCGGCCGGTCATCTCGGTCCGGTAGCAGGCCGGATAGGTCATTGCCGTGGCATTGGTGATCGCCTCGAAGGTGATCGGATCGCCCGGTAGCAGCGTGCCGCCCCACCGGAAGCCCGGCGAGAGGGCGATCTCCGCGTCGCGCTCGGCCAGGATCGCCTGCGCGATCAGGTCGTCGAACGTGCCGTTGAAATTGCCGCGCCGGAACAGGAGGCTGTCGGCGCGGCCGATCTCGCGCGCCAGTTCCGCGGCATAGGGCTTGCGGATCGCCTCGATCATCGCCGCCGTCTCGGCATCGGGCGTGATCGCGTCGGCGAAGACCGGCATCAGCTTGTAGCGCAGCCCGGCCATCCGGCGGTCCTTGACCTCGATGTCGAGACGCGAGACGAACTTGCCGTGCGAGCCGGTCGCGACCAGCGCGGTATCGCCGACCTTGACGATGCCGGGCATGGCATCGTGGGTGTGGGCGGTCAGCACCACATCGAGGCCCTTGACGCGCGCGGCGAGCTTGGCATCGACGTCGAAGCCGTTGTGGGACAGCAGCACCACGATGTCGGCGCCCTCGGCGCGGGCCTCGTCGACCTGCTTGGCAAGGTCGTCTTCGCGCAGGCCGAACTCCCATTTCGGCATCATCCAGCGCGGATTGGCGATCGGCGTGCGCGGGAAGGCCTGGCCGATGACGGCGATCTTGGCGCCGCCCTTCTCGAACAGGCGGCGCGGCGGGAAGACCGGCTCCTGCCATTCGCTGTCGCGGATGTTCTGCGCGAGAAACGCGATCTTCGACCTTTCGACGATCTCCTTGACCCGCTCCTCGCCATAGGTGAACTCCCAGTGGGAGGTCATGGCCTCGACGCCGAGCGCCTCCATGACCCCGACCATGTCCTGGCCCTGGGTCTTCAGCGAGGTCCACGATCCCTGCCAGGTATCGCCGCCGTCGAGCAGCAGCACCTTGTCGGCGCCGCGTTCCGCCCTGACCGCCTTGATCAGCCGCGCGACGCGGTCCATGCCGCCCATCCGGCCATAGTTGCGGGCAAGCGCGGTGAAGTCCTCGCTGGTCAGCGCATACGCATCGGCCGAGCCGGCTGCGATCTTGAAATGGGCGCGGAAAGCGGCATCGGTCAGGTGCGGCGGCACGCCCTTGGCTTCGCCGACACCGAGATTGACCGAGGGCTCGCGGAAATAGAGCGGTACGAGCTGGGCATGGATGTCGGTGACATGCAGAATGGTCACCGTGCCGAGCGGATCGAAGCGGAGAATGTCGGCCTCGGTCAGCCGCTGCTGGGCCGCGACCTTGCCGAGCGGCCCGAGCCCCGAGCCGATGGCGAGCGCCTGCGCAGCCGCCGTCGCCTGCAGGAATTGCCTGCGCGAAATCATCTGTGCGGTCCTCTCGGGGCGCGCCGTCGAAGGCTGCCCGCTGTCGCTTCACCGGGCCCCGGCGCCGGATCCGGCCGGGTTGCCAGAGGCGATAGTTAGGCGATGCCCGGGATTTACGAGGGTTTTCTCACCTCGAATCGCCGCTCAGGAAACGGTGATCTTGTTGGTCGAGGCATATTCCGAGCCGTCGTCGTCCTTCCAGACGAACTTGAACTCGCCGCTCTCCTTCACCTTGTAGAAGAACGACTGGTAGGGATTGGCCGAAATCGCCGGGTGCCAGTCGGCCTGGAACACGGTCTTGCCGTTGAAGGTCGCCGTGAAGCTGTTGATGATCTTGCGCGGGATCGGCTTGCCCGCGCCGTCGCGGCGCTGGCCGCTTTCCATCTCGTGCGAGATCAGCGTCTTGATCTCGATCATGTCGCCGGCCTTTGCCTGGCCGGGAACGCGAACGCGCGGGGTGGGTCTCGTGGACATGGCGTTTCCTCGACTTTTCCGGTTACTCAGCCGCCGCAGCCGCCGATGGTGACCTTCACCTCGGCCTTGGTGGTGAACAGCGAGCCGTCGGACATCTCGGCGACGCAGACGATGTTCTGGGTCTGGGCGAGGCGCATGCGGGTCGAAGCCGCTGCCCGGCCGCATTCCGGCGAGAAGCGGAAGGTGAAGACACCGGGCTGCGGATTGCCGTCGGCGAAGACGTGCACCGCCTTGACGTAGTCGGCTTCCGTCATCGGGCTCTCGACCTCGACGGTGACTGGCACGACGAGCCCGTTCTCGGCGATCTGCGGTACGTCCAGCTTGACCCGGCCCTCTGCCATGGTCTTGCCGCCATAGAGCTTCTTCAGTTCGTCCTCGACCGCCTTGGCATCGGCGGCGGCAAGCTTCGGCGCCAGCGCCGCCGCGACGAAAGCCAGGGCCGCACCGCGCAGGGCGGCGCGCCGGGTCGGGGAGGCGAAGGATCCCGCCGATGATCTCGCCAATGGTCGTGCCATCCCTTGCTCCTCAACGTTCCTCGATGGCCCGGTTGATCGGGCTTGACGGCGCAGCTTTCGAGCCGCACGCTTAAACATATCGTGATATTGTTTTTTTTGAATGTAAAGACCATTCTAGCTTGCCGATCACGAAGCGGACCGCCCCGGACAAGAGGGCGCCCAAGAGGTCCGCGGCAGGGGAAGGAACGAAGGAGGAGGGAACATGACCCGGAGCGGGTGGATGCTGGCCGGCCTCGCGTCGGCCGCGCTCGGCGTGCTGTCGACATTGGGTTTGGCGACGCTGGGTTTCGCGCAGGCGCCGCAGGACGACAGCGAGCGCGAAATCGAGCGCTATCGCGCGATGATCAACGATCCCATGGCCAATCCCGGTTATCTCGCTGTCGACCGCGGCGAGGCGCTCTGGGCCGAGCGGCGCGGCAGCCGCAACGTCTCGCTGGAGACCTGCGATCTCGGCGAGGGCCCGGGCAAGCTCGAAGGCGCCTATGCCCGGCTGCCGCGCTATTTCGCCGATTCGGACAGGGTCATGGATCTCGAGCAGCGCCTGCTCTGGTGCATGGACAAGATCCAGGGGCTCGACACCGCCGACGTCGTGCGGCGGCGCTTTTCCGCCCCTGGCCAGGCCTCCGACATGGAGGACCTCGTCGCCTTCATCGCCAACAAGTCGAACGGCATGACGATCCAGCCGCAACTCGGCCATCCGCGCGAGCGCGAAATGGCGGCGATCGGCGAGGCCATGTTCTACCGCCGTGCCGGCGTCATGGATTTCTCCTGCGCAACCTGCCACGGCGAGCCCGGCAAGCGCATCCGCCTGCAGGGCCTGCCCGACTTCTCCCGGCCGGGAGCCGCGCCGCGCGAGGCCATCGGATCCTGGCCGACCTATCGCGTGTCGCAAAGCGCGCTGCGCACCATGCAGCACCGGATGTGGGACTGCCTGCGCCAGCAGCGCTGGCCGGAACCCGACTACGCCTCCGACGGCATCACCGCGCTGCTCGTCTATCTCAACATCCAGGCGGCGGGGGGCGAGATCAACGTTCCCTCCATCAAGCGCTGAGCGAGGCTGCCATGACCAGATCATCCAAGGGAATGCTCCCGGGCCGGTCGCTCGCATCGGCCTTCGCACTGACGCTCGTCCTGGCCGCGCCGGCGCTGGCACAGAGCCAGCCGGCGGCACCGGCCGCGGCCGAGCCCTTGCCGCAGGTCGGTGCGCAGCGGGTCGAGGAGGTGATCCGCAGCACCTTCACCCGCGCTCCGGCCGAATGGCGCGCGCGCGTCGAGCTCGACGAGACGCAACGCATGTGCACGGAGCGGCGCAACCAGGTGTCGGGCGCCGAGGCCGACGCGATCCAGGCCCGCGAGCGGGCGCGGGTCGTGCTGCCGCCCGACGGCCGTTTCCTGGGCGATTGGCGCCGGGGCCTTGCGGTGGCCAATAGCGGCCGCGGCGGACAGTTCTCCGACGCCGCCAATACGGTGAGCGGCGGCAATTGTTATGCCTGCCACCAGATGGACCCGAAGGAGCTGAGCTTCGGCACGCTCGGCCCGAGCCTTGCGGGTTATGGCCGCGACCGCAACTACGATCCCGAGCTGATCCGCGAGGCCTATATCAAGATCTACAATTCCCAGGCGGTCGTCGCGTGCTCCAACATGCCGCGTTTCGGCGCGACCCACTTCCTCAGCATGGACCAGATCCGCGACGTTCTGGCCTATCTCTTCGACAAGGATTCGCCGGTCAACAAATAGCCTCGGGGGTCTTCGGCCGGATCAGCCGATCCGGCCGAAGACCGGCATCGTCTCCAGCATGAAGCCGCCGATCCGTGCCATCTGGCCGGAGGCGATCAGGAGCCCGGTCGCGGCCAGGACCAGGCCGGCCGCAAGCTGAAGCCGGCCGAGATGGCGCCGGAAGCGGGCCATCCAGCGCAGGAACGGGCCGGCAAAGGCGGCGGCGATGATGAAGGGCAGGCCCATGCCGGCGGCATAGGCACCGAGCAGCAGCATGCCCCGCGCGATCGTCTCCGACGTCGCCGAGACCATCAGGATGGCCGCGAGCACCGGTCCGACGCAGGGCGTCCAGCCGAAACCGAAGGCAAGTCCGGTCCCATAGGCCCCGGCAAGCCCGGCCGGGCGGCGCCTCACCTCATGGCGCATTTCGCCCATCAGGAAGCCGAGCCGGAGGATGCCGGCCATGGCAAGGCCCATGACGACCAGGGCAAGCCCGGCAACGACCGCAAGAATATCGAACCAGCGGCTGAGCGCCTGGCCGAGCGCCGAGGCGGTCGCGCCGAGCAGGACGAAGATGGTGGCGAAGCCGAGGACGAAGGCGAGAGCCCGGCCGATGAGCCGCCCGCGCCCGGCGGCGCCGGTGGCCGTGCCGCCTTCGAGCTCGCTGAACGACAGGTCGGCGAGAAAGCACAGATAGGCCGGCACCAGGGGCAGCACGCAGGGCGAGGCGAAGGACAGAAGGCCGCCGAGGAACGCGCCGGCGAACGAGACATCGAGCGCCATCCGCGCCTCCATTGGCAAATATATTCGAATGCGTCTATATTTTAGGAATGAAGCGCGGCTGGCGGCAATTCCTTCTCGGGTCCTTCCTCGGTCTTTTTGCCGTGCTGGGCGCGCATGGCTCGGCGGGGTCGGCCGAGCTCGTCATGTTCGAGCGATCGGGCTGTGCCTGGTGCATGCGCTGGGATCTCGAGGTGGCGCCGGGCTACGAGCGCTCGGACGAAGGGCGCATCGCGCCGCTGCGCCGGGTCAGCCTGGACAATGGCCAGCCGCGCGACCTGCCGCTCGCAGCTCCCGTGCGCTTCACGCCGACCTTCGTCCTGATCGATCGCGGCCGTGAAGTCGGCCGCATCACCGGCTACATGGACGAGGCGACCTTCTGGGGCCTGCTCGGCAAGATGATCGAGCGCCTCGGCAACAATCCTGGACACGCGACGGCCGGCGCGGCCTCGCCTGGAAGGCCTTGAGAATGACGGCAATCGTATCGAAAGAGATCGAGGACGAACTGCGCTCCGGCGCGGAATATTCGGCCGAGCTCGAACAGCTCATGCGCAATGCGCGCGAGGCCAGCGACTTCCTCAAGGCGCTGTCGCATGAGAGCCGGCTGCTGCTGCTCTGCCTGCTGGCGGAGAAGGAGCGCTCGGTCGGCGAATTGGAGAACATCCTGTCGCTGCGCCAGCCGACCGTCTCCCAGCAACTCGCCCGGCTGCGGTTCGACGACATGGTCACCACCCGCCGCGACGGCAAGACGGTCTACTACAGCATCGCCAACGAAAATGTCCGTCGCGTCATCAGCGTAATCTACGATATCTTCTGCGAGCGCGGCACCAAGACCACAAAGTGAAGAAGACCGCGACGTGAGGAAGGCGGGCCCGACCGGGCCCGAACAGGGGCGGACGGCCGCTCTGGGAGGACGCATGACCGGGCTGCCGGCCACTGCCGTCGGCGCAATGGGGTTCCTCGTCGGCATGGCCGCGGGCGCCGCCGTGCAGCGCGCGCGTCTGTGTTCGTTCGGCGCGGTGGAGGACGCCCTGGTCGGCCATGACTGGCGGCGCATGAAGGTGTTCGGCCTGGCGCTTGCCGTCGCGCTCGCCGGCACCCAGCTTCTGGTGATCGCCGGCCTCTTCGAGCCGACCGAGACGACCTATGTGCCGACCCAGGTCGCTTTTGCCGGCGCCTTCGCCGGCGCGCTGATCTTCGGCATCGGCATGGCGCTGGTCGGCACCTGCGCCTTCGGGTCGCTGGTGCGGCTCGGCAGCGGCGACCTGCGCAGCCTGTTCGCGCTGATGATCTTCGGCGCGGTGGCCTATGCGACGCTGCGTGGCGTGCTGGCACGGCCGCGCATCGACTGGGTCGAGCAGGTGGCGGTGCCGATGCCGGGCGGCAGTCCCAGCGCTCTGCCCGACATTCTCGGCGGCTTTGCCGGGCTCGACCTGCGCCTCGTCCTGACCCTGCTCGTCGCGGCCCTCCTGATCGGCATTGCGGCGCGTGACCGCCGCCTGTGGCGCGCGCCGCGCCTCGTCACCGCGGGCCTCGTGCTCGGGCTCGGCGTCATTGCCGGCTGGGTGGCGACCGGCATCGCCGTCGACCTGTTCGACCGGGTCGTGCGGATCCAGAGCCTCACCTTCGTCTCGCCCGTGGCGCGCGGCTTCTATGCGCTGATGACCGGCGAAGGCACGCTGGCCGATTTCGGCGTGATGAGCGTGCCCGGCGTCGTCGTCGGAGCGGCCCTGGCGGCGCTCATGGGCCACGAATTCCGCTGGGAAGCCTTCGATGACCAGCGCGAGATGCGCCGCCACCTGGCCGGCGCCGCGCTGATGGGTTTCGGCGGCGTATTGGCCGGCGGCTGCACGATCGGGCAGGGGCTGACCGCGGGCTCCCTGATGGCGCTGACCTGGCCGCTGACTGTCGGCGGCATGATCGTCGGCGCCCGCCTCGGCATCGCCATCCTCGTCGAGGGCTCGGCCATCGACTGGGCGCGCGCCAGCCTCGGCGGCTTTTTCGCCGAGCGCCACGGGCGCAGGCCGCCGGCCGAATAGGCCGGCCGGCGCTATTGCCGAGGCCGCGATCCAGCGTCAAAATCATGTAAAATTGGACTTCCGAGACCGAGGGCGTGATGGACGCGTTCTTCAGCACCAGCGACACGCCCGCGCCGGAGCGCAGCCGGCGCTGGCAGGACATGGTGTCGGCGACCTATTTCCCGCTCGACCTGCGCTTTCGCCGGCCCGACACCTTCAGTGGCCAGCTGGTGCGCTGGAAGCTCGGCCAGGTCTCGCTGTCGCGCCTGACCGCCGATGCGCTGCTCTACCGCCGCACGGCGCAGCATCTGGCCTGCGAGCGGGAGGAGCAATATCTCGTCACCGTGCCGGGTCTCTCCGATGTCGGCTTCCTGCAGGGCGGTCGCGACATCCGCTGCCCGCCGGGCGGGTTCCTGATCGAGCGTGGCCACGAGCCCTATGAATTCAGCCATGGCGAAGCCAATGACCTCTGGGTGCTGAAGGTGCCCGGCGACGCGCTGCTCGGCCGGCTGCGCATGCCCGAACGCTATTGCAGCCTGACCTTCGGCGCCGACAGCGGCGCCGGCGGCCTGTTCGCCGATCTCCTGCGTCTCCTTCCGGGCCGCCTGCCGTCCATGACGGCGGACGAACGCAGCCAGGTCGGCCGCCACCTCGTCGACCTCCTGATCATGGCGGTGGCCGGTGACGAGCGCGCGCTGACGAGCGGCGGCACCACGGTGCGCGCCGCCCATCTCGCCCGCGTCGAGGCCTATATCCGCGCACATCTCGGCACGCGCGACCTGAGGCCCGACGACATCGCGGCCGCCTGCGGCATCTCGCTGCGCTATCTGCACGACCTTTTCCGCGGCACGGGCGAGACCTTGAGCGAGTGGATCCGCAGCCAGCGGCTCTTCGCCTGCCGCGACGCACTCGGCAACCCGGCCGACCGGCGCAGCATCGCCGAAATCGCCTATGACTGGGGTTTTGGCGACCAGGCCCAGCTGTCGCGGCATTTCCGCGCCCGGTTCGGCGAGACGCCGAGCGATTATCGCAGCCGCCGGTCGATGGCCGCGCGCTGAAGCGGCACTGCACGGATCGCCAAGAGATCGTTCCCGGGCAGACAAGACCGCGTCCCGCACAGCCTTAAGCTCGGGTCTCAAGCATCCCCAACAGATGCGACGGCGGAACCCATCCGCCGGGAGACAAACGCCAGAGGGTTTTCGGGACGTCGGTGCGACGGCAGGGCTGAGGCCGGCCGCGGCGCGCGTCCGCCTGCGCGGCAGGCGGCGCCGGCACATCCCGCCGACCTGATGGCGCCGATCAGCGAGGCCATCATGACCCCCGAAGCCGTCGATCCGATCACCCTGTCCGTGGTGCGCGGCGTCCTGGAGACCACCCAGCGCGAAATGACCCTGGCGCTGGAGAAGACCGCGCGCTCCAGCGTGTTCAACCTTGCCCACGACTATTCGACGGCGCTGTTCGACGCCAAGCCGGAAATGATCCTGCAGGGCCAGGACATTCCGATCCATCTCGGCTCGCTGATCCCCGCCATGAAGGCCGTCGCCGGCTTCTTCGGCGACGACATCAACGAGGGCGACCTGATCCTGCACAACGACCCGGCCTATGCCGGCAGCCACATCATCGACACCTGCATGTACAAGCCGGTGTTCTATCGCGGCGAGCTGGTGTTCTGGACCGTCTGCAAGGGCCATCTGACCGATATCGGCGGCCCGGTGCCCGCCGGCTACAATCCGGCCGCGACCGAGATCTATGCCGAGGGCCTGCGCATTCCGCCGGTCAAGATCTGGGACCGCGGCAAGCCGCGCCACGACGTGCTGAACCTGCTGCTCACCAACATGCGGGCGCGCCGCGACCAGGAGGGCGATTTCAACGCGCTGATCGGTGCCTGCCAGGTGGGCGAGCGCAATCTCCTCGCCCTCATCGAGAAATACGGCATCGAGGCGGTGAAGGCCTGCATCGGCGAACTTCTGGACATGGCCGACCGGCAGATGCGGACGCTGATCCGCGCGGTGCCCGACGGCCGCTACCAGGGCACGGCGATCCTGGAGGATGCCGGCCACGGCTTCGGCGACTTCGAGATTTCCGCCACCGTGACGATCAAGGACGACACCTGCCACATCGCCATATCGAGCCCGCCGCAGGTGCCCTATTTCATCAATTCCTACGAGGGCAATTCCTATTCGGGCGTCTATCTCGGCCTGATGATGTTCGCCCAGCTGCCGCCGCCCTACAATGAAGGGCTCTACCGCTGCGTCAGCGTCGACATGGGCCCGAAGGGCACGCTGTGCAATGCACGCGAGCCGGCGCCGCACATGAACTGCACGACGACGCCGATGGAAACCCTGACCGATGCCGTCCGGCTCGCCTTCGAACAGGCCGCGCCGGCCAAGGTCAGCGCCTCCTGGGGCCATGCCAATGGCTGCAACATTGCCGGCTGGGACACGCGCCACGACGAGGAATATGTCACCATGGTCCTGGCCTCGATCATATCGGGCGCCGGCGCGACGCCGCAGCAGGACGGCTGGCACGCCTGCGGGCCGGAATGCTGCTTCGGTGCGCTGACCTCGGGCGACATCGAGCTCCTGGAATATTCCTATCCCGTGATCATCCATCGCTACGGCCTGATCACCGATTCCGGCGGCGCCGGCGCCTATCGCGGCGGCTCGGGCACCTGTTGGGAGGTCGAGCCGCTCGACAAGCCGATGACCTTCATCTCGTTCGGAGAGGGCCGTCGCATTCCCGCCATGGGCGCGGCCGGCGCCCGCTCGGCGCTCGTCGAGCCGAAGGTGGGCCGCATCGAGATCCGGCGAGGCGACGCGGTCGAGGTGATCCGCAAAAACGTCATCGAGACCATCCGGCCCGGCGAACGCGCCGCCAACTTCAATCCGGGCGGCGGCGGCTATGGCGATCCCTTCACCCGGCCGGTCGAGAAGGTCGTCGACGACCTGAAGAACGGCCTCGTCTCGGTGGAGGGCGCGCGCGCCGACTACGGCGTCGTCGTCACCGATGCCGCGGCGCTGACTGTCGACCACGAGGCGACACGCCGGCTGCGCGCCCGCTGAACGCCGTCCGCTTTTCCCAGATCCGTCTTCAAAGGCACTGCCATGACCACCACCTTTCGCCTCGGCGTCGATGCCGGCGGCACCTTCACCGACTTCGTGCTGGCCGACGACAGCGGCAAGACCCGTCTCTACAAGGCGTTGTCGACCCCCGACGACCCGACCCGGGCCATCGAGAATGGCCTGAAGCTGATCGCCGAGGATCTTCGGATGTCGCCGAAGGAGATCGTGTCGCAATGCGATCTCTGCATCAACGGCACGACGGTCGGCCTCAATGCGCTGATCCAGCTCAAAGGTGCGAAGACCGGGCTCATTTGCACGGCCGGACACGAGGATTCGATCGAGATCCGCCTCGGCCACAAGGAGGACGGCTATCGCTACGACCCGAACTATCCGCCGGCGCCCATGCTCGCGCCGCGCCATCTGCGCCGCGGCGTGCGGGAGCGGGTGATTTCGTCGGGCGAGGTGCGCACCGCGCTGCACGAGGCGGACGTGCGGGCGGCTTGCGAACTGTTCGCCCGCGAAGGCGTCGAGAGCGTCGCCATCTCGTTCGTCTGGTCCGTGCTGAACCCGGCACACGAGCGGCGCGCGGCGGAGATCGTCCGCGAGATGCTGCCCGACGTCGTCCTGACGGTGGGCAGCGAGCTCTACCCCCAGGCCCGCGAATATACCCGCACCTCCACGGCCGTGACGAACGCCTATCTCGCGCCGATCATGAAGCGCTACGTCGATGCGGTGGACGCCTATTTCCGGTCGCTCGGCGCCACCCAGCCGGTCCGCTATTTCCAGTCGAACGGCGGGCTCGCGGTCGGCGAGATCGTCAGCGGCCGGGCCGTCTACGCGATCAATTCCGGACCGGCCTCGGCGCCGCAGGCCGGCACATTCGTGGCCGAGCCCTTCGGCCGGCACAATGTCATCACCGTCGACATGGGCGGCACCTCCTTCGACATCACGTTGACCAAGGACGGCCGCACCAATCTGAACAAGAACACCGATTTCCTGCGCTATCGCATCGGCGTGCCGATGATCCAGGTCGAGACGCTCGGCGCCGGCGGGGGCTCGATCGGCTGGATCGACGGCATGGGCCTGTTGCAGATGGGCCCACAGAGCGCCGGCGCCAAGCCGGGGCCGGCCTGTTACGGCCGTGGCGGCACCGAGCCGACCGTCTCGGATGCCAATCTGGTGCTCGGCTATCTCAATCCGGGCGGCCTGCTGGACGGCCGCATGCCGCTCGACAAGCAGGCCGCGCGCGAGGCGATCCGGGTCCGGATCGCCGAGCCGCTCGGCATTTCGGTCGAGCGGGCCGCCTATGGCATGTTCACGATCGTCAACAACAACATGGTCAACGGTATCCGGCGCGTCTCGGTCGAGCGCGGCTACGATCCGCGCGATTTCGTCCTGGTCGGGGCAGGGGGCGCGACCGCCGCGCATATCACGGCGCTCGCGCGCGAGATGGACATCGACACCATCATCCTGCCCAAGCTCGCCTCCGGCCTCTGCGCCTTCGGCCAGATCATTTCCGATGTCAAATACAACTACATGGCGACCTGTCCGGTCAGGCTCGACAGCGCCGCCGCCTATGCCCGGATCGACAGCCTGTTCCGCGAGCTGGAAGCCAAGGGCACGGCCGACCTCACGGCCGACGGCTTCGCGCGCGACCGCATTTCCGCCCGCCGCAGCCTCGACATGCGCTATGTCGGGCAGGTGCACGAATGCACCGTCGACATCGAGAGCTTCACGATCGATGAGACCACGATCGAGCGGGTGAAGGACGCGTTCCACGCCCGGCATGCCGAGCTCTACACCTATAACGAGCGGCACAATCCGGTCGAGGTGGTCAACATCGAAAGCACCCTGTTCGGCCATATCGACAGGCCGAAGCCGCCGCGGCTCGGCGTCGGCGCCGCCGCCGAAGCGGCCGTCAAGGAGCGCCGGCCGCTGATCTTTTCCGCCGATGGCGAGGCCCGGGAGGCACCGGTCTACGACGGCGCGCGGCTGGGAGCGGGCGCGAGCCTCACCGGCCCGGCGGTCATCGAGGAGCCGACCACGACCATCGTGGTCGAGCCGGGGTGGACTGCGCGCGTCGACGTCAGCGGCAGCTACATCCTGACGCGCCAGCGCTGACCGGCCGGCGGCCCGGAACCACGGCCATCTCGTGACGGTGCGGCCTGCCGCGCCCGATGGCGCGCGTCCCTGACGCCCGCCCGATGCCGGCGAAGCGCGATCCGCTCCGCCGGACCTGCCCCGCGGGCGCCGGTTTGGCACGCGTCCCGCGGGGGCCCCGATCGCCCGATGCTCCGGCGCCCGCCGCCGGCTCGGCGCAACAACAAAGACAATCACGTCAAGGGAGACCCAAGGCCATGGCCGGAACCATCACGCGCGCCGACGCGCCAGCCGAGACGTCGGATTTCTCGGCAATTGCCGTACCCGCCAATGCCCGCATGCGGCGCTGGCCGCTCACCATGGCCTGGTGGGCGGTATGCAGCGCCATGTTCTACATCGTGGTCGCGGCGACGCTGGCCTTGAATTTCGGCACCCGCAACGCGCTCATCGGCATGGTCCTGTCGGTGATCGTCTACGGCGCCGTCAACGCCGTGCTCAGCCGCTACGCCATCCGCACCGGCCTGTCGGTGGCGCTGTTCTCGCGCATCCTGTTCGGCAATGTCGGCGCCGCCATCGCGACGCTGATCTTCTTTGCCACCGCCATCTATTACGCCGTCTTCGAGGGTTCGGTCATCGCCGTCGCGATCTCCACCGTCTTCCCGTCGATCTCCTATCCCATCGCCGCGCTGATCGTGGTCGCCTACAGCGTGCCGCTGATCTTCGGCAGCATCCAGACCTGGCTCGACAAATTCAACGGCGTGCTGCTGCCCTTCTACATCGCCGGCCTCATCGCCGCCGTCGCCTTCGCCATCGGCTCCTACGGCTACAGCAATGCCTGGCTCAGTTTCGGACCGGCCGGCGGGTCGCCCGCGAACGGCTGGTGGGACTGCTTCGTCTACTATATGGGCGTGTGGATCCTGATGATGTTCACCTTCGACTATGCCCGGTTCGGTCGCGAGGAGGACGCCGACTATCACGCGCGCGTCAATTTCGGCACGCCGTTCTATCTCGTCACCTTCCTGATCAACGGCGTGGTCGGCATCTTTCTCGCCGCGACCATCCCGGTCGACGGCGCGGTGAGCGAAGTGTCCGTGGTTCTCGCGCTGCTCAAGCTGATGGGTCTTGCCGGTCTCGTCTTCGTCTGGGTGTCGCAGACGCGCATCAACACCGCCAACTACTACCTCGCCGCGACCAACATGGAGGCCTTCGTCGCCCAGCTCACCGGCCTCAATGTCGGCAAGCTCGTCTTCGCCTTCGTGGTCGGCGCCATCGTCTACGTCCTGATGCTCGCCAATGTCTTCCACTACATCCTGCAGGCGCTCGCCTATCAGGGCATCTTCGTCGTCGCCTGGGTCGGCATCGCGCTCGCGCACATCCTGACCGGCACCTATGACCGGCTGTTCGGCGCGACGATCGAATATCGCGCCGAGCACATTCCCGCCTTCAACCCCTGCGGCCTCGTCGCCTGGTTCGGCGCGACCGCGATCGGCGTCGTCCTGCTCAATGCCGGGGCGGGCTATGCGAGCTTCTCGGCGCCGGTGACGGCACTCGCCGCGGCCGGCCTCTATGCAGGGCTGCTGACCTTCGCGCGGCCGGGCTGGTTCGTCTCGCGGCCCACCTGAGCCGCGCCGCGCTGAGCCGGCCCTCTGACGGCGTCAGGCCGCCGGCACGAACCGATAGGCCGTGCCGGCGCGCTCGACACGGCCGAGCCCGCCGCCCGGCAGGTGATAGGTCGCGACCAGCGTCCGCTCCTGGGCGAGCCGGTCGGCGAGCTGGCGGCGTGTCGCGGAGGCACGTTCCGGGTCCTGGTCGAAGGCGGTCGCCCATTCCGGGTGCCGGAACGACAGGTGCCGGTGGGTGAAGACATCGCCGAGGATCATGAGATTGTCCGATGCGGCGGCGACCGCATAGGACACGTGGCCCGGCGAATGGCCCGCCGTGTCGATCGCGGTGATGCCGGGCACGATCTCGGCCCCCGGCCGGAACCGGTTGAGTTGCGGCTCCAGCGCCTTCAGCACCCGCTGGGCACCGGCGGCGAAGGCGTGGCGCTCCTCGGGCAGGCGGGCGAAGACGTCGGCCGCGGTCCAGAACGCCCATTCGGCCTCGGCGATATGATAGGTCGCGTTCGGATAGGCCGGCGTGTCGAAATCGTCGAGCGCGCCCCAGAGATGGTCCGGATGGGCGTGGGTGAACAGGACCTGCGTCACGGCGGCCGGATCGAGCCCGGCGCCTTCCGCGGCCTGCGGCAGGCGCCCGGTGCTCGGCAGGAAATTGCGCCCCGCGCCGCAATCGAACATGACCACCTCGCGGCCGAGCGCCAGGACCGGCACGTTGAGCGCATTCTGGTTGGCCGCGACCACCGGACCGGCCTCCGCGAGCGCCGCCCGCAGCACGTCGGGCTGCACGTCGCGCACGAGCTGCGTGATCGGCGTGCTGATCGAGCCGTCGGAGAGGATCTGCAGCGCGGCATCGCCAACCCTGGCCGTAGCGATCGCCTGGGCGCGCGCCGTGCCGGGCAGGGCCAGCGACAGGGCTGCGCCGACGAACAGGCGCCGATCGAGCTTCGACATTTCGGCCTGGCTGGTCATCTCGGCTCCACGGGCGGCTGGGATATGAGGCAGCCTATCGGGTCGCGCCGGCCTGTCCATGGCAAAACTGGCGGTCAAGCCATGTCAGCCACGTGACTTTTAATCACGTCCGCCAGTATCGGGAGAGCTTGGATGGTGAGCGGGGAGGGGATCGAACCCTCGACCACATGATTAAAAGTCACGTGCTCTACCGCTGAGCTACCCGCCCATCCGGGCGCGGGTTTGGCGGATCGCGCCCGGGAAGTCAACGGCGAAGGCTCAAGCCCTTGCAATTCTTGCGTTGATAAGCCCTGGCGCGTCAGAGCGCGAAGCCGCCGTCGGCGAGGTGAATCTGGCCGGTCGTGTAGCTCGATTCATCGGATGCCAGGTACAGCGCGAGAAAGGCGATCTCCTCGGCCGTGCCGAGCCGGCCGATCGGCTGGCGGTCGATGAAGGCCTTGCGGGTCGCGTCCAGCGACTGGCCGGTGGCGGCGGCGAGCGCCTTGATCCGCTCGTCGAGCGAGGGCGACTGGATCGTGCCGGGGCAGATCGCATTGGCGCGGATGCCCCTGCGGATGAAATCGATCGCCACCGCCTTGGTCAGGCCGATCACCGCCGCCTTGGTGGCGCCGTAGGCATAGCGGTTCGGCACGCCACGCACCGAGGAGGCGCCCGAGGCGATGTTGACGATCGAGCCGCCGCCCTTCTCCAGCATGCCGGGCAGGAAGGCCTTGATGGTGCGGTGCATCGACTTGACGTTCAGGTCGAAGGAGAAGTCCCAGTCCGCCTCGCTCGTATCGAGTACCGTGCCGTGATGCACGAAGCCGGCGGCATTGACCAGGATGTCGATGGGGCCGGTCTTGGCCGCCAGCGCCTCCACCGCCCGCGTCGAACGCACGTCCAGCTTCAGCTTCTTCGCTCTGGCGATGCCGTCGAGCTTCGCTCTGTCGATATCGGTCGCATAGACGGTCGCGCCCTCGGCCGCGAACAGTTCCGCGATGGCGCGGCCGATGCCGTGCCCCGCCGCCGTCACGACGGCAATCTTGCCCGTCAGCCGCTTCGCCATGTCGTCTCGCTCCCGTCCCGCGCCTGTTTTCGCCGTCTTTGCGGCGCCGCGCCCCAAGACGTGGCATGGGCCGGACGAACCTGTCCAGACCGGCAGCTACCCGCCGAAGCGCTGGGAGAGTTGCGTGTCGAAGGTCTTGAGATCGCCGAGAATGCGGTCGAGCAGGGCGGCGTCGCGCAGCCGCACCGCTGTTGCCACCACGTCGAGGCCGGCGACGATCGGATCGGCCAGGCGGCGATATTCCGCATCGGTGGAGACTTCGGTGGCGGCATAGGCGTCGCAGCGTTTCAGCGCCCAGCGATAGACCGCTGCCTTGGCGACGACATCGCTGCGCGCCTCGCCGCGCGTCATGTCGGGCGGTGTGCGTTTCAGGGCCATGAAGGCATCGAGCGCATCGGTCGCCTCGTCCAGGCATTCGACCAGCCCGTAGAGGCCGGCGGCCTTGCGCAGCATGATCCATTCGCGCCGGAGCGGGGCAAGCTCGTCGAGCGCCGCCTCCACGCGGTTGTCGCCGAGCGCCTCGCCGGCCCGCTTCAGCCGCGCGCCGGTGCCGTCGAGCGCTTCCGGGAACATGTTGACGCGGGCGAACATGGCCGGCGGATCGTTGCGATAGGCTTCCGCCGCCTCGGCCCACAGTGCGATCAGGCGCTTGAGGCTGGCATTGGCCTCGTCGGCCTGGCCCGCCCTGAGGCTCGCTGTGGTCGCGCGATAGAGCGCCTGCGCCTCGCCGAGCTTGGCGACGAAGCTGCCCGCGCCGGCGCGTGCGAGCCCGCCCGCCGGTGTCCAGAGGGCCATGGCGGCGACGGAGATGAGGAAAATAATCCGACAGAGTGCTTTCACGGCGCGCACCATAACCGAAGCCTCCCGCCGATGCATCCCGGCGGCGATGCCAGCGCTGCGGCTACCGGAAGGCCGGCAGGACGAAGATCGCGATGTTGACGACAAGGCCGGCCAGATAGGCGAACGAGCGCGCGGTCGCGACGTCGCCGATATAGAGCGCAGCGTGGAGGACGCGCAGCAGGACATAGGCCGCGGCGAGCGCATTCAGCGCCGGTTGCGATGCGCCCGAGGTCACCGCGATGATCACCGCCGCCGCGAAGAAGGGGAAGTTCTCGTAGCCGTTCTGATGCGCCGCATAGGCCCGCTGGCGCGCCGGCGGCAGCCGGTCGAGGCCGGCGCGGGGGTGATGATTGTCCCCCTCCGGACCGGCCTTGGCATAGGCAACCACCGCGAGCGGCAGGAGCGCCGCAACGAGCACGCACCAGTAAGCGAAGGGCATGGCAATGGCCTTTCGGGCGACGGGACGGCCGCGAGTCGGCCCACAATGTGAGCGCCACGACAGCGATGTTGGGACACGGAACGGTTGTCAACATGGTGCCGTGCCTTATCGCCCCGGCGTCACGCCGCCATGTCAGGCGCCGCGCAGGAACGCCTCCAGCCGATCGCGCTCCGGCATGCCCTTGCGGCCGCCGAAGACCGTGCATTTGAGCGCCGCCGCGCCGTTGGCGAAACGCACGGCCGACGCCAGCGGCTGGCCCTCGGCGAGCGCCACCGTCAGCGCGCCATGCCAGGTGTCGCCGGCGCCGAGCGTATCGACGGCGGCCACCGCGAAGGCCGGGGCGTGCCGGGCCTTGCCGTCCTCCATGTACCAGGCGCCGCGCGGCCCGTCGGTGACGAGCAGGACATTGGCCGCCTCGCGCGCGGCGTGGGCGAGGGCTGTGGGCAGGTCGTCGATCCCGGTCAGGTCGCGCAGGGCGGTCTCGGAAAAGCCGACATGGCTCGCCAGGCTAACGACCTCGGGCCGGGTCGGCCGGCGGTCGGCGTCGAGCACCGAGGGAATGCCGGCGGTGCGCGCCTGCGGCAGGACCGTGAAGGCCGCCTCGATCCAGCGCGTCTCGGCATAGATGGCATCGGCGCGCCGGCCGAGATCGTCGGGGATCCAGTCGGTGCCCGCGGGCATGTCCGGATCGGAATAGCTCACCACCATGCGCTCGCCGGCGGGATCGACCATGACGGCCGAAACCGGTGAACGGTGGCCGGGGCAGGTTCGGACCAGCGCGCAGTCGATGCCGTCGGCGACGAGCTCGTCGCGCATGGCGGCGGCCGGCGCGTCGTCGCCGAGCCGCGAGATCAGGCTGACGCGCGCACCGAGCCGTGCGCAGGCCGTGGCGGCGTTGCCGGCCAGCCCGCCGCCCGACATGGTCATGTGGCGCGACCGATATTTGACCGGCGCGGTCGGGATGGCGTCGAGCTGATAGATGTAGTCGAGCGTGGTGATGCCGGCGCAGACGATGCGGGTCATGAATGCGGCCTCGTGCCGACATAGAGCGCGGAGGCCGCGAGGCAAAGCCCGGAGACGGCGACGGCGACCGGCGGCGCTGTCAGAATGACGATGAGCCACGACAGGGCCATGGAACCGATGGCGATGGCCTTGATCCGCGGCGCGATAGCCCCGGTGGCGCGCCAGCGCCGGACCTGCGGCCCGAGCTTCGGATGATGGATCAGCCATGCTTCGAAACGCGGCGAGGACCGCGCGAACAGGCCGGCGGCGATGATCAGGAAGATCGTGCCGGGCAGGCCGGGCAGCACCAGGCCGACCGCGCCGACGGCGACGCAGAGCCAGCCGGCGGCCAAGAGGAGCAGGCGCCAGGGCTGCCGCATGACCGTCAGCCCGCCTTGATGAGGCGGATCGCCTCGTCGCGCCCGAAGAGATAAAGCAGGTCGCGCAGCGCTTCGCCGCGCGCCCCTGTCAGCTTCGGATCGGTCTCGATCACCAGCCTGGCATCGTTGCGGGCGGTTTCGAGCAGCCCCGAATGATGCTCGAGCTGGGCGAGACGGAAGCCCGGCATGCCCGACTGCTTGGTGCCGAGCACATCGCCTTCGCCGCGCAGCTTCAGGTCTTCCTCGGCGATGCGGAAGCCGTCCTCGGTCTCACGCATGATGTCGAGCCGCTTGCGCGCGACTTCGCCGAGCGGGCCCTTGTAGAGCAGGATGCAGGTGGAGGCTGTCTCGCCGCGCCCGATCCGGCCGCGCAGCTGATGGAGCTGGGCGAGGCCGAACCGTTCGGCATGGTCGATGACCATGACGGAGGCGGCCGGAACGTCGACGCCGACCTCGATGACGGTGGTCGCGACCAGGAGCTGGCTGTCGCCGCGCTGGAAGCGCAGCATGGCGGCATCCTTGTCCGCGCCCTTCATCTGGCCGTGGATGAGGTCGACGCGCGCACCGAAGCGCTGGCCGAGCGTTGCGTAGCGCTCCTCGGCCGCCGCCATGTCGATCTCCTCGCTCTCCGCCACCAGGGGGCAGACCCAATAGACCTGCCGGCCGGCCTCGATGGCGCGGCCGATGGCGTCGATCACCTCGCCGAGCCGCTCGAGCGCGATGATGCGCGTGTCCACCGGCTTGCGGCCTGCCGGCTTTTCGGTGAGCTGGGAGGAATCCATGTCGCCAAAATAGGTCAGCACCAGCGTACGCGGAATGGGCGTCGCGGTCATGACCAGGAGATCGACGGCCTCGCCCTTGGCGGCCAGCGCCAGGCGCTGATGCACGCCGAAGCGGTGCTGCTCGTCGATCACGGCAAGGCCGAGATCGTGGAAACGCACCGTCTCCTGGAACAGGGCGTGGGTGCCGACCACGATCGAGGTCTCGCCGGTTTCGAGCCGGGCGAGGATCCGCTGGCGCTCCTGGCCCTTTTCGCGGCCGGTGAGCACAGCGATCTCCAGCCCGGATCCGCTGGCGAGCGCCGTCAGCGTCTTGGCGTGCTGGCGCGCCAGGATCTCGGTCGGCGCCATCAGGGCCGACTGCCGGCCGGCTTCGGCCGCCGCGGCACAGGCCATCAGCGCGACCACCGTCTTGCCCGAGCCGACGTCCCCCTGGATCAGCCTGAGCATGCGGGTATCCGCGGCCATGTCGGCGGCGATATCGGCGATCGCCCGCTGCTGCGAGCCGGTGAGCCTGAACGGCAGGCCGGCCTCGACCCGCGCCCTGACCGAGCCGTCGCCGACATTGCGCCGCCCGGCCGGCCGGCGGAGATTGGCCCGGACGAGGCCGAGCGCCAGCTGGTTGGCCAGCAGTTCGTCATAGGCAAGGCGCGACCAGGCGGGCCCGTCGGCGGCGAAATCCTCGGGAGCGGCCGGCATGTGCACCGTCCGCAGCGCCGTCGCGAAATCAGGCCAGGCCCGCCGGTCCAGATGGTGCCGGTCCTGCCATTCGATCAGTTTCGGCAGCCTGGCGAGCGCGGTCTCGCAGGTGCGCCGGATCAGCGCGCCGCCGAGCCCCTCGGTCATCGGGTAGACCGGCTCGATCAGCGGCATGCCGGCCGCCTGTTCCAGGGTGACGACCCGATCCGGATGGACCATCTGGCGCATGCCGTCGAACAGCTCGATCGTGCCGGAGACGATGCGCGTCTCGCCGACCGGCGCCATCTGCTCGATACGCGCCCGATGCGCATGGAACCAGACGAGCGCCAGATCGCCGGTCTCGTCCGATGAGAGCACCCGATAGGGCGCGCGCGATTTGCCGGGCGGTGGCGGCCGGTGGCGATCGATCGTCACCTCGACCGTGACGATTTCGCCGGCCCGCGCCTCGGCGAGCGTCGGCCGGGCCCGCCGGTCGATCAGGCCGCTCGGCAGGTGAAACAGCAGATCGACAACCCGCGGCGGGCCGTCGGTGCCGAGCAGGCGCTTGAACAGGGCGTCGAGCTTCGGGCCGACGCCTTTCAGCGTGCCGACGGGGGCAAAGAGGGGATCGAGTCGCGTGGGACGCATGGCGGCAATGTTATAGCCGCTTTCCGCCAGCTGCAGCGGTTCCAAGCCGCGCCAAGCTTTGCTAGGACAGCGCGCGAACCGGGCGGCGCCTTTCAAGGGGTGTCCCCGGCTTTTGCCGTTTGGCCCGAGAAGACGAACCCGAAGAGCCCGTCCATGACCGGAACCACCCGTTCCAGCGCCGATCTCGACCCGCGCCGCCGCAAGATCCTGTTCCGGTCGTGGCATCGCGGCACGCGCGAAATGGACCTGATCATGGGCCGTTTCGCCGATGTCCATATCGGCGCCATGAGCGAGGCCGAGCTCGACGATTATGAGCGCCTGATCGAGGTGCCCGACCGGGATCTTTTCGCCTGGGTCACCGGCAAGGCCGAGACACCCGGCAATTACGACACCGCGGTGTTCCGGACGCTGAAAACCTTCCACGCGGAAGGCAAGGGAGCCTGGCTCGGCTGATGGCGAAGAGATCTCCCGCCGATATCGTTGCCTCGCGCGGCCGCCTGACGCTTGCCGGCGTACCGCAGGGCTTCGACGCGCTCGTCATCGCCGATCTCGCCCGCCAGCTGCACGGCAAGGGCGACCAGGCCTCGCCCGAACTGATCGTCATCTGTCGCGACGGCCCGCGCATGCAGGCGCTCGAACAGGCGCTCGGCTTCTTCGCACCGGGCATCGAGGTGCTGACCGTGCCGGCCTGGGACTGCCAGCCCTATGACCGGGCCTCGCCCAATGCCGCGGTCATGGCGCGGCGCATGCTCACCCTGTCGCGGCTCGCCCGCATCACCCGCCGCGCAACGCCTGCCGTGGTGCTCACGACCATCAACGCCGCGCTGCAGCGCGTGCCGGCCAAGGCGCTGCTCGCGGCGCAGTCGCTGTCGGCGGCGCCAGGCAATGTCCTGTCCATGGCCAATCTTTCGGCCTGGCTGGAGAACAACGGCTATCTGCGCACCTCGACCGTGCGCGAGGTCGGCGAATATGCGGTCCGCGGCGGCATTCTCGACCTCTATCCGCCGGGCCTCGACGCGCCGATCCGGCTCGATTTCTTCGGCGACACGCTGGAATCGATCCGCGCCTTCGATCCGGAGACCCAGCGCACCACCGGCCAGCTCAAGCGGCTCGACCTGGTGCCGACCTCGGAGGTGCAGATCACCACCGAGACCATGGTGAAGTTCCGCCTGTCCTATGTCCGGGCCTTCGGCGGCTCGACCAAGGGCGACGCTCTCTACGAGGCGGTGTCCGAAGGCCGCCGCCATCCCGGCGTCGAGCATTGGCTGCCGCTGTTCCACGACCGGCTCGACACGCTGTTCGACTATCTGCCCGACAGCGGCGTCGTCCTCGACGGCCTCGTCGAGGAGGCCGCCAGGGAGCGGTTGACCCTGATCGCCGACTACTACGACGCGCGCCGCACAGCGCTCGACCAGGAGGGCGCGGGCTACAAGCCGCTGCCGCCCGAGCAGCTCTATCTGACGGCGGAGGAATGGGACCGCAGGCGCGGCGGCGAAGCGGTGGTCAAGCTCTCTGCCTTTGCCCTGGCGGGTGCCAGCGACGGCGCGCTCATCGACCTCGGCGGCCGGCGCGGCCATTCCTTCGCGGCCGAACGGGCCGACGAGACGGCCAATGTCTTCGACGCGGTGGTGGCGCATATCGCCGCGCTGCGGGCCGACAAGAAGCGCGTGGTGCTCGCCGCCTGGTCCGAAGGCTCTCGCGACCGGCTCCAGCAGATCCTCGGCGATCACGGGCTGAAGGCGGGGCGGCCCGTCGCCAGCTGGGCCGCGGCGCAGGCGCTGCGCGGCGACGAGATCGCGCTCGCCGTGCTCGGCATCGAGGAAGGGTTCGAGACGCCTGACATCGCCATCATCGGCGAGCAGGACATTCTCGGCGACCGCCTGGTCCGCGCCCAGAAGCGGCGCAAGCGCGCCCAGGACTTCATTGCCGAGGCGACCAGCCTGTCGGCCGGTGATCTCGTCGTCCATGTCGACCACGGCATCGGCCGCTTCGTCGGCCTGAAGACCGTGACCGCCGCCGGCGCGCCGCACGACTGCGTCGAGATCCATTATGCCGGCGGCGACAAGCTGTTCCTGCCGGTCGAGAACATCGAACTGCTGTCGCGCTACGGCTCGGAGGATGCCGAGGCCCAGCTCGACAAGCTCGGCGGCGGCGCCTGGCAGGCCCGCAAGGCGCGGCTCAAGAAGCGCATTCTCGAAATGGCCGGCGAGCTGATCAAGATCGCCGCCGCCCGGGCGCTGCGCGAGGCGCCGAAACTGGTGGCGCCCGACGGTGCCTACGACGAATTCGCCGCCCGCTTCCCTTACGAGGAAACCGAGGACCAGGCCGGCGCGATCGATGCCGTGCTCGAAGATCTCGGCTCGGGGCGGCCGATGGACCGCCTCGTTTGCGGCGATGTCGGCTTCGGCAAGACCGAGGTCGCGCTGCGCGCTGCCTTCGCCGCGGTGATGAACGGCCGGCAGGTGGCGGTGGTGGTGCCCACCACCTTGCTCGCCCGTCAGCATTTCAAGACCTTCGCCGAGCGTTTCAAGGGCCTGCCGGTCAATGTCGCCCAGGCGTCCCGCATGGTTGGCTCGGCCGATCTCGCCGCCGCCAAGAAGGGCCTTGCCGACGGCACGGTCGACATCGTGGTCGGCACCCATGCGCTGCTCGGCAAGGCGATCGCCTTCAAGGATCTCGGCCTCGTCATCGTCGACGAGGAGCAGCATTTCGGCGTCGCCCACAAGGAGCGGCTGAAGCAGCTCAGGGCCGAGGTGCACGTGCTGACCCTGACCGCGACGCCGATTCCGCGCACCCTGCAGCTCGCCATGACCGGCGTGCGCGACCTCTCGATCATCGCGACCCCGCCGGTCGACCGCCTGGCCGTCCGCTCCTTCGTGACGCCGTTCGATCCGCTGATCGTGCGCGAAGCGCTGCTGCGCGAACGCTATCGCGGCGGCCAGGCCTTCTTCGTCTGCCCGCGCATCGAGGATCTCGGCGAGGTCGAGGCGTTCCTGCGCGAGCATGTGCCGGAGGCGAAATTCATCGTCGCCCACGGCCAGATGGCGGCGACCGACCTCGAGGACCGGATCGGCGCCTTCTACGAGGGCAAGGTCGACATCCTCCTGTCGACGACGATCGTCGAATCCGGCCTCGACATTCCCGCGGCCAATACGCTGATCATCTGGCGCGCCGACATGTTCGGCCTTGCCCAGCTCTATCAGCTGCGCGGCCGTGTCGGCCGCTCGAAGACGCGTGCCTATGCGCTGTTCACGCTGCCGGAAAACAAGCCGGTCACGCCGCAGGCCGAACGCCGCCTGAAGGTGCTGCAGTCGCTCGACACGCTCGGCGCGGGCTTCCAGCTCGCCTCGCACGATCTCGACATCCGCGGCGCCGGCAACCTGCTCGGCGACGACCAGTCCGGCCATATCAAGGAGGTCGGCTACGAGCTCTACCAGCAGATGCTGGAGGAGACGGTCGCCATGATGAAGACCGGCCTCGTCGAGGACGCGGTCGAGGACAAGTGGTCGCCGCAGATCACGGTGGGCACGCCCATTCTGATCCCGGAGCTCTATGTCGAGGATCTCAACCTGCGCCTGTCGCTCTACCGGCGCCTCGGCGACCTGGAGACCGACCAGGAGATCGACGCCTTCGCCGCGGAAATGATCGACCGTTTCGGCCCGCTGCCCGAGGAGGTCCAGCACCTCGTCAAGGTGGCCGTGGTCAAGGCGCTGTGCCGGCGCGCCAATGTCGACAAGGTCGATGCCGGCCCGCGCGGCATCGTCCTGTCGTTCCGCGACCAGAAATTCGCCAATCCGCAGGGGCTCGTGCGTTACATCGGCGAGCAGGGATCGCTCGCCAAGGTCAGGCCCGATCAAAAGATCGTCTTCATCCGGGACTGGCCGAAGCCGGACGACCGGCTGCGCGGAACGACGACAATCCTGCGCAACCTCGTCAAGATCGCCGAGGCCAGGCCCGCCAAGGCCTCGTGAGCGCCGGGCCATCCTCGCCACCGGAGCCGCGTCGCCAGGCGCGGCGGGCCGCCCGCGCATCGATGCGGTGTCGGCAACGACCGCCGACCACGGGCCGCCCGCTCAGGCGTTCGGCTTCAGATTGACGATCACCACGCCCGCGAGCGCCATCACGCCGCCGACGATGCCGAGCGTGCCGGGCACCTCGCCGAGCCAGATGAAGCTGATCGCCATGGCCATCGGCGGCACGCAATACTGGAAATTGGCGGCCCGGGCCGCTGGCAGCCGCGACAGGGTGACGGCCCAGGTGCCGTAGGCGACGACGCTGGAGACCAGGGCGAGCCAGGCGACGGCCCACAGCGCCTGCGCCGGCGCGGCCGGGATCTCGGCCAGTGCGCCCGGCAGGAAGGGCGACAGGGCAAGGCCGCCGATGGCCATGTTCCAGGCCGCGACGACCAGCGGCTTGTGGCGCGCGAACAGCGGCTTCTGCACCACCGTCGTGATCGCGTTGCAGAAGGCGGCGCCGAGGATCAGCAGCACGCTGGCGCCGACGTCGAGGTCCAGCCCGTTGCCGAGCGCGATGACGCCGATGCCGGCGAAGGCGAGGGCCGTACCGGCCCAGGCGCGCAGGCTGAAGCGCTCGCCGAGAATCGCCATCGCGAGCGCTGCGGTCATGATCGGATTGGTATTGATGATGAAGCTCGCGGCCCCCGCGGGAACGACCCGCTGGCCGAGATTGAGCAGGATCGCATAGAGCGCGATGAAGACGATGCCGCCGACAAGGAAGCGCCAGATATCGGCGCGATCCGGCAGGCCGGCGCGGGTGGCCACGAGAAAGAGCGCGGCGGGGAGTCCGGCGAGCGCGAACCGCAGCGCCGCGAGCTCCAGCGCGCCGAAGCCCGCGAGCCCGGCGCGGATCGCCGGAAAGGACGCCGCCCAGGCGATGATCGTGAAGGGAATGGTGAAGGCGAGCACGGGATCGAGCCCGGAGCCGGAGCGGCTGGGCGAGGCGGGCGAGGCGGAGGTCATGGCGGGCCCTGTCGGCTGTCGGTCTTGTCGCCTTCGATAGACGCCGCGTTGAGCTGATTGACAAACGAGTAATTCGATGACGAGCTGTGACCATGGATCACAGCTTGAACTTGCCGCCGCTCGATACCTTGCGCGCTTTCGAGGCGGCCGCCCGTGGCGGCAGCTTCTCGGCGGCGGCCGAGGCGCTCAACCTGACCCATGGCGCGGTCAGCCGCCAGGTGGCGAAGCTCGAGCACTGGCTGGGCCTGCGCGTTTTCGAGCGCAAGGCGCGCGGCGTCGCGCTGACGCCCGAGGGACAGCGCCTGTTCCAGCGCACCCAGCAGGCCTTTTCGCTGTTCGCCGACAGCGCCGATCGCTGGACCGAGCCGCGCGGCGCCGCGGTCGTGCGCTTCAGCGCCACGCCCTCGGTCTGCTCGCTCTGGCTGATGCCGCGCTGGCAGCGGCTCGAGAGCGGTGATCCCTTGCTGCGCATCGTGCTGCAGGTCGACCACCGTCGCGTCGATCTCAGCGACGAGGGCATCGACCTCGCCATCCGCTGCGGACGCGGTGGCGCGCCGGGCCGCGTCTCCGAGCAGCTCTTCGAGGAATGGTGCTATCCGGTCGCTTCGCCGGCGCTCGGCGCGAGGATCGGGCCGGGCCGCCCGGAGCGCCTTCTGGATCAGCCGTTGATCCATGATTCGGACGCCGCAGGCTGGCGCGCCTGGTTCAACGCCCACGGCCTCGACTACCGTCCGCGCCCGCAGGACCGCCGGTTCGAGGACTACAACCTGGTGCTCGACGCCGCGGCATGCGGGCTCGGCGTCGCGCTGGCGCGTCCGCCACTTGCGCAGGCCCAGCTCGATGCCGGCCGCATCGTGATGGTCGATCCGCGAACTGCGCTGAACCCGGTCTCCTACTGGCTCGACCGGCCGGTCGGCCAGCCGCGGCCGGCGGCGGTTGCGCTCGCCGGGCGGATCGCGGATGAAGCGGGTCTGCCCGCGGCACGCCTCGCGGCGTTCCTGAAAACCGAACTTCGCGCAGCCTGATCCCCGATGCCCGACCGATCCCCGTCAGTCCGCCCCGCGCCGCCGGAACCGGCGCGCCCGACGGGCATCGTGGTCGAAGGTCACGCCATCGTTTCGGTCGAGGGCATGATCGCCGCCCGGGACGGCAGCATGCCGCAGGCCCTGATGAACGATGCCGACTGGCGCATCTTCCAGGCGGCCCTCGATCGTGCTGCGCTGGTGGTGCTTGGCCGGCTCGGCCATGTCAGGCATGCCAATCCCGGCCGGCGCCGGCTGGTGCTGACCACTTCCGTTGCCGGGCTTGCCGCCGACCCCGCGGACGCCAGGGCGCATTTGTGGAACCCGGCGCATGCGACATTTTACCATGTGCTGGAAAGGCTGGGGATCGATGCCGGCACCGTGGCGGTGACCGGCGGCACCGGCGTCTTCGATCACTTCCTCGGGATCGGCTACGACCGTTTCCTTCTCTCGCGGGCTCCCGCGGCCCATATTCCGGAGGGGCGTCCGTGCTTTAGCGGCGGCCCGCCGGAGGCGGTGCTGGCCGGTCACGGCCTTGCGCCGGTCGGAACCCGCCTGATCGATGCCTCGGCCGGGGTGACGCTCACCACCTGGCGGCGCGCCGCGGTTGCGGCGGGTCGCCGACAGATGCCCTAGCGGGCAGCCGGAGCCGTGCCTATTATTAGCCTCAAGCTTCGGCTTGAATGGGGTCGGCCTCTTTGCATGATTCTGGCATCCGTTCCGTCGACAGGCTCATTTCGGGCACCTCGGGCCACCGGGGCGCGAGCACACAATGACTGACAACGCAGTGCTGATTCAGACTGGCTTTCTACTGTCGCCACGGGCCGCAGGCTCTGCTGTCATGATGGCGGGCAAACGCGACGAGCGGGACCAGGACCCCGGAGGGCCGGGGACATCGGTCATCACGAAGACGCGTCCGCAGACCAAGCGGCCGAACCTCTACAGGGTGCTGCTGCTGAACGACGACTACACGCCGATGGAGTTCGTGGTGCACGTGCTGCAGAAGTTCTTCAACAAGAACGGCGACGACGCCACCCGCATCATGCTGCACGTTCACCAGCACGGCGTCGGCGAGTGCGGCGTCTTCACCTACGAGGTTGCCGAGACCAAGGTGACCCAGGTGATGGATTTCGCGCGCAAGCATCAGCATCCGCTGCAATGCGTGATGGAGAAGAAGTAGCCTTCAGGTTTCGTGTCCCCGTCGACGCATTGATATTTCAAGAGGTTCCCTTGCCCTCATTTTCTCGCAGTCTGGAACAATCGCTTCATCGGGCACTGGCGCTCGCCAACGAGCGCCGGCACGAATATGCGACGCTCGAGCACCTGCTTCTGGCGCTGGTCGAGGACCAGGACGCCGCGGCCGTCATGAAGGCCTGCAGCGTCGACCTCGAAAAGCTGCGCAAGAGCCTCGTCGGATACATCGACGCCGAGCTCGAAAATCTCATCACCGACGGCTCGGAGGATTCCAAGCCGACCGCCGGCTTCCAGCGCGTCATCCAGCGCGCGGTCATTCATGTCCAGTCGTCGGGCCGCGAGGAGGTGACGGGCGCCAATGTCCTCGTCGCGATCTTCGCCGAGCGAGAGAGCCACGCCGCCTATTTCCTGCAGGAACAGGACATGACGCGCTACGACGCGGTCAACTACATCTCGCACGGCATCGCCAAGCGCGCCGGCCTGTCTGAGCCGCGCCTGCCCAAGGGCGCCGACGAGCCCGAAGAGGCCAAGGACAAGACGACCGAGGAAAAGAAGAAGGGCGACGCGCTCGACACCTATTGCGTCAACCTGAACAAGAAGGCGCGCGAAGGCCGGATCGACCCGCTGATCGGCCGCGACACGGAGATCAGCCGCACCATCCAGGTCCTGTGCCGCCGGCAGAAGAACAACCCGCTGTTCGTCGGTGACCCGGGCGTCGGCAAGACCGCCATCGCCGAGGGCCTCGCCAAGCGTATCGTCGAGAACGACGTGCCCGAAGTGCTGCGCGATGCCACCGTGTTCTCGCTCGACATGGGCACGCTGCTCGCTGGAACCCGCTACCGCGGCGACTTCGAGGAGCGGCTGAAGCAGGTCATCAAGGAGGTGGAAGCCCACCCCAAGGCGATCATGTTCATCGACGAGATCCACACCGTGATCGGCGCGGGTGCCACCTCCGGCGGCGCCATGGATGCCTCCAACCTCCTGAAGCCGGCGCTCGCCCAGGGCACGCTGCGCTGCATGGGCTCCACAACCTACAAGGAATACCGCCAGTATTTCGAGAAGGACCGGGCGCTGGTGCGCAGGTTCCAGAAGATCGACGTCAACGAGCCCTCGGTGCCCGATACGATCGAGATCCTCAAGGGCCTGAAGACCACCTTCGAGACCTATCACCGCCTGCGCTACACCAACGAGGCGATCAAGGCCGCGGTGGAGCTGTCGGCGCGCTACATCCATGACCGCAAGCTGCCGGACAAGGCGATCGACGTGATCGACGAGTCGGGCGCGGCCCAGATGCTGGTGCCGGAAGCCAAGCGCAAGAAGGTGATCGGGCTGAAGGAGATCGAGGCGACGATCGCCACCATGGCGCGCATCCCGCCCAAGACCGTCTCCAAGGACGATGCCGAGATCCTGCGTAACATCGAGACCACGCTGAAGCGGGTCGTCTACGGTCAGGACAAGGCGATCGAGGCGCTGTCCGCATCGATCAAGCTCGCCCGCGCAGGCCTCAGGGAGCCGGAAAAGCCGATCGGCAACTACCTGTTCTCCGGCCCGACCGGCGTCGGCAAGACCGAGGTCGCCAAGCAGCTCGCCTCCGTTCTCGGCGTGCAGCTGCTGCGCTTCGACATGTCGGAATATATGGAGCGCCACACCGTCTCCCGGCTGATCGGCGCGCCTCCCGGCTATGTCGGCTTCGACCAGGGCGGCCTGTTGACCGACGGCGTCGACCAGAACCCCTATTGCGTGCTGCTGCTCGACGAGATCGAAAAGGCCCATCCGGATCTGTTCAATATCCTCCTGCAGATCATGGATCACGGCAAACTCACCGATCACAACGGCAAGTCGGTCGATTTCCGCAATGTCATCCTGATCATGACCACCAATGCGGGGGCGGCCGACCTCGCAAAGCCGGCGATCGGGTTCACGCGCACCAAGCGCGTGGGCGACGATACCGAAGCGATCAACCGGCTGTTCGCGCCGGAATTCCGCAATCGCCTGGATGCGGTGATCGCCTTCGGCCATCTCTCGTCCGAGGTGATCGGCAATGTCGTCGAGAAGTTCGTCATGCAGCTCGAGGCGCAGCTCGCCGACCGGCAGGTGACGATCGAGCTGTCGCCCGATGCCAAGGAATGGCTGATCGAGCGCGGCTACGACGAACAGATGGGCGCGCGGCCGATGGCCCGCGTGATCCAGGAATATATCAAGAAGCCGCTGGCCGAGGACCTGCTGTTCGGCCGGCTGAAGAATGGCGGCCATGTCCGCGTGATCGTCGAGAAGGACGAGGAGGGCTTCCCCGTTCTCGGTTTCGATCACCCGCAGGGCCCGGTCACGCCGAAGCCCGAGCCGGTGGCGCCGGACGTCCGCGCCATCGTCAAGCGGGCGAGCGTCAAGCGCAGCGCCGCCAAGGCGGCGCCGAAGCGCAAGCCCCGCGGCAGTGGCAAGGGCGGCGGCCAGGGCGGCCTGCCGGTGCCGGTCGAGCCGAAGCGGCCGTCGGGCTCCGTGCCGAAGGTTCCGCTCAAGACCGAATGACCTGCAAGCGACCTGCTTGACCGATCCGAGCCCCGGCCCAGTGCCGGGGCTCTGCTTTTGGAAGGGCGGGCCCCTCGGGCCGCACGCGGAATGGGCCACATGCATGGGCGGATCTTGCCTTCCTGCCGCGGACCGCGAATTTTGGCGGCGGTCATGACCACCGCATCGCCCCCCCAAACGATCTCGCAGGCCGGCTGGTACCGCCGGGGCCTCAGGCAGTCGGCTGGCCTGCCCGCCGTGATCCTGGCGGCGACCTTCGTCGGCATCGGCTCGGTCTGCGCCGATTTCGGCATGCCGCTCGCCTGGGCCATGCTCGCGACCCTGCTCATCTGGGCGGGACCGGCCCACCTCATTCTGGTCAACGGCCTCGGCACCGGCGCCACCTGGCTCGCGGTCGGGCTGACGGTCGGCCTGTCCTCGGTGCGGCTCCTGCCCATGGTCGTGTCGCTCATGCCCTATCTGCGCACCGACAGGCGGCGCCACCCGCTGATCATGATCCTCTGCACGCACATGGTGGCGATCTCGATCTGGGTCGAAGGCCTCAGGCTGCTGCCTTCGGTCGACAGCGAGGGCAGGGTGCCCTTCTTTCTCGGGCTGGCGACCGGCCTGCTCGCCTCGGCGACCCTTGCCACCGCCGCCGGCTACGGCCTTGCCGGCATCATTCCCCATGCCTTCGCGGCCGGGCTCCTGTTCCTGACCCCGATCTTTTTCCTTCTGTCGCTGTTCACCACGGCCCGCACTTTGTCCGACCGGCTGGCCATCGGCATCGGCATTGGCGGGCTGCCGCTCGCCTCGCTCGCCGGCGATGGCCTCGAACTGCTCTGGGCGGGGCTCGGCGGCGGCACGCTGGCCTATCTCGCCGCACGGCTTCTGCGGCCGAGGGCCGCGGCATGACGCTCGTCGGCAGCGACCTGACGCCCTATCTTGCGCTGATCATCGCCGGCTTCCTGCCGAGCGAGGTCTGGCGCTGGCTCGGCCTGGTGCTTGGCCGCGGCCTGAACGAAGGCTCGGAGATCCTGCTGTGGGTGCGGGCGGTTGCCACCGCGACGCTCGCAGCGGTCGTCGCCAAGCTTGCCTTCTATCCCGCCGGCGTGCTCGCCGGGCTGCCGCTCGGCTGGCGCGCCGGCGCCATTGCCGCCGGCGTCGCGGCCTATTGGCTCGCCCGCCGCTCGGTGCTGGCGGGCGTCGCCGTCGCCGAAATCATCGTGGTCGGCTCGGCCTTCTGGCTCGGACTGAGGTGAGGGGCGGGAGGCGAATGGCACGCGGGGGATGCCGCCGCACGCGTCAGCTATCGTCCGTCCCCTCCGGGGCCTTGCCCGCCATTCGCTATTCGCCGCCACCGAGAGCAGCACGGATCTTTTCGGCATGCTGCGCGAGAACCGCGGGATCGGCCATCGCGCCGGTATGTGGGCGCAGGGCGACGCCTTCCCAGCGCGGCAGCACATGGACGTGGATGTGGAAGACGACCTGGCCACCGGCGCTTTCATTGAACTGCTGGATGGTCAGGCCGTCGGCCCCCATGCCGGCCTTCACGGCCTTGCCGACGATCTGCGTCGCCTTGGCGAGCTCGGCGAGGTCGTCGGGCGCAATGTCCAGGAGGTTGCGGGCCGGGCTTTTCGGGATCACCAGAACATGGCCGTCGGCACGCGGCATGATGTCCATGAAGGCCAGGACCCGGTCGGTCTCGTAGACCTTGGTGGCCGGCAGTTCGCCCCGGAGAATGCGGGCGAAGATATTGCTGGAATCGTAGGCGGGCACGGACATGAAAACACCCTCGCGCTGGTCTGTGCGAGGGTGTCGCAGGCCGTCAGGCGGCCGTCAAGCGAGGTCGGCGCAGGGCTTACCAGACGCGATAGAGGCGGCAGACGCGGCCATAGCCGGTCCAGAAGCAGCGCCGCACCAGCCGCGGTCGGCGCCGGTAGACATAGACCGGACGACGGTAATAGTAGCGGCGATAATAGTATTGCATCTCGCGCGGCTCGGCGGCCGGCGTAGCGCTCAGGCTCTCGCGCAGCCCGGCAACCGTGGTCGGCGTGTTCGCGGCAGACTGAGCCCCGGCAGCGACGGGCGCGGCCTCGGCCCGGCTTGCGGCAACGCCAGCGGCTGCAGCGCCGGCAATGACGGCCAGGAACGAACGACGATCAAGCATGGGCATCTCCAGAACGTATCAGGCTTCGGGATTCCGTGACGCGGGCCATCCTACGGAATGCGCGTTGCCTAGCATCGGTATGTTTCCCGTCTGTGTCGGATAATTTCAGCAAATGGTTGCCGGCGCCTGACCACGGTCGGCGCCGGCCGGATGCTGCTGGCCATGTCGGCCGGTGGTGACGCGCGCCTTACCAGTAGCCGCGGCGCCAGTAGCGGCGGCGCCAATAGCGCCTGCGCCAGCCCCAGCGACGGCGGCGACGCCAGTACCAGTATTGCATTTCGCGGGGTTCGGCGCCTGTCGCCTGCGCGGCGGAGGTCCCGGCGGAAGGCGTGCCCGGCGGCATGGCCGGCGGCGCAGCGGGGGTCGGGGCCGGACCGGCTTCCGCAGCGGCGGTGCCAGCGAGCGCGGCAGCACCGGCGAGGAGTACCAGAAATGTACGACGATGCAGCATGTCAATTCCTCCATGATGAAATTGGCAGAGCGCCCCATTGTCGCGATACTACACATTCCCTTGCGGCAGTTCGTCTGGGTATTCCCGTAGAACGTTCGGAAATCAAAGAAGACGCCCGGCATCGCGAGGATGCCGGGCGGTCACCTCATCGCTCAGTGGCGATGCCGACGGTGATGCCGGTGATGACGGTGCCTGTGATGCCGGTGGCGATGATGGCGATGGCCGTGACGGTGCCCGTGCCGCTGACCATGCATTTCGACCGGCTCGGCCGCGGCCGGCTCGGCGGACGTCGCGGCGGGAGCGGGGGTCAGGGTCTCGGCGACGAGCGGGGCGGCCTCGGCGACCTTGCTGCCGGCGATTGCGGCGGCCGCGACACCACCGACCAGGGTGGCGAAGAAAGCGCGACGATCCAACATGGAACCTCTCCTTATGACGGTGTCGGACGATCCGACTGCGGCCAGAATGAGCCGCGCAATCTGAACTGCCAATATCGCAAGCGTTTATCTGGCGTTCAGAAACCGCAGCCTCGCCGCACGAATCGACCGGATGTTTACCGGCTATTCACCATCAGTCCGGTTCGTTCTCCGCGCCTGGCCGGCGGAATGGCGCGAGCGCGTCGAGTTCGTCGATCGCCTCGGTCACATGCCGGCGCTCGCGCTCCAGATAGTCGCCGACCGCCCGGCGCAGGCCCCGGTCCGTGATGAAATGGGCCGACAGGGTCTCGACCGGCCGGTAGCCGCGCGCCAATTTGTGTTCGCCTTGCGCGCCGGCCTCCACGCGCTGCAATCCGGCGCTGATGGCATAGTCGATCGCCTGGTAGTAGCAGACCTCGAAATGCAGGAACGGATGGTCCTCGATGCAGCCCCAGTGACGGCCATACAGCACGTCGCGGCCAATGAAATTGATGGCGCCGGCAATGTAGCGGCCCTCGCGCTCGGCCATGATCAGCAGGATCCGGTCGGCCATGCGCGCGCCGATCAGAGAAAAGAACGACCGGGTCAGGTAGGGGCTGCCCCATTTGCGCGAGCCGGTATCGGTATAGAAGGCGAAGAACGCATCCCACACCGCCTCGGTCAGCGCGCCACCGGTTAGCCGGCGAATGGTAATGCCGCGCCCCTCGAGCGCCGCGCGCCTTTCGCGCCTGATCACCTTGCGCTTGCGCGAGGAGAGGGCGGTCAGGAAGGCGTCGAAATCGGCATAGCCGGCATTCTCGAAATGGAACTGCGTGTCGGTGCGCTGGAGATAGCCGGCCGCGCCCATCAGCTCCCATTCGTCGCGGGTGCAGAAGGTGACGTGCAGCGAGGAGACCCCGCGCTGCAGCGCGACCTGGGCCGCGCCCTGGGCGAGGGCGGTGCGCGCCAGGGCCTGCTGGGGGCCGGGCCGGGCCAGCAGGCGCCGTCCCGTCGCCGGCGTGAACGGCACGCTGGCCTGCAGCTTCGGATAGTAGCGTCCGCCGGCACGCTCATAGGCCTCGGCCCAGCCATAGTCGAAGACATATTCGCCGCGCGAATGGCTCTTCAGGTAGCACGGCAGCACGCCCTGGATCCGCCCGGCCGCGTCCTCCAGCACGAGGTGATGGCCGAGCCAGCCGGTCGCGCGCACCGCTGACCCCGACTCCTCGAGCGACAGGAAGAAGGCATGGTCGAGGAACGGATCCACCGCACCGGTTTCGTCGGCGGCGCAGGCATTCCAGTCGGCGGCGGGAATCTCGGCAAGGCGCGAGACGATGCGGATGGTGAAGGGCGGGGCGCTCATCTCCGCCTATACTAAGCCCGGTAGCCCTCGAACGTCACTTGGTCGGCGTGGCGCGCGCCGTTCAAACGCTCGTCATCGGTGCGCACCGTCCAGCAGATCACCGGCCGTTTCAAAGCGCTGCGATAGAGCACGGTCGCGGCGTTCGGCATGTCGGCGATCTTCCACGACAGGAAATGCGGATCGGTCGCCGGAAAATGACTGAGCGCGGCCAGATCCCGCTTCATCTCAGCCGGCATGCGCGCCCAGGCCGCGCCGGTGGGGGTCGATTCGGCAACGATGCCGCGCACCAGACCGGGCGCATTGGCCTTCAGCCAGGCGATCGGCCCCGGATCAAAGGACATGAGTGCCAGCGGCCCCTGATAGGCGCTCGCTAGCTTGGCCACGCGCTGGGTGAGGCCAAGCTTGCCGTCGAATTCCGACTTGATCTCCACCACCAGCGGCACGCGGCCGGCGACCAGCGCGAACAGCTCCGGCAGCGCCAGCATCCGGTCGGCGGTCGCCTTGAAGGCGACCGTCCTGAGGGCGGCGGCGGTCAGGGCATCGACCCGCCCGCCGGCCTCGGTCAGCCGGTCCAGCGTATGGTCGTGAAACACCATGGCCTCGCCGTCCGCGCTGGGCTGGACGTCGCATTCGATGGCATAACCGCCGGCGACCGCCGTCGCGAAGGCACGTGGCTGGTTCTCGACCACGCCCGCCTCCAGGCCATGCAGGCCGCGATGGGCGATCGGCCTGGCCACCAGCCAGCGGAGATCATCGGGCGCAGCCATCACGCAACCTCGACCAGGGCTTCGACTTCGACCAGGGCATTGGCGGGCAGGGCGGCGACACCGATGGTCGAGCGCGAGTGACGGCCCTTGTCGCCGAACACCTGGACCATCAGATCGGAAGCTCCGTTCATCACCTTTGCCGCATCGGCAAAGTCCGGCGTGCAGTTGATGAAGCCGCCGAGCCGGACGATGCGTGTGACCTTGTCGAGATCGCCGGTCGCCGCCTGGATCTGGGCGAGCACATTGATCGCAGCCTGGCGCGCCGCCTTCTGGCCGTCCTCGATCGACACCCCACCGCCGAGCTTGCCCGTCAGCACGCCTTGCGGTCCGGCCGAAAGCTGCCCGGAGACGACAAGCAGGCTGCCGGTGCGCACGAAGGGAACGTAGTTGGCGATCGGCGCGGCTGCCGTCGGCAGGCTGATGCCGAGTTCGGTCAGGCGGCCTGCGGCCGAACCCGTGGCGAAACCCGGCCGGCTTCCGGCCACCACGGCTGCGCCGAGAACCGTCAGGAACCTGCGGCGATCGAACATGTCTCCCCCCTTCGGCAGCCGGAGGCGGAAGCGCCGAACGGCGCGCATGCCAACCGTCCAGGGCACCTTCGCGGAGGCCCGGACATGATGATTGTCAGGCTGCGGGCGACAAGTCCACTGCCGTTGCCGCGTGACGCGCAGAATGACGCGGGCGGCGCATGGCCGCCCGCCGCATCGTCAGGCGATCTCGACCAGGGCCTCGACCTCGACGGCCGCGTTCACCGGCAGCGCCGCGACGCCGATCGTCGAGCGGGCATGGCGGCCCTTCTCGCCGAACACCTCGACCATCAGGTCCGAGGCGCCGTTCATCACCTTGGGAGCGTCGACGAAATCCGGCGTGCAGTTGATGAAGCCGCCGAGCCTGACGATTCGCACGACATTGTCGAGATTGCCGACGGCCGCCTGGATCTGGGCGAGCACATTGATCGCCGCCTGGCGCGCGGCCTTCTGGCCGTCCTCGATCGATACGCCGCCGCCGAGCTTGCCAGCCAGCAGGCCTTCCGGCGCAAGCGAGATCTGGCCGGAGACGACGAGCTGGTTGCCGGTGCGCACGAAGGGCACGTAATTGGCGATCGGAGCGACCGGAGTCGGCAGGTTGATACCGAGTTCGGCGAGACGGTTGGCAATGGTCGACATGGCAGATCCCCGGGGGCTTCGCACGAGATAAGGGCGGCGCCGGAACCTGCCCGAAGGCGGCGGGCGGCGCAAGGCAAGGATTCCCGGCACGGCCCGCCGGCCGGGCGGCCCGGATCGTCCGCGCCGGACACAGCGGCGCCGCGTTGTCGCCTCCGATCCGCCCTCCTATGCTGGCCATTCGGAGCGCCCTTGAGTCCTGGAGCCACATATGCCGTCGATCCGCCCGCTCGCACTCGCCGCAGCTCTCCTGGTCAGCGCGTCGGTGCCGGCGGCTTTTGCGGCGGAACCGGTGCTGACGCCGCACCGGGGTGTCTACGATCTCGCGCTCGACGGCCGGCGCGCCGCCCGCGGCGTCGACACCGCCCGCGGCCGCATCCTGTTCGAGACCACAGGCAATGTCTGCGAGGGTTATTCGACGACGTTCCGCCAGGTGGTCGAGCTGGTGGTCAACGGCAATCCGGTCGTGATGGACGTGCGCACGGCCAATTTCGAGGAGGGCGACGGCACCGGCTTCCGCTTCACGTCGCGTTCGACCGAGAACGGCACGCCGCGCGAGGAGACGGACGGCAATGCGACCCGCGCCGCCGGCGGCATCCGCATCGCCGTCACCAAGCCGCGGCCGGCGCAATCCGAGATCGACGGCCAGACGATCTTTCCGACCGAACATCTGCGCCGGATCATCGATGCCGCCCGCGCTGGCCAGACGATCCTCGAGGTCAAGGTCTATGACGGCGCCGAGACCGGCACCAAGCTCTACAATGCGACCGCGGTGATCGGCCGGCGCATCGAGCCCGGCGCCGGTGGCGAGGTGGAGGAGGCCGCACGCGATCCGCGCCTGGCGCAGCTCGCCCGCTGGCCGGTGACGATCAGCTATTTCGAAGCTGGCAAGGACAGCCCGACGCCGGCCTATTCCATTGCCTTCGAGCTCTACGAGAACGGCGTTTCGCGCCAGCTCGTGGTCAATTACGGCGAGTTTGCGCTGCGCGGTACGCTCAGCCGGATCGAGTGGCTGGCCGAGAACCCCTGCAGCCGCTGAGTGACCGGCAGGGGCTCCCGGCGAAGGCCTTCAGCCGCTCCGCCTGAGCAGGCCGAGCGCCGCGAGGGTGATCGTCCCCATGGCTGCGCAATAGGCGACGAGCGGCCATGCGGTGTCGGCGGGCAGGGCGATGACGGCAAGCGTTCCGGCGGCGCCGACGATCGCGCTCTGGACGGCGTAGTAGAGTGCCACCGCCGCGCCGGCCCGGTCATCGAAGCCGGCAAGCGCGCCATTGGCGGTCACCGAGACGACCAGCACCATGCCGGCCGCCATCACCCACATCGGCGCGAGGATCGCGGCAAGCGACGGCCCGCCGCTGCCGGAAAGGCCGGCAAGCAGGCCGGCGCCGGCCAGCATGATACCGAGCCCGCGCACCAGCGTGCCGTCGATGCCCCGACGCGCCGGCAGGCCGCGCGCGAGGCGGGCAACCACGATCATCACCAGAGCGACCGACGCGAAGGCGATGCTGAAGGCGAGTTCCGACAGGCCGAGGCGAGAGATCAGGATGCGCGGCGCAATCGAGAAGAACACGAAAAAGGTGCCCATGGCCGCCGCGAAGCCAAGCGTATAGGTCCAGAACGCACCGCTGCGCAGGATCGCGCCCGACCTCCGAGCCGGAATGCGCGCCCGGTCAGGACGCGTTTCGGGCCAGCGCGCGAGGGCCTGCAGGGCGGCGGCGAGCGCCAGCAGCCCGAGGGTGGCGAAGATCGCGCGCCAGCCCCATTGCCAGGCGATCAGCGCGCCGAGGATCGGGCCGAGCGCCGGCACGAAGGCGAGCATCGCGCTGAACAGGCCATAGACGAGGGTGCCTTCGGGCCGGTCGGCATAGACATCGCGGACGGTGGCGAAGGTCGCAACCAACGTCGCGGATGCCGCAAGGCCCTGGACGGCGCGCAAGGCGACGAAGACAGGCCCGCTGCTGGTCGCGGCGAGGCCGAACGACGCCGTGGCGAAGAGCAGCGCGCCGCCGATGACGACGGGCCGGCGTCCGATGCGGTCCGACAGCGGGCCGAAGAGGACCTGGCCGAGCCCGAGCGCCGCCATGTAGAGGCTGAGCGTGAGCTGGACGAGCCCCGGCGACGCATCGAGCGCGCCCGGCATGAGCGGTACCACCGGCAGGTAGATGTCCATGGCCAGCGATGCGATGAGGTCGAACGGCGCCATCAGCAGCAGCGCCGACGGCAGGGAGGGGGGCCGGCGCTGCGCGGTGGCAGCGGGCCTGATGAGATGGGACATGAGCGATCATCCGCACAAACGGGGAGTTTGGCGGCGACCTGCCTCGATCATGGTTCCGAAAATGCAGACCGCCGCAACAACGACCGGGTTGTTGCGGCTCAGCGGGTTGCGGACGGACCGCCTTTCATGGCGCAGCTCCCAATGACCGAATGCCGGTTAGCAGCCCGTGCCGGCGCGAGCAACCTTGCCCGACGGAGAATGGCGGCCGGCAGGCCGGCCGCTAGTCGTCGAGGGTGATGCCCTTGACGACCGCCGCCCTGCCGAATTTTGCACGCAGCGCGTCGACCGCGCCCTCGACCTTGACGTTCCTGGCGATCGAGGTGTCGACGAGATCGGCCGGATCCGCCTTGTCGAGACTGGTGAGATCCGAAAGGCCGATGCCGATCAGGCGATAGGCGGTGCCGTCGGCTTCCTTCGCCAGCATGTCGCGCCCCGCCTCGAACAGGCGTGCGGCGAGCACGGTGGGCGAGGACAGGGTGCGCGAGCGGCTGCGCAGCTTGAAATCGGAGCTCTTGAGCTTGAGCGTCACCGTCGAGCCGGCGAAGCCTTGCGCCTTCATGCGGCTCGACACTTTCTCGCACAGTGGAAACAGGCGCTTCTCCAGGGTGCGGCCGTCCCGGATGTCGGTGTCGAAGGTGGTCTCGGCCGAAATCGACTTGGTTTCGTCGTCGGGTGAAACCTTGCGGCCGTCGATGCCGCGGGCGAGGCGCGACAGCCGCTGGCCGACCACCCCGTAGCGGCGCATCAGCTCGGCCTCGTCGAAACGGCGGAGATCGGCAATGCGCCGCAGCCCGTCACGTTCGAGCGTCTGCGTCATGGCCTTGCCGACGCCCCAGATGGTGGAGACCGGCCGGGGTCCGAGAAAGTCGAGCGTCTCGGCCCGGCCGATCACGGCGAAGCCCCTCGGCTTGTCGAGGTCGGAGGCGGTCTTGGCCAGGAACTTGTTGTGCGACAGGCCGATCGACACGGTGATGCCGATGCCGCGCTCCACGGCCTTGGCAAAACGGGCCAGCACCAGGGCGGGCGGCGCGCCGTGCAGCCGGTCGGTGCCACTGAGATCGAGAAAGGCCTCGTCGATCGACAGGGGCTCGACCAGCGGCGTCAGCGCCCGCATCGCATCGCGCACCTCGCGTCCGACGCGGGCATATTTCTCCATGTTGGGCGGCAGCACGACGGCGTCGGGGCACAGTTCCAGCGCCTTGAACATGGGCATGGCGGAGCGCACGCCATTGATGCGGGCAAGATAGCAGCAGGTCGAGACGACCCCCCGCTTGCCGCCGCCGACGATCAGCGGCCGGTCCGCGAGCGATGGATCGTCGCGCTTCTCGATCGCTGCATAGAAGGCGTCGCAGTCGACATGGGCGATGGCCAGCGTGTCGAGCTCGTCGTGCCTGACGATGCGCGGCGAGCCGCAGGCCGTACAGCGCGCCGCTGTCGGCGCGAAGGTCGCGAAACAGTCCCGGCAGAAGGCGAGAATGGCCATGGCGGATGATCTTGGGGCCGGGCCGGAACGCCGGCAAGGGGCCGGTCAGGCGAAGCCGCGTTCCCAGGGCACGATGCCGAGCGCCCGCGCCGTCTTGACCACCGTTTCCGGCGTGACGCCCTCATGCGCGGCAAAGCCCAGCAGCAGCGGCTCGTCCGACATCAGGTGCTCCATGACCGCGCCGAGAAAGCCCGGCTGGCGCGCGGCGTCGCGGATCGCCCCCGCATCGATGCCGGCAAGCGCCAGGAAGCGCTCCAGCCGATCCGGCTCGGCGGCAAGGAATGCCAGCGCCTTGACCGCCATCTCCTCGGCCGCGGCGCGGCCGCCACTGTCCCGGGCTGGTGCCATGGTTTGCCTTTCTGAAAGGAATCCCGGCTACCTTGTGTCCCATTCAACAAGGTGCGGCAACTGGCCGGATCTTGCGATGTTACGGATCATGCGATGTCGAAGACAGTCATGATCGTGGAAGACAACGAGCTGAACATGAAGCTCTTCCACGATCTCCTGGAAGCCAACGGCTACCGGACCATTCAGACCCGCAACGGCACTGAGGCGCTGACGCTCGCCCGCAGTCACCGGCCGGACCTGATCCTGATGGACATTCAGCTGCCGGAAGTCTCCGGCCTCGATGTCACGCGCTGGATCAAGGAAGACGAGACGATCAGGCATATTCCGGTCATCGCGGTCACTGCCTTCGCCATGAAGGGCGACGAGGAGCGGATCAGGGCCGGCGGCTGCGAGGCCTACCTGTCCAAGCCGATCTCGGTCGCCAAGTTCATCGAGACCGTGCGCCACTTCCTGGGCGCAGCCTGAGAACGCGAGGAAGCAACGTCATGACCGCGCGGGTCCTCGTCGTCGATGACATCCTGGCCAATGTGAAGCTGCTCGAAGCGCGCCTGTCGGCCGAATATTTCGACGTCATCACCGCCATGTCCGGCCCGGAAGCGCTGGCCATCTGCGAGCGCGCGCAATGCGACATCGTCCTGCTCGACGTGATGATGCCCGACATGGACGGCTTCGAGGTGTGCCGGCGCCTCAAGTCGAGCACCGCCACCCAGCATATTCCGGTCGTCATGGTCACCGCGCTCGACCAGCCCTCCGACCGGGTCAGGGGACTCGAGGCCGGCGCCGACGATTTCCTGACCAAGCCAGTCAACGATCTCGCGCTCGTCACGCGCGTGCGCTCGCTCGCCCGCCTGAAAATGGTGCAGGACGAGCTGCGCATGCGCGCCATGACCTCGTTCGAGATCGGCATCGGCGATCCGCGGCTGGAGACGGTCAGCGACAACGGACTCCACGGCCGCGTCCTGGTGGTGGACGACCGCCAGTCCTCGGTCGAGCGCATCGTCCAGGCGCTGCACAAGCAGCAGCGGGTCGATGTCGAGACCCGCGCGCAGGAAGCCCTGTTCCGCGCGGCCGAGGGCGATTACGACCTTGCCATGGTGTCGCTGAGCCTTGCCGATTTCGATCCGCTGCGGCTCTGCTCGCAGATCCGCTCGCTGGAGCGCACGCGCGGCCTGCCGCTGCTCGTCATGGCCGAGCCGGAGGACGACGCCCGCCTGATGCGCGGCCTCGACATCGGCATCAACGACTATCTGATGCGGCCGATCGACCGGAACGAGATGTCGGCCCGGGTCCGCACCCAGGTGCGCAAGAAGCGCTATTCCGACCGCCTGCGCGACAATGTCCAGCAATCGATCGAGATGGCCATCACCGATGCGCTGACCGGACTGCACAATCGCCGCTACATGGAGCGCCATCTCGGCACCCTGGTGGAGCAGGCGATCCTGCGCGGCAAGCCGCTGTCGGTGCTCATCCTCGACATCGATCATTTCAAGGCTGTCAACGACACGCATGGCCACGATGTCGGCGACGAGGTGCTGCGCGAGTTTGCCGCGCGCATCCGCAAGAACGTCCGGGGCATCGACCTGACCTGCCGCCTGGGCGGCGAGGAGTTCGTCGTCATCATGCCGGATACCGACGCCAGCGTCGCCTCGATCGTTGCCGAAAGGATCCGCGCGCGGGTCGCCGGCGAGCCGTTCCCGATCCAGAAGGGCGCCCGCGCGATCGATGTCACCGTGTCGATCGGCATGGCGCAGTGCCGGCCGACCGACAGCGGCGCCGAGCCGCTGGTCAAGCGCGCCGACCAGGCGCTCTACCAGGCCAAGCGCAGCGGCCGCAACCGCGTGGTGCTCGACGCCGCCTGACCGGCCGGGTCGCCCCGCCGTTTCGCCGGAATATCGCGGAATTCCGCGATCTCCCGCTCACTCTCTTTACGTTAAGACGACCGGCCTCGGCCAAGCCTGGCCGCACTCGTTGAAGCCGCCCTGGCCGGCGGCTAGGCTCCCCGATCGCGGCGCCATACCCTGCGCATGCTCAGGTCCGCCGCATGTCCTGGGATCGTGGGGTCGGCCGGTCGGACCGGGCAGGGATGGCCTCTCCCTGTTGCGCCTTGTCCGGCCGGCCACCGTCGCCGGTCGCCAATATCCCGCAAGCTATGCCTCGGATCGCTCCGCCGCGTCGCGATCGCGCTCGTATCGCCGGGCGAGCGGAAACGGCGGCAGCCAGGCCTCGCGCCGGATGATCCAGCTTTCATAGGTCGGCGTCAGCCGGTTCGGCGCGTCCAGCACCCCGAGATTGACTTCGATTTCATCCGCGCTGCGCCCGAACATGGGTGAGCCGCAGGTCGGGCAGAAGAAGCGGCCAGCATGGCCGCGCGTTTCGCCTTCGACCGCGACCGCATCCTGGGGAAAGATCGCGGATGCATGGAAAAGAGCGCCGTGATGCTTGCGGCAGTCGAGGCAATGGCAGAGGCCGACCCGATAGGGACGTCCCGACGCCACGATGCGGACATTGCCGCACAGGCAGCTGCCGGTGAACCGGTCCATGTTGCGCCTCCTTGACGGTCAGGTGCATGGACCATGTGCCGCGAAGGGCGGCCTGGTGGCAATCGCCCGCGCCGAGCAGGTGGCGCGACGCCCCGCCGTGGCGCATCGCGGGTGATGGAGCCCCGCTTTGCTTCATGTGCTGTTCGGCGGAGTCGCCAAGCCTCGGCCGGCGCGCTAACCGATGCGGCGTCACGGCCGGCCGACACCGCCTGACCCGATATATATGCCTGCGGCGCGTGCCAGCGACTGAGACCGGGGAGATGTGGCATGACAGAAACACGAGGCGAGACCGTGACTTATGCCGAAGCCATCGCGCGCTTCAGCCCTGCGGCCGAGGCCGCGGCCCTGTCCGGCAGCCTTGCCGGCGGCATCAATGTCTGCGTCGAATGCTGCGACCGGCATGCCGCCAGCGGTCGTACGGCGCTGATCTGGGAGAGCCAGGAGGGGCGGCGCGGCACGGTGACTTTCGCGGAGCTGAAAGCCGGCGCAGCGCGCTTCGCCAACCTTCTCGCGCGCCACGGCGTCGGCCCTGGCGACGTGGTGGCCGGCATGCTGCCGCGCACGCCCGACCTGCTGGTCGTCATTCTCGGCACCTGGCGCGCCGGGGCCGTCTATCAGCCGCTGTTCACCGCCTTCGGGCCCAAGGCCATCGAGCAGCGCTTCGACACGAGCGAAGCCAGGCTGGTGGTCACCAATGCGGCCAACCGCGCCAAGCTCGACGATGTGGCGAACTGTCCGCCCGTCGCCATGGTCGATGCGCCCCGCCCGGGCGACATCGACTTTCACGCAGCGCTCGCCGCCGAGGCCGAGCAGTTCGAGCCGGTCATGCTGACCGGCGAAGACCGCTTCCTGATGATGTCCACATCCGGCACGACCGGGGCGCCGAAGGGAGTGCCGGTGCCGATCAAGGCGCTGCTGTCGTTCCAGGTCTATATGCGCGACGCGGTCGATCTCAGGCCTGAGGACGTGTTCTGGAACATTGCCGACCCCGGCTGGGCCTACGGCCTCTACTACGCGGTGACCGGACCGCTCCTGATGGGGCACGCCACCACCTTCTACGACGGGCCGTTCACCGCCGACAGCACCTATGCGATGATCAGGCGCTACGGCATTACCAATCTCGCGGGCGCGCCGACCGCCTACCGGCTGCTGATGGCGGCGGGACCGGCGGCGGCGGAAGCCGTCAAGGGACGGCTACGCGTCGTCTCCAGCGCCGGCGAGCCGCTCAACCCGGCCGTCATCACCTGGTTCCGCGATCACCTCGCCGTGCCGATCCACGACCATTACGGCCAGACCGAGACCGGCATGGTGGTGGTCAATCATCATCGCCTGAAACACGCGGTGCATGCCGGTTCCGCCGGCCTTGCCACACCTGGCATCCGGATCGTCGTGCTGTCGGTCGATGGTCGGGAGTTGCCGCCGGGCGAACCGGGAGAACTCGCCACCGATCTTGCGCGCTCGCCGCTGCACTGGTTCTCCGGCTACTGGAAAAAGGAGACGCCGAGCATTGCCGGCGGCTACTACCGGTCAGGCGATTTCGTCCAGATGGAGCCGGACGGCACCTTCACCTATGTCGGCCGGGGCGATGACGTCATCACCTCCTCGGGCTACCGCATCGGTCCCTTCGACGTCGAGAGCGCCCTGGTCGAGCATCCCGCGGTAATCGAGGCCGCCGTCATCGGCGTGCCGGACCCGCAACGCACGGAAATCGTCAAGGCCTTCGTGGTGCTGGCCGACAAGGCCGTCGGCGACGCCGCGCTCGCCGAGGAGCTTCGGCTCCATGTGAAGGGCCGGCTTTCCGCCCATGCCTATCCGCGCGACATCGAATTCGTCACGCAGTTGCCGAAGACGCCGAGTGGCAAGGTGCAGCGTTTCCTGCTGCGGCAGGCCGAGATCGACAAGATCCGCAAGGCCGGCACCTGATCGGCGCCGCAGCGGCCAAGGAAACGCCCCGCGCGGATGTCCGGCGGGGCGCAGGGGCCGTCAGGCCTTGATCAGACCTTCGGCGGTCATCGCGGCCTTGACCGCCGGCCGCTCGGCGACACGCTTCTGGAACGCCAGCAGCGAGGGGAATTCGGACAGGTCGAGCTTGAGGATGCGGGCCCAGTTGGTCACCGTGAAGAGATAGGCGTCCGCCGCGGTGAAATCGTTGCCGAGCAGGAAGGGCTGGCCGGAGAGGATCTTCTCGATGAGGCCGTAGCGCCGGCGCAGGTACGCCTCCCGCTCCGTGCGGGTTTCCGCCACCGTATCGGGCCGGAACAGCGGGCTGTAGGTCTTGTGGATCTCGGTCGAGATATAGTTCAGCATTTCCTGCAGGCGCGAGCGCGCCATGGTGCCGTTGGCGGGGGCGATGGTCGAGCCGGGCTTCTGATCCGCGAGATATTGCGAGATGGCCGGGCCCTCTGTGAGCACATCGCCATTGTCGAGCTGCAGCGCCGGCACCGACCCCTTCGGATTGACCGCGAAATAGTCGGCTCCCGCCTCGGTGGTCTTGGTGGCGAGCGCCACCTTTTCCAGCTGAAGCGGCAGTCCCAGCTCCTCAGCGACGATATGCGGGGCGAGCGAACAGGCGCCGGGAGAATAATACAGCTTCATGGACGAAAGCTCCTCGTAGGAAATGCCGGACCGAGAGGCCGGCCGGCAGCGTGAAGGCAAGTTCGATCTACCATAGCCCCTGCGGAGAGGTGACGGCATCTGCGTCGAGAGGCCGATGCGATAGAAACCATTCCCCGCGCAGGTCTGGGCCGTCAGGGTCGCCGATCCTCCCGATGACCGCCGGATCGGCCGCCGGGCATGCGACTGGGCGGCGCGCCGCCGGCTTGACGTCCGGCCCGCGAACACCAGCGTGCGGCTGCAGTGCGCCACAGACGCACGTTTGGGGGGTATCAATCATGCGTAGGGTCATGTCCGTCGCAATCGCGGCAGCGATGCTGGCCGGCTGTGTCACGCAGGATCGCGTTTCATTCCGGCCGACATCCGCCGCGCAAATGCCGATTTACCGCGACGGCCGGTCGGCCATCGTCTCGACCGACTCGGTGACGCGGGTGGTGATCAGCCCGAAGCTGCGCGAGCAAGGGCGCGGACAACGGCCGATCTTTGTGGTCGCCATCCAGAATGGCGGTTCGGCGCCGGTCAATTTCACCCTGGCCACCGTCAATGCCGAGCTCAATGTCGGCGGCACGCCGCGCCCGCTCCAGGTGATCAGCTACGAGCAACTGGTCCAGGAGGAGCGCACGGCCCAGATCACCGGTCTCATTCTCGGCGCCGTCATGATCGGCGCGGGCGCCGCGGTCGCCTCGGGCCAGCCGACCTATCGCAACGCCGTCCTCGCCGGCTCGCTCGCCGGTGCCGGCACGGCGACCATGATCGCATCCGCGGACCGCGGCGAGGAGGCGATCGGCCGCTTCGAAGAGACGATCATGAAGGATCATACGGTGCTGCCGGGCGAATGGTTCGGCGGCCAGATGCATCTGGAAGCGCCGCGCGACGTGCCCCGCGAGCAGGTGGCGAACTATCGGCTCGTCATCCGGCTCGATCCGGATACGCATGCATTCGACATCGCCCAGACACCGACGCGCCAGGCAATCGGTCGCCGCGCGACGGGGACGGCGACGGCTCTGGCCTGCGGGCCCCATTCAACAAAAATGGCCCCGGAAGGGGCCATTTCAGCATGCGGAAAAGTCGGGAGAAGCCGTCTTACTTGATCTTGGCTTCCTTGAACTCGACGTGCTTGCGCGCGATCGGGTCGTACTTCTTCTTCGACAGCTTGTCGGTCATGGTGCGGGAGTTCTTCTGGGTGACATAGAAGAAGCCGGTATCCGCAGTCGACACGAGTTTGATCTTGATGGTGGCGGCCTTGGCCATTTTCGTCCTCGCGAGAAAAACGTCGCCGAACGTTGGGAATAGCAGGCGCATGCCCGCCGCGTCGCCGCCGGCTGATTGGCCGCCGATGTGACAGGTCGCGCCCTGCTTGTCAAGAAAAAGGCGCGGCGGCGACGCCTGCCGGCATGCCGAACCGCGGCGCGCCGGCAGCCGGCGTGGGCACGGCGCCCGGTGTTTGCGCGTGGGTCGCTTCGGCGACGCCGGCAACGACCGAAACCGCGACGGATGCCACCTCGAGCCGCGCCGAGACCGCCACGGCGAGGGGATTTGCACGGGCATCGCCCGGGATCAGCAGGACCGTCTCGCGGCCGGAACGGGCGAAACGGGCGAGCAGGGCGGCGATCGCACCAGCATTCGCGCCGCCGACATCGAAGCGCCTGGCCTCGCGCCGGGCGAGATCGAGGCACGCCGACAGGCAAGGGCCCTGATGGACGATGACATCGGCGGCCAGCAGCGCCCGCGCCGCCTTGAGCGTTACGAGATCCGGCTCGCCCGGCCCGGCGCCGACCAGAATCACCCGGCCGCCCGCCGGTGCCGTCGCGATGTCCGGGGCGAGCAGCCGGTCGAGGTCACGTGCATCCGGCGGCGTGCCGGTGCCATCGAGCGCCATGGCGGCAAAGCGCGACCAGAGCCGCCGCCGCGCGGCGGCGGGAAGGTCGCGCGCCATGATGCGAGGCCGCCAGCTCTTGGCGACGGCGGCCCAGGCGGCGATGCCGGGCGGCAGCAGCGCCTCGATTCGGCTGCGTACCTGCTGGCCGAAGACCGGCGCCGCGCCGTCGGTCGCGATGCCGACGACGAGCGGCGAACGGTTGACGATGCCGCCGAAGCTGAAATCGCACAGCGCGGGCCTGTCGACGAGGTTGACGGGAACCCCGGCGGCGCGCGCCGCGGCCCGGAAGCCCTCGGCCTCCGCATCGGCGGCAAAGGCCCCGACCGCAATCGTCATTCCCTCGAAACAGGCGGGATCCCAGCCGCGGTCGCGGAGCGTGATGGCGCCATCCGGCCAGCGCGCCGCGAGGGCGCTTAGCGCATCCCCCGGTGCCTCTGACGCCACCAGGACGCGCGCGCCCGCGGCTGCCAGCAGCTCGGCTTTCCAGGCCGCCGCGTCGCATCCGCCGGCGACCAGGGCCTGCCGCCCGCCGAGCGCCCAGAAGAGCGGCAGGACCGCCAGCGGCCCGATCCTGTCCCGCCGCTCGGCAGTCGCCTCGATCATCGCGGACCTCAATAGACGTCCGCCTGATAGCGGCCGGCCTTTTTCAGGTCCTGAACGAAGGCCACCGCCTCGTCCACCGTGCGCGCGCCGTGCCGCGCGACGATGTCGACCAGCGCGGCCTCGACGTCGCGTGCCATGCGCTTGGCGTCGCCGCAGACGTAGAAATGGGCGCCGTCGGCAAGCCAGCGCCAGAGATCCTGGCCGTTCTCGCGCATGCGGTCCTGGACATAGACCTTCTCCGTTCCGTCGCGCGACCAGGCGAGCGAGAGGCGTGTCAGCAGCCCGGCCTTCTTCATCGCCGCAAGCTCCTCGGCATAGAAGAAGTCGGTTGCCTGGCGCTGATGGCCATAGAACAGCCAGTTCGGTCCGCCCGCACCGTCGGCGCCGCGATCCTGCAGAAAGGCACGGAACGGCGCTATGCCGGTTCCCGGACCGACCATGATGACCGGGACGGCGGGATCGGCGGGCAGGCCGAAGCCATGCGCCCGCTGCACATAGACCTGCACGGCCTCGCCGGCACGGGCCCGCTCGCTCAGATAGGTCGAGGCGCATCCCAGCCGCAGCCGCCGGCCGATCTGGTAGCGCACCGCGTCGACGGTCAGCGACACCCGGCCGGGCAGCGCCTTGATCGAGGAGGAGATGGAATAGAGTCGCGGCTGCAGCGGCTCCAAAGCTTCGACGAAGACCTCCGGATGCGGCCTGACGCCGGCAAACTTCAGCATGACCGCCATGACGTCCAAATGGGCCGCATCGCCGTCCGGATCCTCGCCGGCCGCGAGCGCGCGCGCCTTGGCGCGCTGGGTGCCACCGGTCAGGAACGACACGAGCTCGAACAGCTGGTCGGGCGCCGGCGCGAGCGAGAGATCCTCGATCAGCAGGTCGCGCAGCGTCTTGCCGCGCACCGGCGCGATGGGCGAGGCGCCGATCAGCGCGATGATCTGATCGACGAGCCCCGGATCGTTGCGGGCGAAGACGCCGAAGGCGTCGCCGACGACATAGTCGAGACCGCTGTCGCCGAGGTCGAGTTCGACATGGAAGGTCTGTTTCTCGGAGCCTTCCGCATTGAGCCGGCGACGCGTCAGGAAGCGCGCGGCGACCGGCGCTTCGCGCGACCGGCCGGGCACCGGGCTCTTCGGGCGCTCGGGCGCCGCGCCGGCCGCGGCCGGGACGGGCAGGGTGGCAGCCGCCGACGCCGCGCCGATTTCCGGCGCCAGCGCCTTCAGCATGCGCAGCGTCTCCTTGCCGCCCGGCACGCACAGATTGAGCCGCTCTTCCGCCTTGCCGGCCAGCGCATTGGCATAGTCGGCGCAGCTGTAGCCGCATTGCCCGCAATCCTGCTGCGCCATGGCCGCCATCAGGCGCGGCGCGATCGGCTGGCCGTCGGCAAGCCGCATGCGCTCGTCGAGCGGCATGGAGGGATCGTGCCAGGGTGCCGCATCGTTGCTGGCGAGCGCCGCGGGCGCCGCCGCTCCCGTATCGGCTGGAGCGGCAATGCCCACCGCTCCGGGCACGCCACCGGGCGCGAGCGCTGCGGAAAAGAAGCCGGAGAGCCAGGCGCGCTGCTCGGGTGAGAACGGCGCGCTCTCCGGTACCAGGGCAAGGATCGGCGTCACCGGCAGCGCGGTCATTCGGCGGCCTCCGGCATGGTCGACCGTGCGCTTTCAGCGAGCAGCGGCGCCGCCAGCGCGTCGAGCGCCGCGATGTCGTGGCGCAGGGTGAAGGCCTGGAAACCCTCTTCAGGCCCCCGCCGATGGGTGCGATAGGCCGCAAGCAGCGCCGCGACATGGCGCGGCGCTTCGTTCGCCGCGACGCCTTTCCAGATCACCCGGCCGATGCGGGCATTTTCGGCGAAGCCGCCGCCGACCGCGATGTCGTAGCCCTCGACCGTGTCGCCATCGTCATTGACCGGCACGCGTGCGCCGATGAGGCCGACATCGCCGATATAGTGCTGGGCGCAGGAATGATGGCAGCCAGTCAGGTGCACGTTGACCGGAACGTCCAGGGTCAGATGAGCCTCGACATGCCGGGCGATCGCCAGCGCATCGGCCTTGGTATTGGCCGCCGCGAACTTGCAGCCGGCATTGCCGGTGCAGGCGACGAGCCCTGCGCGGATCGGGCTTGCCGCCGTCTCAAGGCCGAGCGCCGCCACGGCCGCCTCGGCGGCGGCGACCCTTGCGTCCGGAATCCCCGACAGGATGAGGTTCTGCCAGACGGTCAGGCGGATATCGCCATCGCCGCATTCCCGGGCGATGGCGGCAAGGCCGGCCGCCTGCGCGACCGTCAGGCGACCGACCGGCACGGCGATGCCGATCCAGTTGAGGCCGGGCTGGCGCTGCGGATGGACGCCGATATGGGCATCCCGGCGGCTTGCCGGCCGGGGCGCGACGAAGGCTTCGTCGATCCGCGCGAGCGGCGCGCCGAACCGCTCCTCGACCTTGGCGAGGAAGGTCGCGAACCCCCAGTCGTCCAGCAGGTATTTCAGCCTTGCCCGGTTGCGGTTGCAGCGATCGCCATGGGCGATGAACACCCTGACGATGGCATCGGCCACCGCGCTCGCCTGGTCCGGCCTGCAGAAGGCGCCGGTCGGACGGGCGAGATCCTGGTGTCCGGAAATGCCCCCCAGAACGAGCCGCAGGTAGGTCCCGGGTGGCACCGGCGCGCCGTCGCGGACCACGACCGCCTGGAAGCCGACATCATTGGTCTCCTCGAGGGCCGGCGAGACCCCGCCGCCGTCGAAGGACACGTTGAACTTGCGCGGCAGCCCATAGAGCGTCCGATCGGCGAGGATATGGAAATGCCATTGCCGGCAAAGCGGCCGGGTGTCGATGAGTTCCGCCGGATCGATGCCGGCGAGCGGCGAACCGGTGACGTTGCGGATATTGTCGGCGCCCGAGCCGCGCGCGACGATGCCGAGATCCATCAGCTCCTCGAGCAGCGCCGCGGCGTTCTCCGGCCGGATTTCGCGCATCTGCAGATTGGCGCGGGTGGTGACGTCGAGCGCGCCGCCGCCGAAACGGGTGGCGAGATCGGCGAGCCCGGCGAGCTGATGCGCCTTGAGGATGCCGTTCGGCAGGCGCATGCGCAGCATGAAGCTGTCCTGCGCCGGGGCGACATTGAACAGCCCGAAATAGCGCCAGCGGAAATTGTCGGGCGGCGGCGGCAGCTTGCCGGTCGCGGCCTCCGCCGCGAGCCGCCGATAGGCCTCGAAAGGGTGCTGCTCGCGCTTCCACTTTTCCTGGTCGACCAGCTTCCGGCCTGCGGCGCTCTGGGCATCCTGGGCGGCGACATGTTCGGCATCCGGGCCGGCCGGTTGCGCCGATGCGGCGGCAGCGGGCCCCGCGCCGAGCCCGCCAACGGCCCGCGCCGCCGCGGCGCCCGCCACGTAGCCTTCGAGATAGCGCTTCTGATCCGCACTGAAGTCCTGAGCCATCCGCTCCCCGTCATGAACAAGCCAGGGGCCGGCGTCGTTGGCGGCCGTTCAAAGGGTCGGGACAGGGTCGAGCAAGGCCAATGCCAGGGCCGGAGCGATGGCGGAAAAACAGGCCATATCAGGCTGTTGCGGCTCTTCGTGAAGATCGGGAACGACCGCGAACGGCCGCCGTGCCCAACCGGCGGGCGCCGCACTGCCGGGAATTTGTGCAGCGCAGCGCCCAAGGCCGCCGCGCGCGGCCGTCAGGCGGCCTCGGCCGTGGCCTCCGCGGCGCTCGGCAGGGCCGCCAACAGGGCGATCAGCGCGCGGTCATGCAGAACCAGCACCGTCTCGCGGCCGGAAAGCCATTTGCGGGCATCCTCGATCGACTGCGCGTCGGTCAGCTTCGCCTCGGCGATGACCCGATCGGTATCGATCCGTCCGCGCACGCGCGCCGGCGGCACCTGGATGATCGACTGGTGCACGTCGCGGAAGTCGGCGTCGCCGTGAACGAGGTCGAGCGCCTTGTGATCCTCGAGCCCGAGCGCCTCGAACTCCTGGCCCAGCCGGTAGGCGCGTTCGGCGAGCTCCGGCGGCCGGGTTTCCTCGGGGATCAGCAGCAGGCCGAGCCGGCGCAGGCCCCAGCCGATGGTGGCCGAGGCCGAAGCCCAGGAGGTCGGCACCGCCAGCCAGAGCCCGATGATGGTCGGCGACATCCAGGCGAAGATATAGGGCGAGATGGAAAAGGCCGCGATCGCCGCGACGATGCCGAGCAGGGTATGCCGCCAATGCCGCGCGATGATCGAGCGCAGCGGGATCGACCCGTCGTCGCGCCGCTGGGTCTTCCAGCCGGTGTCCCGGCCCGACAGGATCGAGAATACCGAGCCCGCCTGGACCAGCATCATGACCGGCGCGAGCAGCACGGACAGGACGATCTCGAGAATGACCGACAGGGTCAGCCGGATCGCGCCGCCCGAGCCGCGGCGGGCAGGGCCGTTCAGCAGGGTGACGAACCAGCCGAAGATCTTCGGCGCCAGCAGAATCGCCATGGTGAAGATGAAGAGGTTGAAGGCGCGTTCGGCGTCGAAGACCGGCCAGGCCGGAAACAGCGTGAACTGGTTGGTGAAATATTCCGGGCGGATGAAGGCCGCCTGCAAGGCCAGCATCAAGCCGACCAGCAGCTGGATCAGCCAGAGCGGGCTCGACAGATAGCTCATGATGCCGGTGGCGAAGTGCTGGCGGGTCGCCCAGTGCAGGCCCTTCGAGCCGATAACGCGCGAATGCTGCAGGTTGCCCTGGCACCAGCGCCGGTCGCGGATGGCGAGATCCATCAGCGAAGGTGGGCTCTCCTCATAGGAACCGCCGAGCTGCGGCAGCATGTAGACGCCATAGCCGCGACGGCGGATGAGCCCCGCCTCGACGAAGTCGTGGCTGAGGATATGGCCGCCGAAGGGCGGCTTGCCGCGCAGATCGGGCAGACCGGCCGAACCGGCAAAGGCCTCCATGCGGATGATGGCGTTGTGGCCCCAGTAATTGCCGTCGCGGCCGGACCAGACGGCAAGCCCCGCCGCGCAGAGCGGCCCATAGACGCTCGCGGCGAACTGCTGGAGCCGCGCCAGCAGCGTATTGCGGTTGATCAGGCGCGGCAGGGTCTGGATGATGCCGGCATCGGGATCCTTCTCCATCGCGTCGGCCAGCGCCACGATGGTTTCGCCGGTCATGATGCTGTCGGCGTCGAAGACCAGCATGTGATCGTAGGAACCACCCCACTGGGTGACGAAGTCCGCGATATTGCCGGCCTTGCGCGCCGTATTTTTCGGCCGGTGCCGATAATAGATGCCGATGTCGGGCAGCCGCTCGCGCAGCGCCAGGAAGGCGCGCTCCTCGGCGATCCAGATGTCCGGGTCGGTCGTATCCGACAGGAAGAAGAAGTCGAAGGCGGCGCCATGTCCGGTCGCGATCACGTCCTCTGCGATCGCCTGTACGGCGCCGAACACCCGGCCCGGGCTCTCGTTGTAGATCGGCATGACCACCGCAGTGCGCGACCTGAGCTTTTCCGGCAGCACCGGCTTCACGGTGATGCCGTGGCGCAACAGGTTGCCCATGCCGACCAGGCCGCTGGTGAAGGCGAGCGCGATCCAGGAGAAGTTGATCACGAACAGGATCATGAACAACCATTCGAGCAGCGTGACGCCGCCCGCCTCGACCACCTTGTACATCTGGTAGCCGCCGAAGCAGGAAATGGCGAGCATGCCGCCGAAGGTGACGAAGCGCGAGAACCAGGGCTTGCGCCAGCGCTCCGGCGCCGCGCGCGGGCGCTCCTCCGTCTCGTTCCAGCTGCGCAGCGACGCGGCGGGCATGGCCAGCGGAGCCGCCGGCGGCATGGCGCCCTTGGCGCGGCCGAGCGCGATCGGCAGGGTCTGATCCGTCAGGGCGTCCATCGATAGAGCCATGTCTCGCTTTGCGGTTGTCCGTCGCGTTCCAGCACGAGCCTCAGTTCAACTTGATTGGCGGCCTCAGGATCAAGTTCGAAGGTGACCCTATAGAGGCGCAGTTCGGGCACGAAGCGACCATCGACGGCGCCGACCTTGCCGCGCTGGGTGGTGAGATTCGGCTTCAGCCCGACCCCGCGTGTCGGATCGGCGAACTCTTCCGCCGTGTAGTCCACCATGAAGCGCCGGCGCCGGCCGCCACCCGCGGCGCGGCCGGTCCGGGTTGCCGCCACATAGGGCAAGCTCGGCCGTTCGGGCGGCTGCCAGCACCAGTGCATCCGATAGGTGAAGCTGTGCTCGCCGCCCTTGGCGAGCGGCTGGCGCGGCCGCCAATAGGCGAGGATGTTGCGGTTCATCTCGTCGTTGACGGGAATCTCGATGAGCTGGATCTGGCCCTGGCCCCACTCGTTGAGCGGCTCGATCCAGACGCTCGGCCGGCGTTCGAAACGGGCGTCGAGATCGTTGTAGGCCTCGAAGCGCCGGTCGCGCTGCAGCAGTCCGAACCCCTTGGGGTTCTGGTCGACGAAGGCCGAGATCTGCAGCGTGTCGGGATTGTGCAGCGGCCGCCAGACCCATTCGCCGTTGCCGTTCCACATTTCCAGGCCGTTGACGTCGTGCACGCCGCCGCGCACGTCGTCGACATTGGTCCGGTCGTTCGGCGCGAACAGGAAATTGGCGGTCAGCGGCGCGATGCCGACATGGGCGAGATCGACGCGCGGGAACAGCGTCACCTCGGTATCGCAGACCGTGATGTCACCCGGCCGCAGCGAGAATCGGTAGAGCCCGGTGACACTGTCCGAATCGAGCAGGCCGTGAATGACGAGGTTGGTCGAGCCGGCGCCGGGCCGCTCGATCCAGAAGGTGCGGAAGGCCGGGAACTCCTCGCCCTGCGGTTCGGCGACATTGAGAATGAGACCGCGTGCCTGCAGGCCGAAGGTCTGGCCGCGGGCAATGGCGCGAAAGAAGCTCGCACCCTGGAAGGTCATCACCTCGTTCATCTGGTCCGGCCGGTTGAGCGGCGCCAGCGCCTGGAAACCGGTAAAGGGCAGGGACGCGTCGGCCGACAGGGGCGGCACGTTGCCATAGTCGAACAGGTCGGCCGCAAAGCGCTGGTCGCGGATGATGCCGCTTTCCACCGTGCGGATCGCGACAGGGGTCGTGAAGACGTTGCCGGGCGGCAGGAGTTCGAGGGTGAAGCCGCGGTTCTCGCCGGCCCAGAGGCGCCTGTCCGGCTTGAACTGGATCTGGCGGTACTGCTCCAGGCTCAGCTGCGTCAGCGCGCGGGGAATCTCGGCGCGCGGTGCCTGATAGGGCGCCTTGGAGATCTCGCGCGCATAGTCGATGAGGGCCTGCCGCGAGATCGGCTGGCCGTCGGCCACCGCGGCGGTCGCCGCCTGCAGCGGCGTCGGCGGCTGCGCCGGAGGCTGCGGCGCCGGAGCCTGGGCGGCCGCCGGTCGCACCAGCAAGGCAAGCGCCGGGGCGGCCATCAAGGTCTCGAAGAAGTCACGGCGGCTTGGCATTGTCGGGGTGCTTTGATCGCGGGTCGCGGATGATAGACCGGAGGGTCGCGGTCGATTCAAACCTGCGGGCGGTTATAGCCCAAATTACGGCGGTGAGGAGGGGCCCCTGTGGGGAGGCTCCCCTGATGGCGCCGGGCGGAACCGGGCGGCAAGAGCGGCGGCGATGTCGGTCGGCGCCGTCGCCGCGACCAGGCCGACCAGCACCAGAGCCATGCCGGCGAAATGATAGGCATGCAAGCTTTCGCCGAGGAAAAGAACGGACATGCCGACACCGTAGAGCGGCAGGAGATAGAGAAAGCAGGAGGTGATCGCCGGCCCAACCACCTTGACCCCGTACTGGTAGAGCGAGAAGGCGCCGACGGCGGAGAACAGGGCGAGCGCCAGCACTGCCGTCCAGACCGGCAGCGTCGCCGGCAGGACCGGCCCGTGCCAGGCCTCCCAGAGGCTGAAGGGCAGGAGCGTGACGACCCCGGCCATGGCGATGGCGGCGAACAGCGAAAGCGTCGGCATGGTCGCGAGCGACCGGTCGCGCAGCACGACCGAATAGACCGCCCAGGCGGTCGCCGCCGCGGCGATGCCGAGATCGCCCGGATTGAACCGCAGCCCCAGGAGCGCGCCGACATCGCCCTTGAGCACGATCACCGCGACGCCTGCCAGGGCCAGCACGACACCGGCCAGCCGGAGCGGCGACAGGGGCTTGCGCAGCACCACCGTCTCGATCAGCAGCACGATGACCGGCGAGGTCGTGTAGATCAGGGTGCCGTTGGTGGCGGTGGTGGCGGCGAGCGCGATATAGACGAGCGCGCCGCAGATCCACATGCCGAGGAAACCGAGCAGCAGGATGCGCCGCCAGGAGCTCTTCAGGACCGGCCGGTGCCGGATGAGCGGGGACCAGGCGAAAGGCAGGAGGATCGCCACCGCCAGCGCCCAGCGCAGCAGCGCCAGGGTGAACGGCGGCACGGCATCGCCGATGCCGCGCGCGATGACGATGTTCGAGGAAAAGAACAGCGGCATTACCAGCAGCAGCAGATAGGCGTTGCGTGCTTCCGTCCTGCTTGCCGTGACGTTGCTTGCCATCGAGGGCTCCGCGCGCCGTTTGGTTTTTGCGGCGCCTGAGGCGCCAATCAGCATGAGGCCGGCGGTCGGCACAATCCCGGGCGATGACATGGCAGCGACGCGGCGTGGCGAGCCCGACATCAGGCCCCCGGTGCCGGCACGCTCGTGCGCCGCGCTGACGCGGCAGGCGCAATGCCGGCGCGGTCCAGCCACGCCCTGCGGCTACGGCGATGCCCCTCGGGGGTCAACGTCGCGACGGTCCGGACGCACCTGCTGCGCGTTTTTGCGAAAACCGGCCTTCACCGACGAAGCGCACTCATGTGCCTCGCCTGGTCGATGACGCCGCCGACACGCCGCTATTGACCTAACGGCATGCGCATGAAACACGACCTCCAGCAAATGATGGACGCGCCGGCAGCGTTTTGATGGACCTCATCCGAATCGTGCCGGCGCGCGGCCAATGGACGCGCTGGATCGGCCACCGAATGGCGGTGCCGGCGTCCGCCCCGTAACGAATGCCCTTGTCCATGCGAAAAGGGCTGAATGGACAAGTGATGGTGGCGCAAATGTCGGCAGGCTCCATGTCTCATCTCATCGGGCAGATCTATGATGCTGCCCACCAGCAGACCTCGCTGGCCTCGGCCATGGCCAGCCTGGCGCGCCTGTTTTCCGCTTCGCGCGCCTGCCTGCTGCGCATGGGGCCGGGGGAAGACGGCTTCGATGCGGTGGCGTCGGCCGACGATGTCGAGGATTTCAGGCGTCTCGATCCTGACACCCTGCGCAACGACGAGCTGCTGCGCGCCATGCAGTCTCTGCCGGTCGGCCGGATCGCCGCGCGCGACGAGCTGATCGACGAGCATACCTTCCGGCGCAGTGAATTGTGGGACGGCTTCTTCCGCCGCCGCGAGATGGAGATCGGCTGGACCTGCAAGCTGCGGTCGTCAGGCGGGACCGGCTGGTTCCTGGATTTGCAGCGCAGCGGCCGCCAGGGGCGGCTCGACGGCGCCGAGCTCGGTCTGCTGCGCGAGATCCTGCCGCATTTCGAACGCGCGACACGGATCAGCGAGCAGCTCGACAATGGAACGGGGATGGCCGACGGGCTGCTGCAGCGCGCGCTCGGCCTCATCCTCGTCGACGCCGACCGTCGCATCCTGCGCATGAACAGCACGGCCTCCGCGCTGCTGGAGCGGTCCGACGCGCCGCTCCAGGCCGTCGCCAGCGAAATCGTCGCCGTCAATCCGGGCGACGACAGGATATTGGGCCGCCTGATCGGTCAATGCTGCGCCGGCGGCACCGACCGCGCCCCGCGCGCCGGCGGCGCGATGCTGGTCATGCCGGACCTGTCCGAGCAGCCGTCGCCGCCGCTCATCCTGTCGGTCTCGCCGAGCGTGGGCATGCATCCGTTCGGGCTCGGGCCGGCGCAGCGGGCCGTCATCGCCATTCACGAGACGGGCCCTGCGCATCGTGCCGATTGCGAGGCGCGCCTGCGCACATTGTTCGGTCTGACCGTGATGGAGGCGAAGATCGCCGCCGACCTCGCGGCCGGGCTGACGCTGAAGCAGGCGGCGGAGAAGAACGGCGCGACGGACGGCACCGCGCGGACGCGTCTGCGTGAAATCCTTCGCAAGACCAATACGCGCCACCAGGGCCAGTTGATCGCGCTCGTCTCGGCCGTACAGCCGCTCAGCCTGAAATAGCGCCGCGAGCCGGACCAGGCGGCGCGCGGCACTGTCCTAGCCCGAGGCCCGTGCCTCCGCCGCCTTGATCTCGTTGCGCAACTCCGCCCGCGACAGCTTGCCGACCGGCGTCTTCGGCAGGCTGTCGCGGAATTCGAGGCCCGCGGGCATTTCATGACGGCCGACCTTGTCGGCCAGGAAGCTCTTGAGCTCGTCCAGGCTGAACGGCTCGGCGCCCTCGCGCAGCGACACGAAGGCCTTGGCCGCCTCGCCGCGATAGCCGTCGGGAACGCCGATGACGATCACCTCCGCCACTGCCGGATGCTCGTAGATCGCCTGCTCGATCATTTGCGGATAGACGTTGAAGCCGCCGGAAATGATCATGTCCTTCTTCCTGTCGACGATGAAGAAGAAGCCGTCCGCGTCCATGTAGCCGATGTCACCGGTCAGGAAATAGCCGTCGGCGAAGGAATTGGCGCTTTCCTCCGGCCGGTTCCAGTAGCCGCGGGTGACGTTCGGCCCCTTGATGCGCAGTTCGCCGACCTCGCCGATGCCGACCTTGCGGTGCGGATCATCGAGGGCCGCGACATCCATTTCGACGCCCGGCAAGGGCAGGCCGATCGTCCCCGGCTTGGCGACGCCGGTATTCGGCACGTTGGTGCCGGCGGGCGAGGTCTCGGTCATGCCCCAGCCGCCGGTCAGCCGCAGGCCCGTGCGGCCCTCGAAGCGCCGGGCGATCTCCACCGGCAGGGCGGCGCCGCCCGATGCCGCATAGGCGAGCGAGGACAGGTCGGCGCTGGCGAAACGCGGATGGTTGACGAGCGCGATCCACATGGTCGGCACGCCCGGAAAGACATTGGCCTTCCGCTTTTCGATGTCGTCGAGCGTCTGCTCGGCATCGAAGCGCATGCGCAGGAGCATGCATGAACCGCGCGAGATCTGGCGCAGCATGACGCTGGTCAGCGCATAGATGTGGAACAGCGGCAGCACCAGGATGACCCGGTCGTTCTCCGGCGCGCCGGTCGGCAGGGCCTGCTGCCAGGCGTCATAGATCGACACCGCCGCGGTCAGATTGCCATGGCTGAGCATGGCGCCCTTGGGCATGCCGGTCGTGCCGCCGGTATATTGCAGCAGCGCGATATCGTCGGGTTTCACCTCCGGCCAGGCGACAGGAGCCGTCGCGCCGGCGATGAAGGTGGCAAAGGTCGTGATCCCGGGCTTGTCGGGAATCGGCAGAGTCGGCACGCCCGACGGCCCCCAGGTCGCGTCCTCGGCGACGATCAGGCGGTCGACGAGGCCGGCCTCGAACAGCTTCAGCGCGGTCCCGAACAGCGGCGCGATGTCGGTGGTGACCAGCACGCGCGCACCGGAATCCTTGAGCTTGTAGGCCAGTACGCGCTCGGCATCGAGCGGGCTGAGATGGGCAAGCCGCACGCCCATCTTGGCGGCGCCGAAAAACGAGATCGGATGGTGCGGGGTATTGGGCAGGTAGAGCGCGACCGTCATGCCCTTGCCGATGCCGGCGCGCTGAAGCGCCGCGCTGAAGCGCTCGGCCTCGGCGCCGAGCTCGGCATAGGTCATGGTCCGGTCACGAAATTCGAAGGCCGTTCGCGCGCCATGGGTCTTGACCGTGCCGTCGATCAGCGCGCCCAGCGTCGTGATCTTGATGGGCGCGTCCCAGGACACGCCCTCCGGATAGGACTTTTCCCAAGCAAACGGCCTGGATGCCATGCGCGTGTCCTCCCTCGTCGGCGGGCTTGCTCCGGCCGACCGGGACCCGCGCTACCTCAGTGCCAACCTTTGTCCGTCGAAAATCGCCGGCTTGCAATTCACACCTGCGGTGGTGAGCGAGGCGCAGAGGCGTGTGGCGGCATTGGCATTGCCGAGCGGTCCGGCGATCAGCCTGAGATCGACCGCGCCGGGGCGCGCGCCGTCCTGCACCGCGACGAGCGGCCGCAGGCCCTCGAGCAGCGGACCGTGGTGGGCCCGCAGATAGTGCCAGCGCGCGCGCAGCGCATCGACCGACGTCTCGCCCGCGATATCGACGCCGAATTCGGTGCGCATGGCGGTCGATTCCTGCGCGGCCTGCGCCGGCGCGGGCGCCGGTACGACGAGCGGCTCGGCCACCGGTGCCGAGGCCGCCGCAGCCAGCTGCGCGCCGACCTGGCGCACGCCCGGCCGGGGCAGGGGCGTCGGGCTGGCAAATTGCGGCTCCCGCTCGGCGAATTGCGGTTCGCGCGGGGCGGCTGGCGCGGCGGCAGGCTCGCGCCGGCCGATCGATGCGGTGATGTCGCCATGGGTCCCGCGCTCCTGCGCGGCCCGTTCGACGGCCGCGACGCGATCGGCGAGCGCCTCGCGTTCGGCCGCGAGCGCCCGCACGGCATCGGCGAGCCGGCGCGTTTCGTAGAGCATCATCGGATCGCTGACGACCTGA